>JBGVKJ010000001.1:0-75889 GCA_045123695.1 Acutalibacteraceae bacterium
TGCAGGTCGCTATGAATGAGATCAGTGAAGCCTATCAGACCATCTGCAAGTCCCGCAAATTCATCAACGAGCTTCGCCGTATTCGCAAAGAATTTCAAGGCAGACCGACACCGATTTCCCATCTTGCAAGACTGTCAGATAAGATCGGTACGGGCGTTCAGCTTTACGTTAAGCGCGAGGATCTAAATCACACTGGCGCACATAAACTTAATCATTGTATGGGCGAAGTATTGCTTGCAAAGTATATGGGCAAGAAAAAAGTTATTGCTGAAACAGGAGCCGGTCAGCACGGCGTTGCTCTTGCTACCGCCGCCGCATATTTTGGATTAGAGTGCGATATCTATATGGGTGCTGTTGATATTAAGAAACAGGCGCCTAACGTAGCAAGAATGAAGATTCTCGGCGCAAGAGTTGTCGAAGTGACAGACGGCTTGCAGACTCTCAAAGAAGCTGTCGATGCCGCTTTTGCCGCATACTGCAAGGAGTATAAAGATGCCATCTATTGTATTGGTTCGGTTGTAGGTCCTCATCCGTTCCCGATGATGGTGAGAGACTTTCAGAGTGTTGTTGGTATTGAAGCAAGAGAACAGTTCATTGATATGACGGGTGAGCTTCCCGACGCAGTGGTTGCCTGTGTGGGCGGGGGCTCAAACGCAATGGGACTTTTCTCAGGCTTTTTGAACGACCCCGTTGATATTTACGGTGTAGAGCCTCTCGGAAGAGGCATTAAAATGGGTGACCACGCCGCAAGTCTCACCTATGGTGAAGAAGGCATCATGCATGGCTTTAACAGCATTATGCTGAAGGATGAAAACGGTGATCCTGCTCCCGTGTATTCCGTGGCAAGCGGTTTGGATTATCCATCCTGCGGACCGGAGCACGCATTCCTGCACGACTTGGGCAGAGTAAAATATGATGTTGTTACTGACGACGAAACCATTGATGCATTCTTTGAGCTTTCCAGAATGGAGGGTATCATCCCGGCTATTGAAAGTTCCCATGCCGTTGCTTACGGTATGAAGTTGGCGAAGACAATGGGTAAGGGATCTGTGCTTATCAACCTCTCCGGCAGAGGCGATAAAGATATGGACTATATCATTGAAAAATATGGTATTAGATAGTGTAAGAAACAAATAATTTCAAAAGCCAAGATACAGTACTCGGTATCTTGGCTTTTTCTAAATATGCGTTTTAATCGCCTGTATGCAGATATTATATCTCTTATTGTAGGATTATATATCTCGTTTAATGAGAGATGATATTTCTGTATAATATTATAAATAGACAAAATACAACAGGCAGTGAGCTTACACGGTGTTTTCACGCTTCCAAAGCCAACCTCAAAACCCACTTTGTTAACAGCCCTCAACTGGATGTCAAGTGCAAGGGAACGCTTGAGAAAGTCAGAAAAGAAAGCACTATCCATTGAAGAAAAAATGGAAGAAATCCGTATCGTCAACCGGGCAAAATGGATACTTATCCGCGAACTCAAATTGGATGAACCGGAGGCACATCGCTACATAGAAAAACAGGCAATGGACCGATGCATTTCAAAACGGATTATTGCAGAAGAAATTATAAAAACATACGCATAACAGCAACAGCACGGCTTACAGTTTCTTGAAAGTCGTGCTGTTGCTATACAATATTCAAATGCCTGGCTGTTTTTATTTGTATATCAGTTCATCAAGTACAATTTCTTTTGCTTGTTGCTGAATGTAGCCCAGTATCTGCACCCACTCCCATTGTTTTTGTTCTTTCAATTCCTCTGTAACAGCTTCACTTACTTTTATCTGTTTAATCAAAAACTCAAACATTTCTTTTGCCTGCTTTTCAACCTCAGCGCAGTACTGATACAGTTTGCCTTGCATAAGCAGTGTATTGAAAAATACCTTCTTATTCTTTTGAAGATAATCTTTGTGCATCATTCCCCATTTGCCGAGAGCAACATTTGCTTCTTCAGGTGGTAAGATGAGATTAGGGATTAAATAATCACCAACTTGGCGGTAACTGATAGATTTTTTGTTTGACATAATAAAAGCCTCCTATTATTTTAGTAGCTTTATTCTACCTTATAATAGGAGATTAGTCGAATGTGTGAATGTTCAATTTTAAATTATATCATTCTAAAATTCCTCAATGCATCCATGATAGCATCTTTTGGGCATTGCGGTACTCGGCTTTTGCCTTCACCCTTATTATAGCACTCTCTTTCGATAATACCGCACTTAGCCTTTACCTGTGAAATATAAAGAGTTGACACTTTAATACCGTGTTTATCAAGCACATAGTCCTTGATTTCCTGATATGTTGCCTTTGTTTCAGCGGCAGTAATATCACGCTCTGAAAGGTCAAACTTTATGTCGATATGTGTGTCCGGTCTGCGTTGGGACAAAAGAACAACCGTCTCGACGTGTGCTGTTCTGGGGAACATATCTACGGGTGTTACAAAGTGTGTGCCGTCGGCTTTTTCGGCTACTGTATAGCCGAGGGTTGCGAAAATCGCACAGTCGCGTGCGAGGGTTGCAGGGTCGCACGATACATACACTATACGCTCGGGTGACATTTCGGCAACTGTTTTTATCAGTGCTTCGTCGCATCCTTTTCTGGGCGGGTCGAGGATTATTACATCGGGCTTAATGCCTTCTTTTTTCAGTTCATCAGCCGCTTTTGATGCGTCACCGCAGATGAAGCGTGCGTTGCTGATTGAGTTGAGTGCCGCATTCTTTTTTGCATCTTCAATAGCAGGGGCAACAATCTCGACGCCAATCAGTTCTTTAACTTTTCTCGCCATTGTCAGACCTATTGTGCCGACTCCGCAGTACATATCGAGCAGTACTGTTTCGGGTGTGAGTGCGGCATACTCTGCGGCAAGTGAATACAAGTTTTCTGTCTGGTCGCGGTTGACCTGATAGAAAGAGAGCGGCGAAATTCCAAACTCAGTATCAAGCAGAGAATCCTCAATATAAGCCTTGCCGTAAAGCTCTTTTACGGTGTCACCGAGGATAACATTTGTTTTTTCACGGTTTATGTTTATGCTGAGTCCCGTTACACCGAGTGGTGAAATTGCTTGCCACAGCGAGTCTGCTTCGGGCAGAGCGTTGCCGTTAATTACAACGCAAACGGATAAATTTTTGTTGCCCTTTGAGCCTCTGATATAGAGGTGTCGCAGAAGTCCTTTGTGAGTTAATTCATCATAAACAGATATGTTGTTTTCTTCCGCCCAGCTCTTGAATTTTTCAGCGATTTCCGAAAAAACTTCGGGCTGTAATTTACAACAGCCGCAGTCGACAATGTGGTGGCTGTGGAATGAGTAGAAGCCGACTTTGATATTGCCTTTTTCATTGCCTACGGGGAGCTGTGCTTTGTTGCGGTAGAAGTCGGTTTTTGCCGAGCCGACTATTGGTTGAAGTGTTACATCGAGTCCGCCGATTCGCTTGAATGCGTCGTCAACCTTTTGTTGCTTGATTTTAAGCTCTGCATCGTAGCTGATATGGCGGTAAACACAGCCGCCGCATCGGTTGAATACGGGGCAATCGGCCTCTATTCTGTCGGCAGATGGCGTAATGATTTCCATAGCCTTTGCTACAGCGTAATTCTTCTTAACTTTTATTGCGTGGGCAAGCACAGTGTCGCCTACTGCGGTGTTGCTGACAAAAACAGCCATACCGTCCTTGTGACCTACACCGTTGCCTTCGGCTGTCATACCGGTTATCAGGAGTTCAAATTCATCGTTTTTCTTCAAGTTTCTTACCTCTGAAATGACAGATAATTTTGTATATTGCGTAGCCTGCGGCAACACCGACAGCACTTCCGAGTGCGTCTACCGCAATATCGATAAACTGAAAAGCTCTTCCCTCAATAAATATCTGGTGTATTTCATCCGTAACGGAGTATAACACGCCTATTAAAAAAGGAAGTAAGATTTTCGGTTGTTTGGTTGTATGATAAATCGCGTTGAATAAAAGCAGACCGAGTCCGCAGTATTCGAGTGCGTGTGCGATTGAGCGGAACACATCGTGACCGATAAGCTCTATAAAAGCTGCGAATATTTTTGCGAAAAAGCCCATCACAGCCATACTGAGCTCAGCCGACTCGGTGGAGGGCTGATGCGACAGCGCAAATATTATCGACATACATACGGCAACGAGAATCCAGCTTACCGCCGATATTGATTTTTGGTTTTTGCTCATAAATATTTATCCTTACTTTATTTGAGAAGCTCCGTTTCACAAAGCGAAACAACATCGCCGGAGCTGAGAATTTTTACTGATGTGATTTTCGGGTTTGTTGCAATATATCTGCTTTGGAAAAACAGCGGTATAATTACGGAGTTTTGTATCAGATAATTTTGTGCCGCAGCACAGCCTTGTGCCACGCTGTTTGCAGAGCTTGCCGTAAGAAGCTGTGAGAGGAGAGTGTTGAAATTCTCCGAAGTATAACGGCAGATGTTGCTCGGGTCGCGGAATGAGTAGAGGAATTCTACTGCAGTTTCGGCGTTGGTTGATATTGGCGCAACCGCACACTGGTAGTTGCCTTTGCGTACTCTTTCCTTGAGTTCATCTGCGTCAACAACTTCAACTTTTGCCGAGAATTTTATACCGAAAAGCTGTTGCCAATTCTGTATTGTCTGGCGGATTGCGTTTTCGTATTCCGGCGTACAAAGGACGTTGAAAGAACATTCTTTGCCCTGCATACATTCGTCAAAATACTTCTTTGCGGTTGTGGTATCATTGGCAGGCAGTTTGACGGCAGGTAAGACGATTTGAGCGGATTTACCGTCTATTGTGCAGGACGGAGGAATTATACCCGAAGCTTGGCTCGGCTTGTCGTTTGCCGATGAAAGTATCTCGTTAAAATCGGTTGACATTACGAGTGCAAGCCTGAATTTGGGGTTGCTCATAATCGGGTCGGAGCAGTTGAAAGCCAAACCCCATAAGGTGTTCTGTATTTCGTGAACATTACACTTCTTATCTTTTGCTTTCTCTGCCTGTGCCGCAGTCAATTCGGCAACGGCATACTTACGGTCAAGCAGGTTGTCGAGTATTACCTGCTCATCCTGCGTGAATGCATAAGTCAGCGAGTACACTTTTGCTGCAGAGTGAGCGTTATCCTCGTTGCGGCGCAGTACTATGTTGTTGCCTGCGTACCAGCGTGAGAGATAGAATGAGCCATTGCAAAGTATTGTTTCGGCACTGAGTCCGTATCTGCCCTTGGTAGCTTCAAAAAATTCTCGGTTGCACGGTGCTGTTATAGGCTCGGTAAGCACCTGCATAAATTCACTGCTTGCATATTCAAGCTCAATCTGCAAGGTGAAGTCGTCAATTGCGGTAACTCCGAGCTGTTCGGGCGGCAGAAGACCTTTGTGTACCTTTTCGGCATTCTTAATCATATAAAGTCGGTATGCACCGGGCGACTTGGTGTCGGGCATAAGCGCACGACGGATACCGAAAACAAAATCGTGAGCGGTAACTCTCAGGTCAATAGCATCTTCGTATCCTTCTCCGAAAATTTCTTCGTGGTTGGAGTTGATGTGCCATTTGTTGTCGTTGTAAAGGGTGAATCTGTATGCAAGTCCGTTGGTTGATGATGTCATTTTTTCGGCTGCAGCAGGCATGATTTTACCTTCGGAGTCGGATTTCATCAGCGTTTCATAGCAGTTTGCCGCAATGGTAAGGCTTTCGGATGTGTCTGCAGTCTGCGGATCGAGCGAAACGGGTTCGTTTGCCATAGGACAGCGCAACTCAGCATCTTTTACCGTGCTTGAACAGGCGGTAAAAGACAGGCATATTATTACGGTTGCAAGGATTGCGGATATTATCTTAAATGCGATTTTTGACATTTGCCTCACTCGCTTTATATTGTGTTTTTTAAATACATTATCCCTATTATATATCATTATAGGCGATATGGCAAATGTTTTTGCATAGGTTTGCAAAAAAAGAATTTCATAAAAAGAAGTGCTGTGAATGTAAATTTTTTGTGCAATTTCTAAAAAAATTCTTGAAAACGCGAAAAAGTTATGTTATAATTCACCATAGTATTCGCCTTTCGGCGGATATAGACTTCATTTTGTATATTTACGGTCGGTTTATTATTGCCGACCTTAAGGAGGAAACCACATTGAAAGCGTATAACGCAAAAGACATCCGTAACATAGCTCTTGCAGGCCACGGTGACAGAGGTAAGACAACTCTCGCCGAAGCTATGCTTTATATCGCCAAGGCAACTGACCGTCTCGGTCGCGTTGCTGACGGAAATACAGTGCTTGACTTCGACCCCGAAGAAAAGCGTCGCACAGCGTCGGTTTCTACAGCAGTTGCTCCTCTTGAGTGGAATAACTGCAAAATAAATCTTCTCGACACTCCCGGTATGTTCGACTTTGCAGGCGGTATTGCCGAGGGTATCCGTGCAGCTGAGTGCGCACTTATCGTAGTCGGCGGCAGTATGGAGAAATTTGATGTCGGTGCAGAGAAGGCTCTCAAGGCAGCAAACAAGAGAGGCATCGCAAAGATGTTCGCTGTCACAAGACTTGATACAGAGCACAACGACTTCTACCGTACATTCAACACAATCGTCGCTCAGGTCGGTGCATCTGCTTGCCCGATGGTAGTACCCCAGATTGTTGACGGTAAGATTGTAAGCTATGTAAACCTTGTTACAAACAAGGCTTATTCATACACATACGGCAACGCAAACGAAATCGATATGCCTGACGATACACGTGTTAACGCTATGAGAGATATCTTCAACGAGGCTGTTGCTTCTGCTGACGATGCACTTATGGAAAAATTCTTCGAGGGTGAAGCATTCACTCAGGAAGAAATCGTAAACGGTCTTAAGTCCGGTATTGCTTCAGGTGCTGTTGTACCCGTATTCGCTTGCGCAGGTTATACAATGGATGCTGTCGATATGCTTCTCGACGGTATTGCAAACTTTGCTCCCGACGCTACCAACCTTAACGAGGGCGGCATCGAGTGCGACGAAAACGGTCCTCTTGCAGCTATCTGTTTCAAGACTGTTGCTGACCCGTTTGTCGGTAAGATGTCATACTTCAAGGTTGTATCCGGTAAGCTCACATCCGACGTTCAGGCTATAAACTCCCGTACAGGTGAGCCCGAGCGTATGGGTAAACTCGTTACAGTACGCGGCGGCAAGCAGGAAGATGCTGCCTGCATCCCTGCAGGTGATATCGGTGCTGCTACAAAGCTTGCTAACACTATTACAGGCGATACACTTTATGCACCGAAGAACGAGGTTGAGCTTGAGCCTGTTTCCTTCCCTGCACCCTGCTTCTCAATGGCAGTAAACGTACGCAAGAAGGGTGAGGAAGAGAAGGTTGCTTCCGGTATGCTCCGCCTTGCAGAAGAAGATCCCACAATCAAATTTGCTATAAACAAAGAAACCCGTGAGCAGGTTGTCAGCGGTCTTGGTGAACAGCACCTTGACGTTGTCAAGTCCAAGCTCAAGGTTAAGTTCGGCGTAGAGGTTGACCTCACAGTACCGAGAGTTGCATACAGAGAGACTATCCGTAAGGTTGTTGACAAGCAGGGCCGTCATAAGAAGCAGTCCGGCGGTCACGGCCAGTTCGGTGACGTTTGGATCCGCTTTGAACCGTATATGGGCGAAGAGGATTTCGTATTCACATCTGACGAAGTTGTCGGCGGTGCTGTTCCGAAGAATTTCTTCCCTGCAGTTGAAAAGGGTCTTCGCGAGTGTATCGCAAAGGGCCTTATCGCAGGCTACCCGATGGTAGGTATCAAGGCTGCTCTTCACGACGGTTCTTACCATCCTGTTGACTCTTCCGAAATGGCATTCAAGACAGCCGCTGCTCTTGCATTCAAGGCAGCTATCCCCGAGGCACAGCCCACAATTCTCGAGCCTGTCGGCCTTCTTAAGGTCTATATGCCCGAGTCAAAGTTCGGCGATGTAATGGGCGATATTACAAAGCGCCGCGGCCGTGTTATCGGTATGGGTCCGTGCGATGAGCCTTCTCTTCAGGAGTTCGTAGCAGAAGTTCCCATGGCTGAAATGGGCGACTTTGCAACAGTTCTCCGTCAGGTAACTCAGGGCAGAGGCTACTTCAGCTTTGAGTTTGTCCGTTATGAGGATGCTCCGATGAACGTTCAGCAGAAGGTTATCGAAGACGCAAAGGCAAGAATGGAAGAAGAATAATTTTCCAATATAAATAATCAATCCCCGTCTGTGATGATGAGTCGCAGACGGGGATTTTTTGTTTTAATAGCTGTTGGTTTTAGGGGTTAATCTTTTAAGCAGTATTATCAGCGGACATATCAGCAGGCCGCACACAAAGTTGCTTATGCCGTGGGTTATGTCAAAGGCGAAGCCTGCGGCAATCCAGGTCAGCATTCCTTTGAAATTCAGACCGAAAATCAGTGCCTGAGCAGGTGCGTAGAGAATTCCGTAAAGAAATCCGTGCAGAGCACATACTGCAGAGTAAATGAACGGTTTTGCTTTTTCGGGCAGCTTTTTCGGCAGCAGCATTACGATGCCCCAAAGTATTGTCCAGATATAGAGATAAGGCAGCCACCATGTTGCAAAGCCGTTAAGTAAGCCTGTAACAAACACGAAAATGTACAGCGGATACAGTGCTTTTTTACGGTAAACTACGGTTATTGCAACTATAAATGTGCCGATAAGGTGAATATTCGGCAGTACATCCATCAGCACTTTTGATGCAAACATCATCGCACCCAGCATACTGAAAACTGCTGTTTCACGTACATTCAGTTTCATTTTTCCGCCCTGAATGAGTAAACTTCACCGGGCTTGATTTCTGTCATATCTACGCCCGTAGGAGCCATTGTGTCGTTGACATAAAATGCCCAGTACATACCGTCTTTATCGTAGTCGAGTGTTATGCCGTTTACGGTTTTGACGTATAGTCCGTACTGACCTTCTTCACCTGAAATAAGCCCCTCATCCTGCAATGCTTCGCCGACGATTTTCTTGTTTGTGCTGACGGTGAAGTCGGTTGTTTTGCCGTCAGCATCGGTTACGCTGAATTTGAATTCTGTCGTAACAGCGTTGGTTTCGCCTTCGGCTGGCTTTTGTCCGCATCCGAATGTGCCGAGTGCTATGGCCGCAACAAGCACCGCACAAACAAGCGCAGACAACGTTTTTTTCATTCGTGTCTTTTGCATGGTTGTGTCTCCTTTGATTATTTTATTTTGTTTTGTCCCTGAACGGTCAGCACTCGTAACCATTGTTCGCAGGCAATTGTCATCCGGGTATTTCGACTGCGGTATCTGTCTTTCCGCCTTCTCGGGAATAAAAATCCCAATGGCTTGTCCCCGATTTGCGGCATCGGGCAGGAGAGACAGTGAAAAATATACCTCACGGCGACGGGCTCGTGCAGGAGTCACACCTGCTTCCCCGACAATGACACGGGAATTATAGCATATTTTTTCAGTGCGGGCAATATATAACTGCGTTAAGCTGATTTCTCATAAATTTTTTAAAAAATTTCTCTTGCAGATAGTGACAAATTAATATATATATATTATTATATATAAGATATAGTAGAAATGGAGGTGTTTTTGATGAAGGCTGTTTTAAGTTTTATTATGGCTGTGCTTACCGCTTTATCAGGTTTCGGCGGAGAAATCGGCTTTGCCGGTGTTGAAGAGCTTTTTGCCGACGTGCTTTCGCTGTTTGTTCAGCGTGACGAATTTATCGGCGAAATTGACGACGGCGATATTGAGGCGATTGATGAAACTACAGGTTATGTCAAAAACACCGTAATGATAATATTCAATGAGGATGCAGGCTTTTTCTCAAAGCTTGATGCACTTAAGGCTTCGGGCGGTGTTACCGTAGGCAGTATACCTGACCTCGGGCTTTGTGTTGTCAGAACCGCTCCTACAGACCTTGACGGACTTACAGCACTTTGCGATAAACTCAGCTCTCACAGTGCGGTTGCTATGGCTACCGTCACTCCCGCACGTAAGATTGAAGCGCAGTACACACCCGATGACCCGTTTACCGATTACGATTGGTATGAGGAGTATTGGAATGAATCAAGCCCCTACGGTAACAATTGGTGGCTTGAGGCAATTGATGCAAGAGGTGCGTGGGGTTACGACAGCCTTTACGAGAATATCGATATAGGCGTTGTTGACGGCGGATTCGATATATCACACGATGAGCTTGACGGTAAGATAGTTTTTCCGAGCTCAAAAGAAGCTTCGCGCAACCGACCTAACAGCCACGGCACCCACGTTGCAGGTATTATCGCTGCCGAGGGTGACAACGGTACGGGTATCAGCGGTATATGTCAGGATTCAACACTTATCTGTGTAGATTGGACTCCGTCTGATGGTCAGCTCTGGATTCCCGACCTTGCAGTGCTTGTCGGCTTTGTCGAGGTTGTAAAAGCAGGTGCTAAAGTTATTAATTTCTCTGTTGGTATCTCATCTTCAATTTCAGAGAAATCCGAAAAGTTTCCCTCAATTGTAAATAATTTCGATGCAATGCTTTATTCCTACGCTATGGGCTCACTGCTCAGTAAGGGATACGATTTTCTTGTTGTACAGTCTGCAGGTAACGGTAATGACGGCGGCTATGCGGTGAACGCGTCGCAGAACGGTCTTTTCTGCTCATTTAAAGAGGGCAGGGTTTTCCTTCCGTTTTCAGGTATCACAAAGCAGGATTTACTCGACAGAGTTATTATCGTGGGCAGTGCGGCTAACAACGGCAACCGATATATGCAGTCGTCATCGTCAAACGTCGGTGATACGGTTGATATCTGTGCACCGGGTGTTATGGTTTACAGCTGCACTACTGAAAATGACTACACAACAAAGTCGGGTACATCAATGGCAGCCCCTGTTGTAACGGGTGTTGCTTCACTCGTCTGGTCGGTTGACCCGAGCCTTACCGCACCCGAGGTAAAAAAGATTGTCTGTGAAAACACTATCGATACAGTTGAAGCGTCCGAAGAAAAGCATTTTACCGATATAGGTTACAGAAGTTACCCGATGGTTAATGCAAAGCTCGCTGTTGAGGCGGCAATTATGCAGATGGGTAACGCTTATACGGTTGATTTAAGCGGATATGCAGATGAAGAAGTTGTTTTTACAAATGCAAGCGGTGATGAGTTTGTGTTTGAAACAGATATAAGCGGCAATCTCAGCTGTGTGCTTCCCGATGGGGAATATACCGTTGAATCACGCGGTGCACAAGCCGAAATTACTGTTGATAAAGACACGGCGGTTAACTTGATATAAGGCAACTCCCGTATATTGATTATAAAAAAAACGAAAGGAAGAAAGATATGATTAAAAGAGCAGAAGAAATGAACAGCTCCGTTAAAGTAAATATGCGTGACGGTGACGGTCAGGTTGTTGTTACAAACCTGCTTGACGCAGGCGAGTATAAGGGCAAGTCAAGACTTGTTGCGACACTTACTCTTGAGCCCGGTTGCTCAATCGGTGAGCACGTGCACGAAAACGAAGAGGAAATCTTCTACATCGTTGAGGGCGAGGCTCAGTATTACGACGACGGCGAATGGGTAACCCTTTATAAGGGTGACAGTTGCCTTTGCCTCGGCGGTCAGAAACATTCAATAGCAAACCGCAGTGACAAAACTCTTGTTGTTGCCGCAGTAATTTTAACTTATTAAGTAAATTATTCTGAAAGGATTTTGAATAAAATGCAGTGGACAGGTCTTAACGAATTAAGAGAAAAATATCTCGCTTTTTTTGAGTCAAAGGAGCATCTGAGAATGCCCAGCTTCTCTCTTGTGCCTCAGGGTGACAAGAGTATCCTGCTTATCAACGCAGGTATGACTCCGATGAAAAAATACTTCACAGGCGAAGTAACTCCCCCCAGAAAGAGAGTTACAACCTGCCAGAAGTGTATCCGTACACCCGATATTGAGAATGTCGGTAAAACAGCACGTCACGGCACATACTTTGAAATGCTCGGCAACTTCTCATTCGGCGATTACTTCAAGCACGAGGCAACAGCCTGGGCTTGGGAATTCTTCACAAAGGTGCTCGAAATTCCCGAAGAGCTTCTCTATGTCAGCGTTTATCTCGAGGACGATGAGGCTTACGACATCTGGACTAAAGAGGTCGGCGTTGACCCCTCACACATGGTACGCTTCGGCAAAGAGGACAACTTCTGGGAGCATGGTGCAGGCCCCTGCGGCCCCTGTTCGGAGATTTACTTCGACAGAGGTCCTTCAAAGGGTTGCGGCAGCCCTGACTGTAAGGTAGGCTGTGAGTGCGACAGATTTATTGAAGTCTGGAACCTTGTTTTCACTCAGTTTGAAAACGACGGTAAGAATAACTACACCCGTCTTGCAAACCCCAATATCGACACAGGTATGGGTCTTGAAAGACTTGCTTGCATAATGCAGGATGTTGACAACCTTTTCGAGGTTGACACCGTTCAGAACATTATGAAGCACATCATCAGCATCGCAGGTATCAACTACCACGACGATGCAAAGAAGGATGTTTCACTTCGTGTTATCACCGACCATATCAGAAGTACAACCTTTATGGTAGGCGACGGTGTCCTTCCCTCCAACAGCGGCAGAGGTTATGTTCTTCGCCGTCTTCTCCGCCGTGCCGCACGTCACGGCAGACTCATCGGTATCGACAGACCCTTCCTTTCCGAGGTCTGCGACACTGTTATTGAGGAAAACAAGAACGCATACCCCAACCTTGTTGAGAAGCAGGATTACATCAAGAAGGTCATCTCTATGGAAGAGGAGAGCTTCTACAAGACTATCGACTCGGGTCTCGGCCTGCTTAACGAAATGATGGAAAAGGCTGAGGGCGGTGTGCTTTCGGGCGAAGATGCTTTCAAGCTTCAGGACACATACGGATTCCCGATTGACCTTACAAAGGAAATCGTAAGCGAAAATAATATGACTGTTGACGAGGAGAAATTCCGTCAGCTTGTTGAAGAAGCAAGACTCCTTGCAAAGAGCGTAAAGAGAAACGCTGCAGACTCCGACTGGAGAAGCAACGGCGTTTCATTCAAGGATATTGCCGCTACCGAGTTTACGGGTTACACCGAAAACAACACAGATGCTGTTGTACTTGCACTTGTTGCAGATGGTGAGAGAAAAGACTTTATCAACGACGGTGACAACGCAGTAGTTGTGCTTGATAAGACATCATTCTATGCAGAGAGCGGCGGTCAGGTAGGCGACTGCGGTGTAATCAGAATAGGCGAGAGCGTATTTGAGGTTACAAAAACCACAAAAGATCCCGACGGTGCATACCTTCACCAGGGTACACTTGTCGGTGACGGCATCAAGGTCGGCGATAAGGCTGTTACCGTATATAACGAAGAGGTAAGAGAGGCTACAAAGAGAAATCATACAGCAGCTCACCTTCTTCAGGCGGCTCTTCGTGAAATCCTCGGTTCACACGTTGAGCAGGCAGGTCAGCTTGTAAACGACAGCGCTATGAGATTTGACTTTACTCATTTCTCTGCTCTCACTTCCGAAGAGCTTGCAGCTGTTGAGCATAAAGTTAATGAGGTTATTCTTTCTGCCTGTGCAGTATCAAGCACAGAAATGCCTATTGAAGAGGCAAAGAAGATGGGTGCTATGGCACTCTTCGGTGAGAAGTACGGCGACGTTGTTCGTGTTGTAAAGGCAGGCGAATTCTCAACAGAGCTTTGCGGCGGTACACATGTTGACAATGCAGGTAAGCTCGGTCTGTTTAAGATTGTTTCCGAGTCATCCGTTGCTTCGGGCGTACGCAGAATTGAAGCTGTAACAGGTAAGGGCGTTGTTGAGTACATCGCTTCTCTCAATTCACTTATCGCAAACACCGCAAAGGCAATGAAGCTCGGCAACGTGAACGAGCTTGAGCGTAAGGCAGTTGCTATGGCTGCTGAGCTTAAAGAGAAGGAGAGAGAGATTGCCGCTCTTTCCGCACAGCTTACAGACCTCAAGTCTGCCGACATTTTCTCTGCACCCGAGCAGATTGGTGCAGTCAAGCTCATCATCGCAAGAGCAGAGGATATGTCTGCTGACGATATCCGCTCACTCGGTGACAAGGCGAAGGAGCAGGGCGACGACGTAGTTGCTGTAATCGCTTGCGTAAACAACGAAAAGGGTAGTGCAAATATTGCTGTTGCCTGCGGTAAGGCTGCTGTTGCAGCAGGTGCAAATGCAGGCGCAATCGTACGCGCAGTTGCACAGCTTGCAGGCGGTAACGGCGGCGGTAAGCCCGATTTTGCTATGGCAGGCGCAAAAGACCTTTCAAAGCTTGACGATGCTGTTGCAGCTGCAAGTGGTATCGTTGCAGGCATGCTTAAATAAGGAGGAATAGTAATGTCCGATTGTATTTTCTGTAAAATTGCTGCGGGTGAAATCCCCAGCAATAAGGCTTATGAGGACGACAAGGTTTTAGCTTTCTATGACCTTGACCCTCAGGCACCCACACATATACTCGTTATCCCCAAGCAGCACATCAAGTCTGCGGCTGAGATTGACGAGAGCAACTCTGCTCTTATCGCTCACGTTTTTGAGGTTGCGGCAAAGCTTGCAAAGCAGCTCGGTCTCGACAACGGCTTCCGTATTGTTACAAATTGCGGCGAGAGTGCAGGACAAAGTGTGCACCACATTCACTTCCATCTTCTCGGCGGCAGAGATTTCACCTGGCCTCCGGGCTAAGCAAATTTTCTGAAAGAAAATTTGCAGCGATATAAATTCCTTACGGAATTTGCGATATGCCTGTCGGCATGATATGTCACTTCGTGACGCGATATGCGCTGCGGCGCGTGAAGGAATTTATATCATATCGCAGCTGAGATTTATCGAGGCTATATCGCAACCGAACGCAAGTGAGGTTATATCGCATTTGCCGTAAGGCAAATATTTCGCTGAAACGAATTCCTTACGGAATTTGCGATATGCCTGTCGGCACGATATGTCACTTCGTGACGCGATAAATTAAAATTCGGAGCGAAGCGACCCTTAATTGCGAATTGCGCATTACGAATTGCGAATTTAATTTCCGTATATAATAACGAAAGGAAAATAAAATGGGCGAGTTTTATACGATGAAAATTGCGGGTCTGGAGCGTCAGCTTCCTATCTGCCCGCTTAACGATAAGGTGAGTATTGCAGGCTTTATCATCTTCGGTGATGTTGAGCTTACAGTTAAGGCTTGTGAGGAGCTTCTCAAGAAGTTGCCCGAGTTTGACTATATTGTCACACCCGAGGCAAAGAGCATTCCTCTGGCTTACGAGATGTCCAGACAGAGCGGCAAAAAATACTTTGTTGCACGTAAAAAGGCAAAACTCTATATGCAGGCACCCGTTACCGTTGGTGTCCGCTCCATCACTACCGATGCAGAGCAGGTGCTTATTCTCGACGGTGCAGACGGTGAGCAGATAAGAGGCAAGAAGGTTGTTATTATCGACGATGTTATCAGCACAGGTGAATCACTTACCGCTATGGAGAAGCTGATGGCTCACTTTGATGCAAACGTTGTTGCCAAGGCTGCCGTGCTTGCAGAGGGCGATGCCGCACAGCGTGACGATATTGTATTTCTTGAAGAATTACCTCTGATATTTAAATGATTTCACGTCCTTTTGCACTTGTAGGTTTCAGCTTTGTATTCACTTTGCTGGCACTGGGGCTTGTGCCCGAGGGTATGGCTGTGCTCGTTGTATGTGCGGTTGCTCTGATTGTCGTTGCGTTTTTTATAAAGCGGCTTTCGGGCAGGGCAGAGTATGCCGTATGCGGAATATGCGTACTTGCTGCTTGTATCAGCTTTAACTTTGCCGAAACTGTGCTTTATGCGCCTGCATTGAGCTTTGTCGGTGATAACCTTGAGGTCAGGGCTACCGTTACCGATATTGATAGTGCAAATGCAAACACATACTATACTCTTCGTACATCACGCATAGGTGATACCGAAACCGAGCAGATTTTAAGGCTCAGGCAGAAAAATCCGCTTGAAATATCGGTAGGCGACGATATAGAGCTTACAGGCGATATATCAAAAATCGGTCGGAGTGAAGAAACACATAATTATTACAAGTCAAAAGGGATTTTTCTCAGCTGTGAGAGCGATGATATAACTCAGCTTATTCCGTCGGATAAGAAGTCGGCAGATTATTATCTTTATCAGCTTCGGCAGAACGCAAGCAAAAATCTTCTCAAGTTTGTCGGTGAAAAGGTCGGAGGTCTTGCCGTAGGTATGCTGACGGGCGATAAAGTTCACCTCAGTCCCCGTGTAAATAATTCTTTCAGAGCCTGCGGTCTTTCTCATACGCTTGCCGTTTCGGGTCTGCATATGAATATTATCGTTATGGCTCTCTACACTCTGGTGAGTCGGTTGCTGCCGAGGTTTAAAAGAATTGCGGCGTCGATTTGTATACCGATTGCACTGTTTTATTGTGCGTTTTCAGGCTTTTCCGTTTCTGCGGTGCGTGCCTGTGTAATGATTGTTGTCATAATGGCGGCAAAGGTTATTTCACGCAGAGATGATTCGCTCAATTCACTTGGTCTTGCAGCTCTGCTGATTTCGGCTTTCAGCCCGTTTGCCGTGCTTGACTGGTCGTTTATGCTCTCGTTTTCTTCAACGCTCGGAATTGTTGTATGTGCTCCGTTTATACGTAAATTGAGCCTTGCGATACTGAGCAGAATAAAGGTAAGAAAATTTGCAGGGCTGATTGTAAGCATTTATGAAACGGCGGCAGTTACCTGCGTTGCAACGGCATTTACCTTGCCCGTTATGGTTATGTTTGTCGGTCAGGTTTCACTCGTATTCCTGCCTGCAAACCTTGCAACATTTTTCGCGGTGCCTGCTTTTATGGTATCTTCTGCGCTGACAGCAGTGCTCGGGTTTTGGCCAGTTGCATTTCCTGCAGAGGCTTCGGCTTTTGTATGCAGGTGGATAGGAAAATATCTGCTAAAAACTGTTGAGTTGCTTTCAGGCTCTTCTTTTGTAAGTGTTAAATCAAATTCATTTGCGCTCAGGCTCTGGCTCGGCGGTGCGGTTATTGCAGTTGCACTTGCGGTTTATCTGGTAAGAAACAAGAAAAAGGCTTTCGGGTTTTGTACAGCTTTTGTGAGTGTTTCACTTACCCTTACCTGCACGGTCAGTGCTGTTGAAAATAAAGGTACGGTTTCGGTTACGGCGGTTAATGTAAAAGACGATGCGTGCTATATCGTGTCGCACGGTACGTCGGCGGTTGTGATAGGCTGTGCGTGTGCTGATTATGTTATGAGCGGTGTGCTCGATGAGCTTGGCGTAATACGTATTGAGCTTGCGCTTGTTACAGCGTGTACCGATGAAAACGACCTTGAACTTATCGAAATTTCCGAACAGTATGCTGTTGAGCGTGTTGTTGTGCCGTGCGGATATTCTGCAGAAAACTTACCTGAAGACTACGAAGAATCGGATGATTTTTCATTTGATTTTTACGGCAGTAGGATTACATATCAAAACTTAAACGGATATGATATATGCAGGCTTGATTCTCAGTCGGGCAGTGTGCTGTTTACTTTCGGTGTCGCTACACCGCCGGAGCTTTTGGCAGATACATCGGCAGATTTCCTTTTTACAAAAGCACAGCCGCCCTTATGGCTTGATACAGCAGATTACAAAGCTGTTGTAATTTCGGCAGGCGGTAATACATACATAAACAGCAGAAATTCATATTCAACAAATGACTACGGTAACATTACCCTTCGTTTCAATGCGTGGGGCAAATATAAAATAATTTCATTTTAAAAGGAGGCGGACAGTATGGCGGTTATGACCGAGCAGGAATTTAAAAGGCAGATATCTTCGGGCAATTTGCCGCAGGTCTGCCTTATATACGGCGATGAGGAATACCTCAAAAAGCACTACGTTTCACTGCTTGAAAAAAAGAGCGTGGACGAGGCTATGGCAGGGTTTAATCTTCACCGCATAAGCGGCGACGGCTTTGTTTTTGACGAATTGTATCAGGCTGTACAGTCAATGCCTTTTATGAGTGACTACAGCTGTGTTGTTGTAAAAGACCTTGCGATTGATAAACTCAAAAACGATGAGTTTGAGCCGCTTCTCGATATTCTCGGCGACCCTAACGAAACCTGCGTGCTTGTTTTCTGGATGGACAGTGTAGTGCCCGACGAGAAGAAGGATAAGGTCAAAAACTTTATCGATGCGGTAAACGAGGTCGGCGTTGTACTCAAGCTCGATAAAATGAGCGGAGCACAGCTTTATAAGCTGCTTGAAAACGGTGCGGCTAAACGTAACTGCACAATGTCACGCGATGTGTCAACCTACCTTGCCAACCGTGTTGGCGACGACCTCAATACACTTCTCAACGAGCTTGAAAAGCTCTGCTTCTACAAGGGTGAGGGTGAGATTTCAAGGCGGGATGTCGACGCAATCTGCACACGCTCGCTTGATGCAAGCGTGTTCGATTTGTCAAAAGCACTTGTCAGTGGTACGGCACAGCAAGCGTTTGGTATTCTGAATGACTTGCTTGCACAGAAGGAAAAGCCCGTTGTGATTCTCGGTACGCTCATATCGGCTTATGTCGATATGTACCGTGCACAGGTTGCACTGAGTTCGGGTGAGGCTGCAGATGCGGCGGCAAAGGTGTTCAACTACAAGCGCCGTGAATTCAGACTTAAAAACGGTGCAAGAAGCAGTGCGAATATGTCACTTGAGCAGATACGCAACTGCCTTGATATTCTGGCTGATGCCGATATGAGGCTCAAGAGCACTGCACTTGATGAAAGAAGAATTTTAGAGGAGCTTATGCTCCGTTTAATGCTTATAAGTTAGGATTATTGCGATGATTAAAATCAGGCAGGCTGTCATTGTAGAGGGCAAGTACGATAAGATACGGCTCGAATCGCTGATTGATGCGACGATTATACAAACCGACGGCTTTGCAATTTTTAAGGATAAAGAAAAACAGCGCCTTATAAGACGGCTGGCAGAAAAAAACGGTATACTTATCCTCACCGACAGTGATTCGGCAGGCTTTAAAATCCGCTCTTTTCTTGGCGGATGCGTGCCGAAGGATAAGGTGATACACGCTTATATTCCCGATGTGCTCGGCAAGGAGAAACGCAAGGACACTCCTTCAAAAGAGGGCAAAATCGGCGTTGAGGGTATGCGTACACAGGCTCTTGTGGATGCACTTTCAAAAGCAGGTGTGTTTTATGAGGAAACTCACGAGCCTGTCAGAAAAGTAACAGTTACCGATTTGTTTGAGGACGGACTCAGCGGCGGAGAAAATTCGCAGGCAAAGAAAAAAGCTTTGCTTAAATATCTCGATTTGCCCGAGCGTCTTTCAACCTCATCATTTTTACAGCTCATAAATACGTTTATGACTTATGATGAATACAAGTCAGCTGTTGAGTTCTGCAGAAAGGAGTGGGAGAATGGCTGATAAAGGTTTTGTAAGTGCGGTTATAGTTGCCGCAGGCAGCTCAAGACGAATGGGCGGTATCAATAAGCTCCTGCTCAAAATAAAAGGAAAAACAGTGCTTTGCCGCAGTGTTGAGGCGTTTGAAAACAACGCTGATATAAACGAAATAATCGTTGCGGCAAGGGAAGAAGATATAGAAGAATATAAGGCTCTGCTTGCTCAGTATAAAAAAGTAAAGTGTGTTGTGCCCGGCGGTGAAACACGGCAGAAAAGCGTTGCTTCGGCAATAGCTGCCTGCAGTGAGCAGAGTGTAATGCTTGCGATTCACGACGGTGCAAGACCGCTTGTGTCGCAGGATATAATCAGCCGTACGGTTGATGCCGCTTTTGAGTGCGGCGGTGCCGCCTGCGGTGTCAGAGCAAAGGATACGATAAAGGTTACCGATTCTGACGGTATGATTACCGACACGCCCGACAGAGCTACACTCTGGGCTGTGCACACTCCGCAGTGCTTTGATAAAAAGCTCTACATTTCCTGCGTGGAGTCACTCGGTGAAAAAGCAAAGGATATGACGGATGATTGCCGCCTTGTTGAAATCTGCGGCGGTAAGGTCAGAATGGTAGAAGGTTCTTACTCAAATATTAAGATTACGACTGTCGAGGATGTTCCTATGGCAGAGTCGCTTTTGGGAGATGAGTAAAATGTTAAGAATAGGTCACGGTTACGATGTGCATCGCCTTGTCGAGGGCAGAAAGCTTATCCTCGGCGGTGTTGAAATAGAATATACGAAGGGCTTGCTCGGCCACTCCGATGCTGATGTGTTGCTTCACGCAGTTTCTGATGCACTTTTAGGTGCGGCGGCTATGGGCGACATCGGCGGAATGTTTCCCGATACCGACCCTGCCTTCAAGGATGCGGACAGCCTTGAACTTTTACGTCAGGTTGTAAAAAGACTCGGCGAGGCAGGCTATACCGTAGGTAATATCGATGCTACGGTAATTGCTCAGGCACCCAAGTTCAAACCGCATATAGCAAAAATGCGTGAGAATATTGCCTCTGCCTGCGGTGTCGATATTTCGTTTGTAAATGTCAAGGCTACTACCGAAGAGGGACTCGGCTTCAGCGGAAGCGGCGAAGGAATTGCCGCACATTCTGTTTGCACGATTGTGTAAACAATTCGCAATTATTGTTCAAATAACGGGCGATTCGTGAATCGCCCCTACAACGCAAATTTATGTTGCATATAAAAGATTTGAATGTACAGATAATTTATTAATGCTGTTAATCGGAGAATAATAAAATTGTTCGGATATGTTAAAATATATAAGCCTGAGCTTAAAGTAAAAGATTATGAGGCTTATCAGGGCATTTATTGCTCACTTTGTAAGCAGATAGGTAAGGATTACGGTCAGCTTGCAAGGCTTACTCTCAATTACGATTTTACAATGCTTGCTCTTACAAGGCTTGCATTTGCGGATGAATGCCCGGGTTTCAAGGATTCACGCTGCAGCTTTAATCCTACAAAGAAGTGCCGTCAGTGCATAAACGGTGAAAAAGAGCTCAGCTTTGCAGCCGCCGCTGCTATGGTAATGGTTTATTACAAGCTCTGCGACGATATAAACGATTCATCGTTTTTCAAGGGGCTTCTCAAGCGTTTACTGCGCCCTTTCTTTGCTCTCAAGCGCAGGAAAGCGAAAAAGCTTTTCCCCGAAGCGGATGAGATTATCGGCAGTGCAATTGCCGAGCAAAGTAAGGTAGAGAAGAGGTCTGACGCAGGAGTTGATGCGTCCGCTCACCCTTCGGCAACAGCTATGGGCAAATTGCTTTCATACGGCTTTGAGGGTGAAAAAGCTGTTAAGCTTGAGCGTATAGGCTACCTCGTCGGCAGGTGGGTTTACCTGATGGACGCATACGACGATATGTACGATGATAAAAAGACATCATCTTATAATGTTTTTAATAATATATTGGAAAATGAAAAAGAAGCGGAGGAATATGCGAAAGGTGTGCTGAATGTAACGGCTGCTGAGCTTTCAAGGGCGGTTGAGACAGCAAAGCCTGCACGCTTGGGCGAAATCCTCGAAAACATCGTGCTCGACGGAATGTTTGCAACGATGAATCAAATCAAAAAGGAGAGAGATAAATGAGAGACCCGTTTGAAGTTCTGGGGCTTGCACACGGTGCAAGTGACGAACAGGTCAGAGATGCTTACCGAGATCTCGCAAGGCTTTACAGCGACAGCGGTTCAATGCCTGACCCTGCAAGAATGCGTGAGATTGACGCCGCTTATGATGAGATAATTCTCAGCCGTACGGGTAACGGCGGCAAATCTTACAGCGAGCCGAGTTATACTTATACTGTGCCGAATGAATTCGGTGATATAAGAGCAAAAATAAAAAGCGGTAAGATAGACGATGCCGAAACTCTGCTTGACGGTGTACCTCTTTCAAACCGCAATGCAGAATGGTATTATCTCAAAGGTACTGTGCTGCACCGCAGAGGCTGGCTTGAGGATGCTGTGCGTAACTTTGAGCAGGCAACACGTCTTGACCCGTCTAATGCAGAATACAGGCGCGCGTACAATGCCATAAATTCCGACAGGTCGGGCGGCTACCGTACCGAAAGAAGAAGTAACACTTCGGGCTGTTCAGGCTGTGAAATCTGTCAGGGTCTGCTTTGTGCCGATTGCTGTTGTGAGTGCTTCGGCTGTGACCTTATCAGGTGCTGTTGAGGTGGTTAAATGAAGCAATCATCCAAAACGGCTTTAGGCGGTATCGTCAGCGCACTCAGCGTTACGCTTATGCTGATGACGGGCGTTATACCGTTTATGACTTATGCTTTGCCGCTTGCGGCAGGGTCGCTACTCATACTTGTAGTTATCGAAATCAATAAACGCTGGGCGTTTGTTGTTTATGCGGCGGTAAGTCTTATGAGCATATTTGTAGTGCCCGATAAAGAGGCGGCAGTTTTTTATGTGGCTTTTTTCGGGTATTTCCCGATTATAAAATCGGCACTTGAAAAACACCTTAATATTGTGTTAGAGTGGATTGTCAAGTTGCTCATTTTTAATGCATCAACGGTTGCAGGCTATTTCTTCACAACTTATGTGCTCGGAATTCCCTTTGATGAAACGGGCGAATTCGGCAAGTACAGCTTGCTGATTCTGCTTGCACTTGCAAATGCTGTTTTTATCGCTTACGATGTAATGCTTACCAGGTTTATAACTCTTTATCTGAAAAGATTCAGAAAGAGCTTTCATAAAATTTTCAAATAATTTTCCGGAGGAATAAAAATATGTCAGAAAAAATTAAGTTTGCCGTAATCGGTGTCAGCGGAAGAGGCTCAGGTATGGCACTCGAGCTTCAGAGCGTTGAAGGTGTTGAGATTGTCGCTGTCTGTGACCTTTATCAGGACAGAGTTGACGATATGATAAAGCGCTTTGATGAAGAGTGCGGCTTCAGACCTGACGGTTATACCGATTACAAAGAGATGATAAAGCGTGAGGATATCGGTGCGGTTATGATTTCAACCACATGGATTACTCACTCCCGTATTGCTGTTGACTGTATGAAGGCAGGCAAGCACGTAGGTATGGAAGTAGGCGGCGCAGCAAGCATTGAAGAGTGCTGGGAGCTTGTACGCACAAGTGAAGAAACAGGTAAGTTCTGTATGCTTCTTGAAAACTGCTGTTATGACCGTTTCGAGATGGCTCTGTTCAATATGAAGCGTCAGGGTCTCTTCGGCGAGGTTGTACATACTCAGGGTGCATATCAGCACGACCTTCGTGACGAAATCGTACTCGGCAGAGAGAATCGCCACGGCAGACTTTATAACTTCATGAACCGTGACGGTGAAGTTTATCCGACTCATCAGCTCGGCCCGATCTGTAAACTTCTTGACATCAACCGCGGCAACAGAATGGTATCTGTTGTTTCAATGTCCAGCAAGGCAAGAGGTCTCAACCAGTGGATTAAGGACAACAAGGGTGAGGACTACGACCTTTACGGCTACGATTTCACACTCGGTGATGTTGTTACAACAATGATCAAGTGTGCACACGGTGAAACAATCCTCCTCACTCACGAGTGTTCACTGCCCAGACCTTACTCAAGAGGTTACCGTATCGACGGCACAAAGGGTATGTACACAGAGGACGACAACCAGATTTATATCGAGGGCCGTTCACCTCAGCACGAGTTTGAGCGTGTAGAGCCTTATATCGAGGAGTTTGAGCATCCGCTGTGGAAGGAATACTTCCAGAAGGGTGTTCACGAGGCAGGTCACGGCGGTATGGACTTCCTTGTTCTTTCCGCTTTTGCCGAGGCAGCTCTTAACGACACAAAGCCCCCGATTGACGTTTACGATACAGCAGCTTGGATGGCTGTTACCTGCCTTTCAGAGCAGTCTATTGCTACAGGCAGCCACCCGATTGCATTCCCCGACTTCACAAACGGTATGTGGATTGACAGAGAGCCGTACCGCAGAGGCAGATATTGTCTTGACGAAATCTGCCCCGAGTATTATGATATAAAAGAAGAAAGCAAAGAAGATAAAGCTGAATAATTAAAGCGGAAAGGAATATAGATTATGTATTACATAGGCGTTGACGGCGGCGGTACAAAAACCGTCTACACTCTCTTTAACGAAAACAAGGAAACTCTCGACGAGGTAAAGACCCCGGGCAGTAACCACGAAAATATGGAAGGCTCATTCGACGAGGCAAGCGAAATCATCTGGAGCGGTCTTACAGCTCTTGTTGAAAAACGCGGCATCTCACTTGACGATGTCAGCTTCACACTTATGGGTCTTGCAGGTATCGACCACCCCTACCAGCATGATATTATGTGCGAGAAGCTCAGCGCAAAGGGTCTCAAGAATTTTGAAATTTTCAACGACGGCTTCCTCGGCGTAAAGGCAGGCAGCGAAACAGGTGCTGCTATCGGCTACAATATGGGTACAGGTATGTGCTGTAACGCTATTGACCGCAAGGGTGAGATGCGTCAGCTTGCAGGTCTCGGCGAATTCTCGGGCGATATCGGCGGCGGTCATCAGATTGCTATTACAGCTTACCGTATCATTTACGATGATGTTATGCTGAATGTTGAGAAAACAGCTATGACAGATATGTTCTTTGAGGAATTCGGAATCAAGTCAAAGGAGGCATTCCTCGGTACAGTTGCAATGTATGAGGACGAGACTCAGATGTCACGCTTTGTAATGCGCCTTATCGACTTCTTCTTTGCTGCTGCAAAGCTTGGCGATAAGCCCGTTATGGCAGCTATCGATGCACTTGCAACAAGAGGTGCTTACCTTATTGCAGCTCACGCAAACCAGCTCGACTTTGATGACGAGGTTGAGGTTGTACTCGCAGGCTCAATCCATACAAAGCTCCCCAGCGAAGAGTATGTTGACCTTATGATTGAGAAGGCAGGCAAGCTCACAGAGAAGAAGCTCTGCTTCAAGAAGCTTACAGCTGCTCCCGTATTCGGTTGTATCAACTGGATTTTACAGGATTTTGTGCCCGCTAATTAAATCTCAGTCACAATTATCAGCGGATATTTTTCCGCCATAAACAGCCCGAAATGCTCGGCAATACACAAAGTATTACCTGTGCTTTCGGACTGTCTCTGACAAAAAACTCTCTCGCTGATAATTGCAACCCGATTTAATCAACGCGCACGGATTTTAATTAATTTAGTATTAAATGTGGAGGTATAATATAATTATGAAAGAAATTAATGTATGCGTTATCGGCTCAGGCAGTACATATTGCCCCGAGCTTGTAGACGGTTTCCTTCAGGCAAGAGATTCACTCAAGCTCAAGAAGATTTCCTTTATGGATATTGATGACCGCAAGAGAAATATTGTCGGCAACCTTTGCATCCGTATGCTCAAGGCTGCAGGTATCGACTGTGAAACAGTACTTACAGATGACCTTGATGTAGCTCTTCAGGGTGCAGACTTTGTTGTTACACAGATTCGTGTAGGTAAGCTCCCCTGCAGACATCTTGACGAAACAATTCCGCTCAAGTACGGCCTTATCGGTCAGGAAACAACAGGTATCGGCGGTTTCTTCAAGGCTCTTCGTACAATCCCCGTTATGAAGAATATCTGTAACAAGATTGAGGAAATCTGCCCCGATGCATGGCTTATCAACTTCACAAACCCCTCAGGTATCGTTACCGAGTATGTTCTCAACAACACAAATGTCAAGTGTATCGGTCTTTGCAACGTGCCGATTGATATGCTCGACGATACTAAAGAAATTGTCGGTGAGGATGCAGATATCAAGTATGTCGGCCTCAACCACCTCAGCTGGATGACATCTGTTAAGGTAAACGGCGAAGAGAAGATTGACGAGCTTATCGCAAACGGCTTCTCTCCCAAGGTTATGGCTAACATCAAGGATGACGGCTTCTCACTCGAGACTCTTGCCGCAATCCACGCTCTTCCCTCATCCTATCTTCAGTACTATTACTGCCGTAACGCAAAGCTCGAGTACCTTCTCAAAGGTGAGAAGAGCCGTGCACAGAAGTGTATGGAAATCGAAGAAGAGCTTCTCGAAATGTACTCAGACGAAGGTCTTTATGTAAAGCCTGCTCTGCTTGACCAGCGCGGCGGCCACAAGTACTCACTTGTTGCGGTTTCTCTTATCAATGCTATTGCAAACGATATCGGCGACGTTCAGGTTGTCAACATTAAGAATGGCAACACTCTTCCCTTCCTCAAGCCCGACGATGTTATCGAGGTGCCTGCTCGTATCGGTAAGAACGGTGCAGAGCCGATTGACCTTGGTGAAATCAACAACCGCCACATCATCGGTCTTATGAGCATTGTCAAGGAGTATGAGCGCTACACAGTTGAGGCTGCAAAGACAGGCTCCAACGAGGCTGCTCTCAATGCACTTCTTGTTCATCCGCTTGTTGGTGACTGGGAGAAGGCTGTAAATTGCTTCAACGAAATGAAGGAAGCACACAAAGATTATCTTCCTCAGTTTTTTAATACCTCAGCTAACTGAGATACACAGATAAAGATTGAGACACCGAGATAGTTTTATTTCTTTGTCTTAACATATAGCTAAATTAAACTCAAAATGTATCAGCGAGGAAATAAAATGAAAACCTTTTTGTTTCAGGGTGATTCCGTAACGGATGCAGGCAGAAATCGTGAGGACGATTATGACCTCGGTTTCGGATATCCGCGTATGGTTGCGGAGTATTTTGAAAAGAAGTATCCGGCACAGTTCAGCTTTGTAAACACCGGAACAAGCGGTGATACAAGTGCTTGCATATATGCGCGAATGGGTACAGAAATTTTAAATATACACCCCGATTATATGAGCCTTCTTGTCGGATTTAACGATATTTCGCATCTTATTACCAACAATGACGGTATAGCTCCCCATCGGTACGAACAGCTGCTGTGTATGCTTATTGAGGATGTTACTCAGGCTCTGCCCGATATAAAAATAATAATGCTTGAGCCTTATGTCCTCAAGGGTGTCAGCACCGAACCGAATTGGACTAAGCTTAACCCCGGCGTCAGAAATAACGCTTCCATAGCAAAAAGAGTTGCGGAAAAATACGGCCTGCCCTTTGTTACTCTTCAGGATAAATTTGATGCACTGTGCAGCGAAAAGCCTGCGGAATTCTGGGTGCAGGACGGAATTCATCCTACCGAAAACGGCCACCGTGTCATTGCCGATGAGCTGATAAAGGCTATAGAAGAAACAGTGCTTAATTGAGTACAGTCTGAAAAAAGGTAAACAAAAACACCCCGACCGAGTGAAAATCACTCGGTCGGGGTTTATCATTTATGCAGTTGAAGTTTACCGATAATTGAGCATTCCGAATTCCTAATTCCGAATTGCTTAAAAGTCCAGCGTTGCAATTATCTTTCCGCCCTCTATCGGGTAGGAGCAGATTCTGTGTTCGGATACGGTGTAGAGAGTATCACCGATGTAGGTTGCACGTCTTATTGCGAAAGTTGAATACATCGTTTTATCATATAACATTATTTCTTCGCCGTCGGGTGAGTAGACAGTGCCGCTTTCGCCTTCGCCTTCTTTTCTGTTGGTGTAGCTGCCTATATGCTCTATTTTACCTTCCTTTATTCTGAGTGTGGCAAGCTGTGAATCGCCCGTTTTTCTGTCGTAATAGATAAAACCGAGTATGTCTTTTTCGCTGCAGTCCATTACGGTTTTGTGCCCTGTTTCGGCATAAGCATTCTGCACTATAAATCGGTCAACTTCTTTGGGGTTTGTCGGGTCACTGATATCAAAAAGTGAAATTTTGAGTGCATCCGTTGCACCGTTGTCGTCACCGTCTCTGCCGATACCTACAAGGTAGCCGTTAAACGGATGGAGATAGCTTGAGAAGCCGGGAATCTTTAATTCTCCTACGATTTTCGGATTTTTCATATCCTTGAAATCGATTACAAACAGCGGGTCAGTCTGACGGAATGTAACAACGTAGCCGTAGTCGCCGATGTATCTTACCGACTGTATTGTTTCGCCCTTTGCAATGTCTGTGATTTTAGATATCTCTTTAAGGTTTTTGTCAAGTACGTAAACCGAGTTTGCAGTACCTGTTGTTGTGGCAACCCTGATATATTCGCCCTTTTCGTCAATTGAAAACTGATTTAACATTCTGCCGTCAACTTCGCCCGTTGCCTCAGCCTTGAAAGCACCGCCGTTTATTGAATAGCGGTGTATTTTTGTTGTCTGTCCGTTGTTTGTAACCGATACGACATCGTCGGTTACTGTTTCGGTGTAATTGTATTCGGTTTTGCAAACGTAGAGTTTTTCTGCCGTACAGTAGATGTTGTCGCCTGTACCGAGTACAGCCGAAGTTACGGGCTTGAAATCATCGGAATCAAGGTCAACCGAGGTCATAACCGTGTACGCTTCGGACTTTTTCTCCTGCTCGGGCAGTATTGTTATTGCATCGGGTGCAAGATGTTTGCATACGCCGTTGACAGTGTAGGTCGGTACGATTTCTTCATAAACAGCAACGCCGTTTTCAAGCTTTATATTTTCGGGGTAGACATAGTGCTGTGAGAGAAGTACAACCTTGCCGCCGATAAGTCTGCTCGAAAAATATCCGCCGTCCTGCGAAAAATTATAGATGAGCTTCGGCTTTGCTTTGTCGGTTATATCGTAAATTTCAATAACCGTCTGATTGTTTTCAGTGTAATCGTGACCGACTACGGCAAGAATATTTTTATAAATATACATACCGTTTGAGCCTCTTGACGGAAAATCGGTTTTGCTCATCAGCTTCATACTTGCAGCATCGATTATCTTTACGGAAGAATCGCTTAGCACATAGATATGCTTGCCGTCATTTTTGATTATGTCGTCCTCGTCAATGCCTTGCACCTGCACGTTTGTCGTGCCGTGTGATGAGCTTGTGCCGTTAGCGGAGGTGTTCATATCGGCTGAGGCATCATCCTTCATAATACCCGATTCGGGTACGACACCGTCAACTGCGCTGTTGTAAACAATCTCACCGTATAAATAGTAGTTATCTTTATACTGTTCTTTGAGTGCGGTAAAGTAATCGATAATCGTCTGTTTGCTGTTTGAGCCGGTGTGTGTTTCGTTCTGCGTGATTATATCAGAAGCCTGCTCTTTTGCAGTGGTCGGCGGCTGCTTTACAAAAGTGCCTATACCGATTGCGATGATTATTGCTGCGGCAACAGAGCCGACCGCTTTGAAAGCAATCATCTTGCCCTTTTTGCTCTTCTTTTGTTCCTTTCCGCTGACGAGTGCGGTTATATTTTCTGCCGAAAGCTCATCGGGCAGGTTGATTTTTTCGTCAACGGGCTTTAATTTGTCGCGTATATATTCTGCGTTGTCTTTATCTTCGCGTTTCATTTGCGTCCCTCCGTTTCCTCTCTCAGTTTTGCAAGTGCACGAGAAAGCTTTGAGCGTACAGTGCCGTGCGGTATTCCCGTAACATCTGCAATCTCTTTGCCCGAGTAGCCGCAGACTGCACTGAGCAGTACTATTTCACGCTCCTGCTCACCGAGTGTATTAATCAGCCTGATGAGGTCAAGTCCGATTAACAGTTTTTCGCTTGTGTCGGCGGATGAAAGCTCTTCGCATAAATCAAGCGATGTGAAATCTGTTTTGTATTTTTCGCGCTGAAAACGCTTGCACACATTGTAAAGAATACCGAAAAACCACGCCTTTGCCGCAGTTTCGTTTTTCAGCTTTGTTATGCTTTTGAATGCTTCGAGCGCAGTTTCTTGTACCGCATCCTGTGCCGCTTCACGTGAGCCGAGGCTGTAGAGTGCATAGCGGTACATCTCACCTGCAAAAAGCGAATAAAGCTCGCCGAATGCCGCCGCATCTCCTTTTGCTGCCTGCTTTGCAAGTTGTGCAGTTTTGTCCTTCATCCTTTCACCGCCTTCGATTGTGGATTTTTGAGCCGCTCATATAGTAAGTGTGTTTTTAATGCCAATTTGTTGCATCAATTACAAATATTTTATCATAATTTTTTTCAATTTCCTATACCCAACTGCTATAAGTTGTGGTATAATGCTTATATATGTCTAAAAATATACCCAAAAGTGTTTTTATAGCTTAATTTGTCAGATTGGAGAAAAGATGAGCAAGCGGTTTGAAACGGTGATTTTTGATTTTGACGGCACGATTGCCGACACTTTCAGAGGAGTAAGATTCTGCTTTCTGAATGCACTGCACGCTTTCGGTTATGATGAGACCGATGAGGCAAAGCTTCATACTTATCTCGGTCCTCCGCTGTTTGACAGCTTTATGCTCTACTGCCACGATGAAGAAACCGCAAGGCAGATGGTTGCAAAATATCGTGAGGTTTACCGTGCAGGCGCAATGCTTCAGTGTGATTTGTATGACGGTATTGCCGATGTGTTTGCTCAGCTTGATGCGGCAGGGATTAAAATGGCAATTGCTTCTTCAAAACCGGGCGAGTTTGTAAAACGGCTGTTGGGTCATTTCGGCATAGAACAATATTTCGACTTTATAAGTGCACCCGTTATCGGTAAGCCCGAGCCTACCAAGTACGACCTTATCACTGCCGCCGTGTCGGCACTCGGTGCGGATTTTTCGTCTGCCGCAATGGTGGGCGACAGAAAGTTTGATATCGAGGGAGCAAAGCAGGCAGGCGTTTTTGCCGTCGGCGTGTCCTACGGTTTCGGCACTGTTGCCGAGCTTGAGTCAATGGGTGCAGACTGTATATGCGATACTCCAAAACAAATTTCGGAGCTGATATTACAATGAAAATAATCGGTAAAATTATCAGGTTTATAATAGCTTTTCTTTTTACTGCGGTAGTTGTCGTAGTCGGCAGCTTCTCTGCGATTTTCTTTGTTTCAAAGGATAAGCCGCAGGATATATTCCTGTTTGACTATGCGCTCATTTATGAAGTCGGTGAGGATGAAAAGCTCGATATATGGGTTGTCAGAAAAACAAACGATTTTGATATGAGCAACGGTGACGGAATAGTTTACTACGACGGTACATATAAATCGGCAAACGTGATGCTCGGTCACGACGGCAGATTTATGTATTTTGATTCGGATAATCTTGAGATGACAGTCGATTTTGAAGAAGACGAAACAGTCGGCAAAATAGTTGCACTCTGGCAGCAAAAATAAAACTTTGCAGTATAATGTAAATGGAGTAATTTTTTATTCCGTATCCTAATCTACTGCAGGGGGAAAGCATTTACAATGGAAGCTTATCTTGATAACAGCGCTACGACCTGCCTGTGCTCCTCGGCAAAGGAAAGAATGGTCGAAGCGATAAACAAATATTACGGTAATCCGTCTTCACTTCACAGTGTGGGCACTGCGGCACAGCGTCAGCTCGATGCGGCAAGGGCTGCAGTTGCAAAGTCACTCTCGTGTGAGGCGGAGGAAATAGTTTTTACCGGCAGCGGTACGCTTGCAAACAATGCCGCTGTTTTCGGTGCAGCACACGCACTCAGACGCAGAGGTAACCGTATCGTTACTACCTGTGTCGAGCATCCGAGCGTGTCGGAGTGTATGGCACAGCTCGAAAAAGAGGGCTTTGAGGTTATTTACCTCAAGGTTGACAAGTGCGGCAGAATCAGCAAGTCCGAGCTTATGCAGGCTGTTAATTCAAAGACAATTCTTGTCAGCCTTATGTATGTCAATAACGAGGTTGGCAGCATAATGCCTGTTGAAACTGCAAGACTCGCTGTAAAGAAGGCAGGCGCACCTGCTCTTATTCACTGCGATGCCGTACAGGCTTACGGTAAGCTGCCGATTAAGCCGTCAAGGCTCGGTGTTGACCTGATGAGTGCAAGTGCACACAAAATCAACGGCCCCAAGGGTGTCGGTTTCCTCTATGTGCGTAAGGGCGTGCGACTTATGCCATATATATGCGGCGGCAATCAGGAGGGTAAGATTTATTCGGGCACTCAGCCTATGCCTGCGATTATGGGACTGCACGGTGCAGTTGAAGAATTGCCTGACCTTACCGTACAGCTCGAAAAAACAACGGCTCTGCGAGACTATCTTGTGCAGGAAGCACGCAAGATAAACGGTATAGTCATCAATTCGGGTGACGAAGCATTACCTTATATAGTCAACCTTTCTGCGGTAGGACATCCTTCGCAGACAATGCTCAACTACCTTTCCGATTCGGGTGTATATGTTTCGGGTGGCTCTGCCTGCTCAAAGGGTCACAGAAGCAAGGTACTTACCGCTATGGGAATAGAACCTGAGCGGATTGACAGTGCACTGCGTATAAGCCTTTCGCGTTTTACAACGCGCGAAGAAATCGATATGTTTCTGTGTGCGCTTGAAAACGGTGTAAACACACTCAGAAAAAAGAAATAAATTATTTTAACAGTAAAAGGATATATTAATGAAAGAAGTAATTTTGATTAAAAACGGTGAGCTTGCCCTCAAGGGTCTCAACCGCCGCACATTCGAAGATATAATGATTAAAAATATGCGCCGCAAGCTTTCAAACCTCGGCACATTTACCTTCACACCTGCACAGTCAACCATCAAGGTTGAGGGTGATGACGGTGCTGACCTTGAAGAGGCAGTCAACCGTCTTTCACGCGTTTTCGGTATAGCAGGTTTTTCCCGTGCACTCAAGCTCGATAAGGATTTTGATCTTGTGCTTGAGCAGACAGGCAAGTATCTTGAAGAGCAGCTTCTCTGTGCTTCAACCTTTAAGGTTTGTGCAAAGCGCTCCGATAAAAAATTCCCTTACGATTCACCGAAGATTTGTCTTCTTCTCGGTGAAAGACTTCTCGATGAATATCCTCACCTTACGGTTGATGTGCATAACCCCGAGCTTACTGTCACCGTTGAGGTCAGAGATAACGATATATTTGTACACGCAAACCAGCTCAAGGGTGCAGGCGGTATGCCCGTAGGCTCTGCAGGCAGAGCGGCACTTATGGTATCAGGCGGTATCGACAGCCCCGTTGCAGGCTGGATGATGGCAAAACGCGGTATTGAGCTGACTGCAATTCACTTTGCTTCACCACCTTATACGAGTGAGAGAGCAGAGCAGAAGGTGCACGACCTGCTTGGCAAGGTTGCACGCTATGCAGGCAGAATTGAGCTTAGCGTTGTGCCGTTTACCGAGTTTCAGGAGGCAATCCGCGACAAGTGTCCCGAGGACCTCTTTACAATTATTATGCGCCGTATGATGGTGCTTTGTGCACAGCGTATCGCATCTCATACAGGCTGCGGCGCACTCATTACGGGTGAGAGTCTCGGTCAGGTTGCAAGCCAGACTCTCGGTGCGATTGCTTGTACCGATGAGGCGGCAACAATGCCTGTATTCCGTCCTCTTATCGGTATGGATAAGGACGAAATTATTTCAATTTCCAGGAAGATTGATACATTTGAAATTTCAATTCTTCCGTTTGAGGATTGCTGTACGGTCTTTACTCCCCGTCATCCCCGCACACGCCCCAAACTTGCTGATGTAATTGAGGCAGAGTCAAAGCTCGATGTTGACGCACTCGTAGAGCGTGCCGTTGCAGGAGTCAGAAAGATAGTTATTAATTAACGGAAAGAACTTTTTTATATGAATTGTGAGATTATCGGAGTCGGCACAGAGTTGCTGCTTGGTGACATTGTAAATACAGATGCACAGTATCTTGCTCAGGAGCTTGCCGCTATGGGCATAGTTATCCATTACCAGGAGGTAGTGGGTGATAACCCCGAGCGTATGAGGGAGTGTATCTCAAAGGCTGTTTCGCGCAGTGACCTCGTAATTCTTACGGGCGGTCTCGGCCCTACGGCGGATGACCTTACCAAGGAAATCAGCTGTGAGGTAATGGGTGCCGAGCTTGTGCTCGATGAAGGTATTCTTGAAGAAATAAGAAGCTTTTTCAGGTCAAAAGGAATCGTAATGCCCGACAGTAACGCGAAGCAGGCTTATGTACCCAAGGGCGGTACTGTTTTTGCAAACCGTAACGGCACAGCACCCGGCTGTGCGATAGAAAAAGACGGTAAGACGGTTATTATGCTTCCCGGCCCGCCCAGAGAGCTTAAGGTTATGTTTGAATATGAAGTCAAGCCTTTCCTTGCCGCAAAAACAGGCGGTGTGATTCTCTCAAAGCAGGTGCGTACCTTCGGTATAGGCGAGTCGTCTATGGCTCAGAGTGTAGCTGATTTGCTCGACGGTGAAAACCCCACCGTTGCACCCTATGCAAAAGACGGTGAGGCTTTGCTGAGAGTTACCGCAAGGGCTGAAACCAAAGAAAAAGCAGAGCAGATGTGCGATGAAACAATAGAAAAAATACGCGAAAAAATAGGCGGATATATTTATTCAACGGATTCGCTGAATCTCGAGCAGACAGTTGTAAAACTGCTTCGGGAAAAAGGCAAAAAAATCGCCCTTGCAGAAAGCTGTACGGGCGGATACATTGCAAAACGTATCACCGATGTGCCCGGCTCATCGGAGGTTTTTGAGTACGGAATCGTGTCCTACTCAAATGAAGTTAAAATGAAACTGCTTTGTGTTAAAAGTGAAACGATAGAGCAGTTTACAGAGGTAAGTGAGCAGACCGCCGCTGAAATGGCAGAGGGTGTAAGGTTGCTTTCGGGTGCTGATATCGGTATCAGTGTTACGGGCATTTCAGGTCCGGGCGGAGGTACCGAGGATAAGCCCGTAGGTCTGGCTTATATAGGCTTTTCCCACTCGGGCGGCACTTATGTGCACGAGGTCAGGACGGGCAGAAGCCTTGATTCGAGAGAATATAACAGATATGTTACGGCATCAAATGCCCTGCATATGGTCATACAGCATTTTTATGAAAGGGACGAGTAATCTCAATGGCAGAAGAAAACAACGTATTCGGTCAGTTTGGCACAAGAAGCGCCAAGTTTGACGAGCTGCTAAAGAAATATCAGACTATAGATGAGGGCGATACCGTAGCTTCTCCGAAGCCGATTGTTCCTCAACCCGAATCTGTCGAAGAGCCGCAGGAAGAGATAGTTCCAGAACCTGCTGAAGAGCCGCAGGAAGAGGTAATTCCAGAACCTGCTGAAGAACCGCAGGAAGAAGTAATTCCAGAACCTGCTGAAGAACCGCAGGAAGAGGTAATTCCCGAGCCTGTTGAAGAGCCGCAAGAGGAAGAAATTCCCGAGCCTGAAGAACCCGGTTTTTCGTATGACATCGATATATTCAGTGCAAGCGGTGTAAGCTCTACAGCCGATATTGACAGCTTTGACGATTCATGGATTGACAGCGCTCTGGATGATTCACTGTTTTACAGACCTGTTCCTATGCCGGAGAAAGAACCGGAATACAAGTACGAAGAAGATGCGGAAGACGAGCCTGCAGCCGAAGAGACGGAATCTGTTCCCGTAACCGAGTATGAGCAGGAATATTATACTGACGATCCCGTACAGTACGACCCCGAAGTTTTTGTCGATCCGATACAGCCCGAGCCTGAAAAAGACGTTATGGCAGGCGGATATATTGCTCCGTCCGATTTCGGCGATTTTGAGTTTGATCCCGAAAGCGGTATGGCTTTTGATGTTGATGAAGATGAAAATGAGCCTGAGCCCGAAGTTGAAAACAAGGCGATAAAGTCAAAGAAAAAGATTGCCCGTGAGAAAAAGGACAGCGGCAAAAATGAGATGTCCTCCGTAACGGGTTTTTCGAAGAATTATAAGGCTTCGGAAGGAAAAGGCTCGAAAAAAGACGGCTTTTTTGTACGCAACTTTATACCCAAAGGCAGTGATACGGGTCTGGAAAAGGCAAGAAAAATCATAATGATTGTCTGTGTTCTGACCTTTGTCTTTGCCGCTGTTTATCTGTTCAGCGATTTTGTTATTCAGCCTTTTATTACGGCAAACCGCCTTGAAAAGCTTGAGTCTATGGTGGGCAAAAGTAACGAAGCTGCAGATGCACAAGAGCTTGCCGAAAAATATCCCGATGTTGAGTTCCCCGAAGGTATGCGTGAAAAGTATGCTGAGCTTTATGCGAAAAATCCCGATTTTGCAGGTTGGATAACCATTGATGAGCTTGATATTTCTCTGCCTGTTGTTCAGGGCGAGGATAATAAGGAATATCTTAAGGTTGATTTCGACGGCAACCGTAATAAGTACGGCTCCGTTTTTGCCAACAGTGAAAACGATATGAAAAATCTCAACTACAATACCGTGCTGTTCGGTCATCATATGCTTGATTCCAAGATGTTCGGTAACCTTACCCTTTACAAGGATGTTGAGAATTACAAAAAGGCACCCGTAATTGAGTTCAACACCATTTACGGTGATTACAAGTGGAAGATTTTTGCAGTGTTTATCACAAACGGCACGGCTGAAGGTGACGACGGTTATATATTCGATTATACATTTACCGACCTTTCTTCACCCGAAGCTGTTGAGAGATTCCTCGGTGAAATTGACCAGCGTGCAATTTACAAGCCCGAGGTTGATATATCCGTTTCTGATAAGATTCTGACGCTTTCTACCTGCTCTTATGAGTTTGATGAAGCACGCCTTGTCGTTATGGCACGTATGGTGCGTCCGGGAGAAAGCGAAGAGGTCAGCGGGGCAGTCAAAGTGAATGACAACCCGAGGTATCCTGCAGCATATTACGAAGAAAAAGGACTTACAAATCCTTATGAATCGGCTTACAAATGGCAACCGACATAAGCCGTTTGAGTAAGCTAATATAATGAAAGGATTGTTTACCGATAATGAATATCAGTTTTATTGCACTGAATACAAGCGGTGTGGAAGCAGCGCAGTCTGCGGCGGATAAAATCCGCGGCTCTTTATCGAGTCTCGGCAGATGTGATTTCAGACTTTGCGGCTCTATGCAGCAGGTTTCCGCAGCTCTTTCCGATGCGTTTGCAAACAGTGATATAGTAGCAGTCGGTGCTGAGCCCTCGGTATATTCGAAGGCTAAGCTTGCCATACTGCGTGCAATGCATATCAAAACTGCACTCAACAGCACTGTCAGAGAGAGCATAAAAGATGAATCCGCTCTTGATGCCCAGCAGCTTTCCTCTCACTGTGCTATGCCTGAAAATGCACGGGTATTTCTCTCGGATGACGGACTTTTTTCGGGTTTTGCTATCCGCTCGGGTAAGCAGCATTTTGTTATGCTGCCGTTGGATGACAGCAGAATCGACAGCCAACTGGATGGCGGTATGCTGCCGTATTTTGCCGAGGCAGGTGTTTTGGTCGGACAAAAAACGCAGGGTGAAGCCGAAGGTGCAGTGAATGACAGCTGTGCTGCAAAGGCTGTCGAAATGCTCAAAGAGAAAAACATCAAGGTGTATTTTGCTGCAACGCCTTCCTGCGAAATGGTTAAGGATATGTGCGGTGAGGATGTAATTAAGGATGAGTTTATCTTTACCGAGTATACATCCGACCGTGGAGATGAAGCTCCCCGCAGTTACATAGCTGACCTTGCACGTTACTCAATTCCCGACGATGCAGAGGGTTTCGGTGCGGCTGTGTCTAACGTTTATACAGGTACTTCACAGGAAACAGGCAATCAGAAGTATAATATCTATGTTGCGCTTGCCGATAAAAATGCTTCACGCGTGCTTCGCTTTGCTTCTCAGCCGGGCGAAACACCCGATGAGCTTATTTCAGCATCGATTGAGCTGCTGATGGATATGATTTGCGAGAAGTGCAAAACAGTAAATGCACCCGTGTCCGATTCTGATGAGGACAAGCCTTTTACTGCAGGTCCCGTTGAAGAAATCGAAATGCCTACACCGCAGGAAACACGCAAAAAGAAGTGGAGAGCCCTGCGTACGGTGCTTTATGTCTTACTTGCAATCATACTTGCATTTGTAGGATATTTTGCGTTCAACGGATATAACAACGCAGAAGAAAATAAAGAAGCTGCAGAGCATAGTTTTGCAAGCTATTATTCACAGGGAGCCGCCGTAGAAAACGGCTCTCTTCTTGTTTTTAACGATGATGTTTCAGAAGAGTACAGTGAAGAATTCTCCGTAACGGAGGATTTTACAACTGCTTTGAGTGAACCCGAATCAAGCACATCGGATGAAACCGAAACTTTGCTTGGTGCACTGACAACCGTTGCGACAACTGTACCTTCAACATCCGAAAAAACAACTAAGCCGAACGCTACGACTAAACCGAATACTACGGCAAAGCCTGTAACAACAGCCAAACCGACTACCACTGCAAAGCCGACTACAACAGCAAAGCCGACTACTACGGCAAAGCCTTCGGGTAACTCAAAAGCAGACGGCAAATTCGTTTTCACTGTTTACGGCTACGGTCACGGTGTAGGTATGAGTCAGGAGGGCGCAATAGGTTATTCAAAGAGCGGCAGCTCCTATACCAATATCCTGCTCCATTATTATCCGGGTGTAACTCTTGTTAAAGATGACCCCGAAATGCCCGAAACGGTAAAATTCGGCAGTAAAGAATATTCGCTTATCGAGTATCTTTGCCGCAGTGTTGTTGGTGAAATCGGCTCAGGCTGTAATAGCTCAACTGCAGAAGCATTCAAGGCTCAGGCGGTAGCGATTTATACATACGCAAAGCGTTATAAATTCAATATGGGTGCTTCTCATCACGCTTTCAATACCAGCTACAAGTACGAAGGTACTGCCGTTGAAACCGCAGTAAAGTCTGTGCTCGGTGAGTATCTTGCATATAACGGTAAACCCATAATGGCAACATACTATGCCATGTCTGCAGGTAAAACGGTCAAGGCTTCTACGGTGTGGAGCGGCGATACGCATCCTTATCTTGAAAAGGCGGTTGACAGTCCGCACGACAAAAAATGTAAAAACTATATAACGACCTATACAATCTCGGCAGAGGATTTCAAGGATTTGATGAAGGAAAAGCTCGGTGTTGAGCTTAGCGGTGACCCGTCAAAATGGATAGTAATCGAAAAGCACGATTCTGCTGTAAATTCATCTGTCGGTTATGTCGAGCGTATGACTGTAGGCGGTAAGCGTATAACAGGTGCTTATTTCCGCCAGAACGCAATGAAATATAAAATCAGGTCACACTGCTTCAGCGTGTCTTATGTGGAGGGATAAATTATGACTCAGATTAAAGTTGTTTCATCACTTGAAAAAATATTTCCGCAGTGCAACGGAGATTTTTATGAAATAAACAGCCTTTCCATGCTCATAGGTGAGCGTGCGAATTTTCAGCTTGCGATAAATACCGACGAGCCGCTTCGCCTTACGGTTGAAGGTGCGGATTCTGTTTGTGTCAATTCGTATAACATCGGTTTTGTACCGTCAAAGTTACCTTACTATGAGGATCATGATGACGATATTATTACTTCGTCTGACGGTTATTATCCCGACGTGCTTTACCCGACAGAAAACGGTGAGGTTGAATTTGTAAACGGCGGTTGGTGCTCTGTATGGTTTGAGCTTGAGGCAAAAAAGGCAGGGCTGGACAATATTGTTATTACACTTTTTAACGAAGATAATGACGAGGTCGGCAAGGCTGAAATCAGCGTTAAAGTTATAAATGCCGTTTTACCCGAACAGGAGCTTATTCACACCAACTGGTTTCACTGTGACTGCCTTGCAACATGGTATAATGTTGAGGCTTTCAGTGATGAGCACTGGCAGATAATCGAAAACTATATGCGTGCAGGTAATGCACACGGCCTTAATATGATTCTTACACCGCTCTTTACTCCTCCGCTTGATACTGAGGTTGGCGGTGAAAGACCGACTATGCAGCTTGTTGATGTCACCGTAACAGGCAAGGATGAGTATTCTTTCGGCTTTGATAAGCTTGATCGCTGGATTGAAACCGCAACAAGAAGCGGTATGAAGTGGTTTGAGCTTTCGCATCTCTTTACACAGTGGGGAGCAAAGCACGCACCGAAAATTGTCGATGTGAACGGCAAAAAGCTTTTCGGCTGGAAAACTGCGGCAGGCGGCAAAAAGTATAAGGTATTTTTGTCACAGTTTGCTGCTGCGCTTGATGAATTCCTTACCGAAAAAGGTGTAAAAGATAAGTGCTGGCTTCACGTTTCGGATGAGCCTAACGATATGCAGGTGCGTCCTTATGCAAAGGCAAGCAGACTTATCTCAGCTCTCTTCCCCGATTATAAAACTCTCGATGCACTCAGCGATTTTAAATTCTACAAAAAAGGTCTTGTCAAAACTCCCGTGCCTTCACTTGATCACGCACATAAATTCTACGGTAAGGTGCCGAGTTTCTGGACTTATTACTGCTGCGGTCAGTATAAGGGCACTTCAAACCGATTTATGGCTATGCCTTCATACAGAACAAGAGTGCTCGGCCTGCAGCTTTATAAATTCGGCTGTGTCGGCTTCCTGCAGTGGGGCTATAATTTCTGGTATTCCCAGTATTCAAAGCGTCATATAAATCCGTTTGAGATAACGGATGCAGGCGAAGCATTCCCCTCGGGTGATGCGTTTGTAGTCTATCCGGGTGAAGGCGGTCAGCCGCTTGTGTCACTCAGGTATAAAGTGTTTTACGACGCATTTCAGGATTTGAGTGCACTCAAACTCCTTGAGAGCGAAATCGGCTACGAAAAAACACTTGAGATTATAGAGAATAAATCAGGTGAGCCTCTCAGCTTCGTAAATTATGAGCGCGGTATAGAGGTAATGCTCGCAAAGCGTGAAGCGGTAAACAAAGCGATTGAAGAAAACATCTGATTGTTATGTACGATAAATCAAAATTCCCACAGCGTAAGCATCATAAATTAAAAGATTACGATTACAGTTTGCCGGGATATTATTATATAACGATTTGTGTCAGTGACGGTAAAAATATATTATCACGGGTAGGGCAGGGGCTTGCCCCTGCCGAAACTGTTGTTCAATTGACGGATATCGGTGCTTTGGCAGAAGAGCAATTATTTGAACTTAATAAGCGGTTTTCATATGTCCGAATTGATAAATATATAATAATGCCTAATCACATTCACTTGATTGTTGAACTTATCGGTGACCCGATTAAATGTACGGAGATATCAAGACCTGATTTGTACGAAATTATCGGCACATATAAATCAATAACAACCCGTATTTGTAATAAAAATTTCAATACACCTGGCAGAAAACTGTTTCAGACTTCTTTTTATGAATCTGTTATAAGAAGTGAGCAGGGGTATTATGAGGCTTATCAATATATAGAAGGTAACCCTGCAAGGTGGGTTGAAAAATACGGATGTTAAATTGACAGCATATATTCTTTACGACGGCAGAGGCAAGCCTCTGCCCTACACTTGATGAGGTGATTTTTCTTGATCGAACTTGAAAAAATAACTGATAGAAATATTTGTTATTACAGCGATTTTGAAAAAGCAGATTTAAGCAAATATCAATCAAGAATTTATTCTCATAAAAAATCTGATACATTAAGTTGGTATTATATTAAGTTTAACAGTGGATATATCGGAAGCGTTTGGCTGGAAAAATACGGTTTGGATAATTTTGCTGTATTGGGTATTTTTATTGCCGATAACAAATGTCGCAACAGAGGTATAGGTTCTTGTGCGATAAAATCCGTACTTGCCGATATGGAAATATTGAACATAAATGAAGTACGATTGAGAGTGAGAGAAGAAAATACAAGAGCAATTAAGTGTTATCAAAAAAGTGGTTTTGCAGAAACAGGCAGATATACCAAGGATAATGGTATCAATGTAATAGAGATGGTTTATAAAAGATAAATAGGTAGGGCAGGGGCTTGCCCCTGCTGCAATAGGATAATAAAAAACGGCAGAGAGTTTTCAGGCTCTCTTGCAACCCAATCGGATTAATGATATAATAAAAAATGATAATGCAGAAAATCGTTTCTTGTGTTGTGATAAGGATGTGATGTGCTTGTGAAAAAAGAAGAAAGGTCAGCAGAGTTCAAAGACCGCTTGCGTGACGCTATGGCTTCTTGTAATATTAAAGCAGTTAAGCTAAGTGAGAAAAGTGGTGTTCCCAAAGGTGCAATTAGTTATTATTTGGCAGGTAAATCGCAACCAAGAGCTGAACGTTTGAGCAAAATTGCTAATGCATTAAATGTTAGTGAGGCATGGCTGCTCGGGTTTGATGTATCTATGCAGATGAAAACGGCGCAAAAAAAGAAAGATGATATTGCAAAAGCTCTTTCTCAATTAAAGATAGATGCTGATTTTGTTGAGGTTGTTTATCAATTAGCAGATTTGCCGGATGAACAGTATGATAGTGTAAAGAATATTATATTATCTCTTGGTGAGAAATGATTGTTAATATAGATAGTAATGGAGAATATTTCAATAAAATATAGTTTCACAACGAGGAAGATTTGCTAATCTTTCTTGCCGTTTGCTGTGTATGTTTTTAAACACGCGGCAAGGCTTTTTGTGAATTTGATGTAAAAAAGGCACTGTAAAAACGAAAGTTTTACAGTGCCTTTGGTTGTTATTTTTCGTTAGCTGTTTTGCAGACTCGTTTCAGATTACATATTTCGCATTTGGGTTTGCGTGCGTCACACACTGCTCTGCCGTGGAGTACGCATCTGTGGCAGAAGTCGTTGCTTTCTTCGGGCGGTAAAATCTTTTTTAATTCCATCTCAACTTTGAGCGGGTCTTTTGTGTTCACCAGACCGAGTCGGTTGGAAATTCTAATCAGATGTGTATCGGCAACAACTGCAGGCTTGCCGTAAACATCACCTACAATCAGGTTGGCGGTTTTTCTGCCGACACCGGGTAACTTTGTAAGCTTTTCTATCGTGTCGGGCACTGTGCCGCCGTAAACATCGCGTATCATCTGTGCCATTCCGATTATGTCACGCGCCTTCATGTGGTAGAATCCGCAGGGACGCACTATTGCTTCAACATCCTCAATGTTTGCCGAAGCGTAGTCGCCAAGTGTGGGATATTTCGCAAAAAGCTCGGGTGTTACGAGGTTAACTCTCGCATCCGTGCACTGTGCAGAGAGCCTTGTTGCGATTATAAGCTGTACGGGATCGTCTGCATCGAGTGAGCATATTGCATCGGGGTAGTCCTTTTTGAGCTGCTCAACCGCAAACAGAGCGATTTCTTTCTTTGTCAATTGAGACTCATTCCTTTATGCCGAATTTGTAGATAGTTTTTGCCTTGTATTCTTCTCCTGCCTGATATGTGCACTGCGGGAAGTTATCGTGGTTGGGTGCATCGGGATAAACCTGAGTTTCAAGGCAGAAGCCTGCGTGCTGAATCATCGGACAGCCGCCCTTGCCGGCTCTCGTACCGTCAAGGAAGTTGCCTGTGTAAAGCTGTACACCGGGCTGGTCAGTCCATACGGACATTGTTCTGCCGCTTGTCGGCTCATAAACGGTAATCTTGTCGTGCTCGCCTGCGTTGAGGCAGAAGTTGTGGTCGTAGCCTCTTGCGGCTGTGAGCTGGTCGTAATCAGCCTTGATATCCTTGCCGATAGCCTTTGCCTCACGGAAGTCGTAAGGAGTGCCTTCGACAGGGCGGATTTCGCCTGTCGGAATGCTGTCGGGTGTTGTGGGTGTGAATGCATCGGCATCAATCCACAGAATATGACCGAGCACATCACCGCTGTTGCAGCCTGCGAGGTTGAAATATGCGTGGTTTGTGAAGTTGATTATGGTAGCTTTGTCGGATACGGCACTGTACTCGATAATAACCTGATTGTCGTCAGTAAGTGTGTAGCGGCACTTTGCTGTAAGTGTGCCGGGGAAGCCGTATGTGCCGTCGGGTGAAACGAAGGAAAACTCAACACTGTTGTCACCGATTTCCTCTGCAGACCAGTTTGCGTGTGCAAATTCACCGCTTGAGTGAAGGCTCTTTACGCCGTCCTCGTTGCAGTCAACCTGATACTCGGTGCCGTTTACGGTAAACTTACCGCCTGCGATACGGTTTGCGTATCTGCCGACGCACTGGCCCTGATAATCTGAGCGGTTGATGTGACCCTCCATATCGTCAAAGCCGAGGAGTACATCCTGCAGAGTATTGTTCTTGTCGTACATAAATGCGCTCAGCCAGGTTGCGCCGTAGGTGATAAACTCTGCAAAGCAACCCTCTGCGTTTTGGATTTTATATTTCAGTACTTCACTGCCGTCAGGCATTGTGCCGAAAACACTTTTTGTAATGCTCATATTAAATCTCCTTAACAAAATCAAGATTATATTCAGTATAAATTCAACTTATAAAAATGTCAATCAAAATCGTTGCTATTGACACTTTGCCTTATTAATATTACAATATTATTTATATAAGTATATTTTAAAAGCATAGAGGAAGGAGGGGCTTACCGTTGGATTTTGAATTTGTATTTGATTTTATCGCAAGTTCAAGCAGATATCTGCTTGCAGGGCTTGCACTGCTGATTATCGGCAGCTGTGTTTTTTCACTTGTAACAAGGCACTTCGGCTCAAGGGTCGGCTCCTACCTTGTAGAAACAAAAACCAACAAAAAGATTCCGCTTACCCGTTGGGAAAACTCAATCGGCCGCAGTCCTACCTGCGATGTTATACTTACAAATGCAACCGTTTCGCGTTTTCATGCTGTAATTTCAAAGCGGCGCACGGGTTGGGTTGTTGCCGATACCGGATCGCGTACGGGCGTTTTTGTAGACGGCGAAAAAATAGGTAAGCCCGTCAAACTCAATCACGGTGACAAGATTTATTTCGGCACGGCAAGGTATGAATTTTTTGATGTTGATGTTGATGACCTTGAACGCGAAAAAGAAAGGGAGCGTATGAGGCAGGCGAGAGTTGCCGCGCGTGCTCCGATGCGTGCACCTGCGCGTAACGGTAATGAAGCTGTCGGTTTTATGCCGGCACTTATCGATGAAGCATCCGAAAAAGCTTATGTGCTTGGTTGCGAAAGCTGTATTGTCGGCCGCTCACCCGAGTGCGATATCAAGCTCAGATATCCCACGGTTGCTTCAAAGCATATAAAGATTTATAAAATCGGTAATTCCTGGTTTATCGAAGACCTCGGCTCTTCAACAGGTACCAAGCTCAATGCACGCACTTTGTCTGCCGGCAGACGCAGACTGAAAAGCGGCGATATAATCAGCCTTGGCGGTGCAATATTTGTGTTTAATGAGCGGTATAAAGTCCGCAGAAAATAATCGGACGAAAATAATTTACGGGAGGTGAAACGCTTGGCAACAAACAGTAACGGACAAAGAAGACAACCGCAGACAGATTCGGTGCAGCAGACTGCTCCGAAATCTCAATATTCTAAACCGAAACGGCATTTTCGCTGGATGACTATGCTTCTTTTTGCAACAATGTTTCAGCTGATTTCTATGATGCCGGTAATTGCTGATGCAGAGGAGTCTGCATTGGAAATTGCTACGGTTTTCGGCGGTTTCCTTCTTGTAGAGTGGTTGTATTTTATTTGTGCGCGTGCATTTGCAAAGCAGCGTGCAACCGAACTTGAGATAATAGCTTTTACGCTTTCGGGTGTAGGCCTGGTTACCGTTGCGAGCGTTAATCCCGATTATGCTTTTAAGCAGTTTGTGGCAATTCTTATAGGCCTTGCGGCGTTTATTATATTGCTTGCAATAATGCGTAATGTTGAGGTTATATCTGCACTTCGTATACCTGTTGCCGTTGCGGCTGTAGGTTTACTTGGTGTCAACCTCGTTATGGCAGAAACGGTCAACGGCGCACTCAACTGGATAACTATCGGCTCGTTTTCGATTCAGCCGTCGGAGCTTGTTAAGGTTGCGTTTATATTTGTCGGTGCAGCTACGCTTGAAAAGCTACAGTCTACGCAGAGTCTTACACGCTACCTGATATTCTCTCTCGGCTGTGTAGGTGCGCTTTTCCTTATGAGGGATTTCGGTACTGCACTTATATTCTTCTCAACATTCCTTGTTATTGCTTTTATGCGCTCGGGCGATATAAAGACAATAGGTCTTATCAGCGTTGCGGCTGTGCTCGGTGCAGGTCTTATTATTTATTTCAAGCCTTATGTCGCATCACGTTTTGAGGCATACCGACATGTGTGGGAGTATGCGAGCGAAGGCGGATATCAGCAGACAAGAGTTCTCAGCTATTCTGCGAGCGGCGGCTTTTTCGGCCTCGGAATAGGTGAGGGCAGACTCAGAAACGTTTTTGCTTCTACAACTGACCTTATCTTCGGTGTTGTTTGTGAGGAGTGGGGTCTGATTGTCGGTTTCTGCGTTATTCTTTGCTTCGCTTTTGTTGCGGTTTACGCTCTCAGGCTTGCTCGCCACGCACGCTCAACGGTTTACTCAATTGCGGCTGTTGCATCTGCGGCGCTTCTGCTTGTGCAGCTGAGTCTTAACGTTTTCGGCGTTACGGATTTGCTTCCGCTTACGGGTGTTACACTTCCCTTTGTAAGCCGCGGCGGTACGAGTATGATTTGCTCGTGGGCACTGTTTGCGTTTATTAAAAGCTCCGATATAAAAACATATCCGATACTTGAAAAACAGATGGATGATAATTAAAATCAACAAAATTAATTTTAAGAAAAGGAAGGTGACTGATTTATGAATACGGTAACAAAGCGTGCGTATGTGTTGCTTGCGATAATACTTGCCTTTATAGCAGGCGTTGCAATACTCGGTGCGGAGTTTTTTCTCGAGGGTGAAACCTGGGCGACAAGCCGTGTCAACGGTCATCTTTACTCCGGTAATGAAGTGAAAATCGCCGGCAAGATTCTTGACCGCAACGGTGTGGTGCTTGCTGAAACCGAAGGCAGCAAAAGAGTTTTCAACTCCGATAAAACAGTGCGTATGGCTACGCTTCACACTGTCGGCGATACCTACGGTTATATTTCTTCGGGTGCACATACCGTTTGCCGTGATATGCTTACGGGCTACAGCTTTGTCGACGGAATTTATACGCTTATCAATACCGGTGAGGGTAATGATATCAGCCTTACGATTGATGCTGACCTTTGTGCCGAAGCTTACAATGCACTCGGTGGAAAAAAAGGCGCAATCGGTGTTTATAACTACAAGACGGGCGAAATAGTATGTATGGTTTCCGCGCCTACCTATGACCCCGAAAACAAGCCTGATGATATGGATTCAAAGGATGAGTATGAGGCGGTTTATATGAACCGTTTTCTCAACGGTCTCTTTACTCCCGGCTCAACCTTCAAAACGGTTACCACGGTTGCCGCGATTGAAAATCTTTCCGATATACAAAACCGCGAATTCAACTGTACAGGTGAACTCGATACAGCGCAGGGCGGCAAAATTATATGTAACAAAATTCACGGCAAAATCAGCTTCGGTACAGCATTTACTAAGTCGTGCAACAGTGCCTATGCTGAAATGGGTATTGCCATGGGTGCTGATACGCTCGAGTCAACAGCTTCTTCAATGGGCTTTGGCAGAAGCTTTAACGTAAGCGGTGTAAATACGGCGAAGAGCCGCTTCAGCCTTGACGGTGCAGTTGAAATCGATATCGGTTGGGCATCGATAGGTCAGTATACGACTCTTGTAAATCCGCTTCATCTTATGATGGTTGCAGGCAGTGTCGCTTCGGACGGCTCAACCCCCGTGCCTTACTTTGTTGTTGATAAAAAAAGAGAAGAGGTAACCGAGCGGCTTATAAAGAAGTCTACGGCATCGCAGGTTAAGACGATGATGAGGAATAATGTTATAAATAATTACGGCGATGCCCTTTTCCCCGATATGAGCTTTGGCGGTAAGACGGGTACTGCACAGGTTGCAGGCGAAGCATCGCACGCTTGGTTTATGGGCTTTAGCGGAGATGAAAATTTCCCGTATGCAATTGTGGTGCTTGTTGAAAACGGCGGCGGAGGAAGCGATGTAGCCGTGCCGATTGCAAGCAAAGTTATGAAAGAACTCAAAAATTCTCTTTAATGAGTGTGTGGAATGATCAGAAATATATTTGGTAAAAATTTAAACAGACGAAAGTTTAAAACTGTATTCGTAGTGCTGTGCGTCGGAATACTGTGTCTTACGGCGTTTTCTTTCTTGCGTATAGGCAGTGTTGCACCGTCGGGTGAGCCGATAATATGTATCGATGCAGGTCACGGCGGCAGTGATGTAGGTGCAACCTATGAGGGCAGATATGAGAAGGATGATAACCTTCGTCTTGCGCTTGCCGTTGGTGAAATTCTTGAGGAAAACGGTATAAAGGTTGTGTATACACGCACAAAGGATGAATTTGTAAGCCTTGAGGACAGAGCAAAGTTTGCAAATAAAAAGCACGCTACGTATTTTGTATCGCTTCACCGTAACAGTGCAGATACTGATGTGAGCGGAGTGGAGATATGGATAAGAAGCGATTCGCTTAATTATGAGGCGAAGCTTGCCGCAAAGATACTCGATAAAATTGATGAGGTCGGCTTCGGTAAAAACCGAGGTGTAAAGCGCGGGTATCAGAGCAATCCCAATGCCGATTATGTCGTAAACAAAAGCACCGATATGCCAAGCTGTCTTATTGAAATGGGCTTTATAACAACAGCGCGCGATAATGAGCTGTTTGACAAAAATTTTGATGAGTATGCTCGTGCTGTTGCTGAAGGAATTATGGCAGGTATTGAGCCGAAGGAGTAATATATGGAATACAAAACACTCAGTAAAAAAGCAAAACACCTGATGACTGCAACTGCGCTTATGCAGAGCCTTTTGCTGGTTGCTGTCGGTATAGCAGCTGTTATTATAGGCGACCTCTACGGTGCGGTAAAGGTTGCGGTTTTGGTAAGCTGTGCAGTGGTTGCAATAGTCTGGGCGGCTGTTTTCCCCGTACTCAGATTCAAACGGTATAAGTACATCATCACTCCCGACAGAGTGGAGATAGTTTGCGGTGTGTTTTTTGTTTCGCGTACTGTAGTGCCCGTAAACAGAATCCATCAGATTAATGTTGCACGCGGCCCTCTCGATACATCTTTCGGTGTTGCAAAGGTGTCTGTTATAACTGCAGGCTCAACCGCAGTGCTTCGCTTCCTCGATGAAGATAAGGCGCAGGAGCTTGCGCTTTATCTCAACGAAAAGGTCGGTAAAAAAATCGGAGGCAACAGCGATGTTCAGTAAGCCGACGAGAAATCATATTACAATAATTTTAGAGCAGATAGGCGCTGTCGGTGTTGTACTGATTACGGGTGCTTTTTCGTTGGTTTTTGACCTTGTGGCAGAGCTCAGAAGAGGTGTCAGCCTCTCGGAGCTTTTGCGTTATTCTGCTGCAGGCAGAATTCCTGCTCCTGTAAATATCATTGTGGCTTTGCTTTTGTTAGTGCTTGTTGTGTGGCTGATTCTGCGCTGGAGCAAAACCGTATTTTATATTGATTCGGGTTATCTTGTTGTTGAAAAGCGTACGCTGATGCACCGTACATCCCGTCTGCCGCTTAACAGTATTTCAACGGTTAATATTGAGCGCAGTCTTTTTGAGCGTATAGTCGGTACGGCAAAAATCAAGCTCGATATCAACTCTGCGGCTACCGCAAATAAGACGGATTTTATTTTTGTGCTTCCCCTTGCAAAGGCAAAGGCTTTTGAACGGGAGCTTACTCATCAGCCGACCGTTCAGGTTGAAGATTCTCAGCCTGCTGCACGCAGAGTGGTCTGCTCTTTTACAGTAGGTCAGGTAGTGCGTGATGTACTCTTCGGTCAGCCGATTGTACAGATTCTGATTTTTTTTGCACTGCTCGCTCTTGGCGTACCTGTAGATAAGCTTGCTTTAAGTTCTGACGTTTTATATAGCGTTTTGCCTGCCGCGGCACTTGCTGTTCTGAGCTGGGGTGCAGGTATTGTTGCACAGTTTATGTCGGCATACGGCTTCAAGGTTGAGAGGGATGATAACAGCTTTTTCATTACCTCGGGTCTGCTTAAGAAGAAACAGTATGTTTTTGATAAAAATAAAGTTAATGCCGTTATTGTTCGCCGTCCGCTGTTGGCACGCTTTTTCGGCTACTACCGTGCGGAAGTTGCGGTTGTCGGACTTGGTAACGATAAGCACGAAACTCCGCAGATTTGTCTGCTTGTCAAAAAGCAGGAGCTTGACCGCATACTGGGTGAATGTGCTCCCGATTTTTCGTGCAGTGCAGAGCTTGTCAAATCGCATAAAGCAGGTATTGCCGCTTCGCTTTGCTTTTATCTTCTGCTGTCGTGTGTTGTTGCGGTTGCAGTGCTCAGTGTTCATATTCTGCTGAGTGTTGCCGCTGTGTTGTTTGGTGCTGTTTTCGCGGTGTTCAGCTATCGTGCAAAGACACTTGCCGCAGATGATAATGTTTTTTCTTATTCAAGAGGTCTTTTTTCCGTTACACAAGGCTATTTTAAGTATGACAGCATTCAGACCGCGGGATATAAAACAAATATGTTTTTTTCGCGCAAAGGTATAGGTAAAATCCGCATTTCAATCCTTTCATCAGGTTCGGTCAGTCTGCATACAACGGGCTGGTTCGACAAAAATCATTATGAATCATTGATGAATAAACTTGGTTATTAATAGTTTGTTAACATTTGTATGCTAAAATCACTCTAATTATAATGTGCTTGTATACCCTGAATCGGTTCGGGGTAAGGGGAAGTATGGCTCTCCCTCGGGCGGAAAGGTGTCAGAAACTGTGAAGGTATCGGTTCTTATTGCCGCATACAATGGCGGAGCTTATATAAAAGAACAGCTTTTGTCTGTCGTTTCTCAGCTTGGTGCGGACGATGAAATCATTATTTCCGACGATAAGCCCGACGGCGACACCTATGCCGTAATCGAGCCTTTCCTCAGCGATTACCGTATACGCTATATCCACGGCCCTGCAAAGGGTGTTGATGCAAACAAAGAGTTTCTTCTGCGTGAATGTACGGGTGATGTTGCTTTCCTCTGCGACCAGGACGATGTATGGCTTGACAACAAGGTTGAGCGTGTGCTGGCTGCTGTTGAGGGCGGTGCGTGCTGTGTGCTTCACAATGCGTATATCACCGATGAAAATCTCAATAAGAGCGGCAAAACTCTTTTTGAGGACAGAGGCGCAAAGCCCGGTATACTCCACAATATAATCAAAAACTGTTATACAGGTGCCTGTATGGCACTGACACGGCAGGCATTTACTGCCGCTCTGCCTTTTCCCGATTCTCTGCCGATGCACGACCAGTGGCTCGGCCTTGTGAGTGAAAAAGTCGGTAAGGTAGAATTTATAGATGAGCCGCTTCTGCTCTACAGACGAAATCCCGGCAGTATGACCGGCGGCAAAACAAGCCTTGCGCAAAAGATTAAATGGCGTATCAGTATCGTCAGAAGTATCTGCGCATTCAGGTGAAAGGAATGGTAAAAATTAAGAGCTATGTAACAGGCTGTATTGTTACCCATAACAATATGAGCAGCATAGATGAAACTGTATCAACCCTGCTTGAGCATACCAAGGGTGTAGAATTCAAGCTGATGGTTGTTGATAATATGTCAACCGACACTACTCCCGACCATATCAGAGAGAAGTACCCCGAGGTTGAGGTTTACGAGCCGCATACAAACAACGGCTTCGGCAGCGGTCACAACAACGCGCTGTCGGTTATCGATTCTAAATATCACTGTGTTATAAATCCCGATATAAGTGTCGGTGATGATGTTATCGCAAAAATGGCAGCTTATATGGATGAGCACCCAGAAATCGGTCTGCTCTCACCAAAAATCTGTTTCCCCGACGGCAGAATGCAGATTTTAGGCAAGCGCAACCCCAAAATCAAATATCTTGTTGCAAGCCGTATGCGCGGTGAAGATGAGCCCGGCAAGCTGCTCAGAGAGTACGCAATGCTCGACGAGAATCTTGATGTGCCCTGCGAAATTGAAAACGCAACCGGCTGCTTTATGATGTTCCGCACCGAGCTTTTCAAGCAGATAGGCGGATTTGACGACAGGTACTTTATGTATTTTGAGGATTGCGATATTACCCGTACCGTACGCCGTCACGCAAAGGCTGTATTCTACCCCGAGGCAGTGGTTTACCATGTATGGGGCAGAGAGAGTAAAAAGAATTTCAAGCTTATGCTTGTGCAGATTTCGTCAATGTTCAAGTACTTTATCAAGTGGGCGAAGCCTGCAAACAGGAGTAAATAAGAATGAACAGATTAAAAGGTTATTTTAAAAATTTCTGGAAATACCGCTTTCTCCTGCAGGAGATAGTGCGTAAAAACGTCAAGCTCCAGTATCGTAACTCAGTTCTCGGCATTTTCTGGACCTTCCTTCAGCCGTTGCTTACAAGTATCGTACTTGCTCTCGTTTTCGGCGGCATCTTCGGTCAGCGCAGTGCAGATGTCGGCTGTTATATGGTTTACCTTCTCTGCGGCCGTCTTCTCTATGAGTTTTTCACTCAGTCTACAAAGCGTGCGATGCGTTCAATCCGCCTGAGTGCAAGCGTTATCAAAAAGGTATATGTGCCAAAATACATCTATCCGCTTTCAAACGTTCTTGCAAACTTCGTAACCTTTGCGATGTCACTGCTTGTGCTTGTTGTTATGGTTATTTACTTCAAGTGCTTTACGGATGAAATCATAATTATAAACGGCTATGTGTCACTTGCAATTGTACCTATTATTATTCTGCTTGTACTTTCACTCGGTGTAGGTATGATTCTTGCAACGCTCAACGTTTTCTTCAAAGATATTGAGTATATCTATGAAGTTTTCTGTATGATTCTTTTCTACCTGACTCCCATCTTCTATCATCCCGATTCACTCGGTGCTCATAAGTTCGTTAAGTACTGTCTTATGGCAAATCCGCTTTATTCTATTGTTGGGATGTTCCGCGATTGCGTGCTTTTCGGCAGAATGTGGAACTGGAATCACTTCATTTATGCGACAGGTTTCGCAATTTTTACACTTGTTATCGGCTTCATCTTCTTCCATAAGAAGCAGGATAAGTTTATTCTTCACATCTGAGGTAACTGTCAATGGCAAAAAAAGCAGTAAAGGTTGATAATGTAAGTATTCTTTTCAACCTTAACAAAGAAAAAGTTGACAATATAAAAGAATATTTCATAAAGCTTGTTACGCGTAAGCTTCACTATAACGAGTTCTGGGCGCTGACCGATATTTCATTTGAAGTTGAAGAGGGTGAGCGACTCGGCGTGCTTGGCTTCAACGGTGCAGGTAAGAGTACAATGCTCAAGGTTATTGCCGGTGTTCTCAAGCCCACCAAGGGTTCAGTTAAGGTCAACGGCGTAATTGCTCCGCTTCTTGAGCTTGGTGCAGGTTTTGATATGAACTATACCGGTGCCGAGAACATCTATCTCTACGGTGCTACAATGGGCTATTCCCGTAAGTATATTCAGGAGCGCTACGATGAGATTGTTGAGTTCTCCGAGCTTGGCGAGTTTATAGATGTACCTGTCAAGAATTACTCTTCAGGTATGAGAGCACGTCTTGGCTTTGCAATCGCTACGGCGGTTGAGCCTGAGGTTCTTATTCTTGACGAAGTTCTCTCCGTCGGTGATGCAAAGTTCCGTATCAAGAGCGAGAACAAAATCAAGAGTATGTTTGACAAGGGCGTTACGGTGCTCTTTGTTTCACACAATACCGCTCAGGTGCGCCGCCTTTGCACAAAGGCAATTATTCTCGACCACGGTAAAATAATCGCAAACGGTGACGTCAACGAGGTCTGCGATATTTACGACGAGAGAGTAAAAGGTAAACAATAAATCTAATTTTTATAAAGGAATGATATTATGGTATTCGCCATTGTACTTGCAGGCGGTAAGGGCAGCAGAATGGGTAACACCGATATGCCCAAGCAGTTTATGAAGCTCGGCTCAAAGCCGATTCTTGTGCACACCGTCGAAAAGTTTTTTGTAAACTCACGCTTCGAAAAAGTTATCGTGCCCACCCACAAGTCATGGGTTGAGCACGCACGCAACCTCATCACCAAAAACCTCGGTGATACCGACAAGGTCGTTGTTATCGACGGCGGCGAAACACGAAACGATACAATAATGAATGCTATTGTATATATCGAAGAGAATTACGGCCTTGATGATGATACAATTGTTGTAACCCACGATTCCGTACGTCCCTTCGTAACCCACAGAATTATCGATGAGAATATCGATTTTGCCGTAAAGTACGGCGCTTGTGATACTATGGTGCCCGCAGCCGATACTATAGTTGAAAGCTGCGACGGCGAGGCTATTACCTCAATTCCGATTCGTGACCATATGTATCAGGGTCAGACTCCGCAGTCCTTCAAGGCAAAGAGACTTAAAGAGATTTTTGAGTCGCTTACCGATGAGGAAAAGAATATCCTCACGGATGCCTGCAAGATGTATGTGCTCAAGGGTGAGCATGTGCACGTGCTTAAGGGCGAAGTTTTCAATATCAAAATCACATATCCGTTTGATATGAAGGTTGCACAGTCACTTATCGGTGCGGCTGAAGATTTAGAGGGATAAGAAATGATTAATGCTGTATATCAGTTGGTTGCCCCCAGAATGATAGAGGTTGCCTATAAGGAGATTGACCTTACCGCAGGTGAGGTTATAATGCGCCCTTATAAGGTCTCTGTCTGCAAGGCAGACCAGCGTTATTACCAGGGTATGCGTTCACCCGAAGCGCTCAAGGCAAAGCTGCCTATGGCACTCACCCACGAGTGTGTGGCACAGGTTGTCTATGACCCTACCGGCACATATTCGGTAGGCGACTTTGTTGTGCCCGTGCCCAATACTCCTACAGAAACTGACAGTGTTGTGGCGGAGAATTATCTGCGCTCCAGCTACTTCCGCTCAAGCGGTTACGACGGCTTCCTTCAGGATTTCATCACTGCCGCACCCGACAGAGTGGTAAAGCTGCCGAAAGATATGAATATGAATGTTGCGTCATTCACCGAGCTTATCAGCGTCAGCGTGCACGCAATATCACGCTTTGACAAAATTGCTCACTCACGCCGCAATAAAGTCGGCATCTGGGGTGACGGCAACGTCGGCTATATAACTGCACTTATTATGCACTACCTCTATCCCGAAACCGAGCTTTATATATTCGGTACGGTAGAGGAGAAGCTGTCATACTTCTCATTTGCAAAAGCTGCTTACCATGTTGACCACGTGCCCGAAGGCATTTCGGTTGACCACGCTTTTGAGTGTGTAGGCGGCGGTGGATGTCAGCCTGCAATCAACCAGATTATCGACCTTATCAACCCCGAGGGTACAATTTCCCTTATGGGTGTAAGCGAGAATAATGTCGGTATCAACACCCGTATGGTGCTCGAAAAAGGTCTCCGCCTTTTCGGCTCATCACGCAGCGGTGTTGAGGATTTTGCAAAGGCTGTCGAGCTTTGCTGTGAGCATCCGCGGCTTGTCAATTATCTGGATAATCTCGTCGGCGATGTTGTCAGAGTTGAGAGTATTCCCGATATTCACCGTGCTTTCGACCTTGATTATCACCGCAGCTTCGGCAAAACTGTTATTGATTGGGCTAAATAATGAAAAGTTTATTTTACCGTTTGTTCGCTCTTTTCTTCAATATTTCACGCACCCTGTTTGGCATCAAGTCAAACAAGGTTGTGTTGCTTTCGCCGCACAACGCTTCGTTTAACGACAGCCTCGGCGAAGTAAAATCAGAGCTTGAAAAACGCGGCGGCTACGATATCGGTCATATCTCTCACGCCGATTTTGCTTCAGTGCCTAAGGCGATAGTTTTCTTCACAAAAAAAGCATATCTGCTTGCAACTGCAAAGTATGTTTTTATGAATGATAATTTTATGCCGCTCGGCTACCTGAATTTTAGCAAGGAAGCTGTTATAGTACAGCTCTGGCACGCGGAAGGTGCGTTCAAAAAGTTCGGACTGGATATTGAACAGCCTGCCGATATCCGCACGCGTGAAATTGCGGCAAACAGTAAGCTGACCTATGTCACCTGTTCTTCAACCGAGGTTCAGGATATATATGCAAGTGCCTTCGGTGTCGATAAGTCAAAGGTTCTTCCCGTAGGCTCACTCAGAGCAGATGTGCTCCTGAGGGCTGACAATGCGGAAAAACTCCGTGCTGAGTTTGAAGAGAAGTATCCGCAGTGCAAGGGCAAGAAAATCGTGCTCTACGCTCCTACTTTCCGTGATGACCCCGAGCTTGACAAGGTTTTCCTTTCGTCCTTCGATTATTCGCTGTTTGAAAAAGAGCTTGGCGATACACATTGTCTGCTTGTGAGGCTTCATCCGCAGATTCACGGTGAATCAAGGATTGACGGTGCAATAGATGTGACGGATTTTAAGAGTATAAACGACCTGACCCTAATAAGCGATATGCTCATTACCGACTATTCTTCAGTCTGTATGGATTTTGTCTTGCTCGATAAACCCTGTGTTTTCTTTGTACCTGACCTTGATGAGTATACTTCAGGCAGGCCGTTTTATTCTGATTACCGCTCATATGTGCCGGGTGAAACCGCAGGCAATACGGCGGAGCTTGTCGGTTGCATAAAGAATGCGGCTGTGTCTGACAAGGCAGAGAAGTTTAAATTCATTAATCTGAATATGGTCGACGGTAAGTCTGCCGAGCGACTGTTTGATATTATTCTTAAGTAAAAGGAAGAGGTGTAATCAAATGCCGATTTGTTTTGACAGTGAAAACAAAATCTTTAAGCTTGACACAAAAACTTCAAGTTATATCTTTCAGGTTTTTGAGGAGGATTATCTTATCCACCTCTACTACGGTGCCTATATTCCCGATAACGGCGTAGAAGACCTTGCAATGCGTTGCTGTAACGCATCCTTCAGCCCTGCAAATGCAACAATCGGTGAACATGGCTTCAGCTGTGACTCCTGGCCGATGGAGTATTCCTGCAACGGTACGGGTGATATGCGTATTTCGGCTCTTGCAATCCGTAACCATCACGGTAATGCATCAACCGATATCCGCTATGTTTCACACAGAATTATCAAGGGTAAGCCTGCACTCGAGGGTCTGCCGTCACTCTATACAATGAGCGATGACGATGCAACAACTCTCGAGGTTGAAACTCTCGACAAGGTTACGGGCGCAAAGGTTTATCTTTACTATACCGTTTTTGAAAATTACGGCGCTATGACTCGCTGGGTAAAGGTTGAAAACACATCCGATAAGGCTATGGATATTCAGCGTGCATACAGTGCTTGTATCGACCTGCCGACGATGAATTACAATATGATTCATCACTACGGTATGTGGGCTAAGGAGCGTACGCTTGTTTCACGTCATCTTGAGCACGGTATCCAGTCCGTTGCAAGCAAACGCGGCTCTTCAAGCCATACATATAATCCCTTCGTTGCTCTTGCAGACGATAAGGCTACAGAGGATTTTGGTGATGTTTACGGCTTCAACCTTGTTTACAGCGGTAACTTTGCTGCCGATATCGAGGTCGATTTCAATTCAGCACCCCGTCTTATTATGGGTATCAATCCGACGGATTTCTGTTGGCGTCTTGAGTCTGGCGAGTGCTTTACAACACCCGAGCTTGTTATGGTTTATACCGATGGCGGTATCGGCGAAATGAGCCGTATCTTCCACCGTCTTTACAATAACCACCTTATAAGAGGTGAGTGGAAAGATAAGAAGCGCCCCTTGCTTATCAACAGCTGGGAAGCAGCACGCTTTGATTTTGATGACGATAAGCTTGTTGCTTTTGCAGAGCGTGCAAAGGAAATCGGCATCGAAATGCTTGTTATGGACGACGGCTGGTTTGGTAAGCGTAATGACGACAGAAGTTCACTCGGTGACTGGTACGTTAACGAAAATAAGCTCAAGGGCGGTCTTTCAAGCCTTATCGAGCGTGTAAATGCACTCGGTCTGAAGTTCGGTATCTGGTTTGAGCCGGAGATGATTTCTCCCGATTCTGATCTCTACCGTGCTCATCCCGATTGGTGTATCCACGTGCCCGAGCGTGTAAACTCAATCGGCAGAAATCAGTATATCCTCGATATGACACGCAAGGATGTCCGCGATAATATCTACGAGCAGATGTGTGCAATTCTGAGCAATAACAAAATTGACTACGTCAAGTGGGATTTCAACCGCAATATCTCCGAGGCAGGCTCAGCTCTTCTTCCGGCAGAGCGTCAGCAGGAGTTCTTCCACCGCTTTGTCCTCGGCACTTACGAGCTTATGGGCAGAATTGTCGATACATTCCCGCACATTCTTCTTGAAAACTGTTCAGGTGGCGGCGGCCGTTTTGACCCCGGTATGCTCTACTTCTCACCGCAGATATGGTGCAGTGACAATACAGACCCGATTGAGCGCCTTTCAATTCAGTACGGCACTTCAATCTGCTACCCCGTTTCAACTGTCGGTGCTCACGTTTCCGCTTGTGACCGTACGGGCTACGAAACAAAGGGTAACGTTGCTATGAGCGGTACCTTCGGCTACGAGCTTGACCCGATTAAGCTCAGCGATGCTGACCTTGCTATTATCAAAAAGCAGGTTAAGGAATACCACAAGTATTATGACACAATCCATTTCGGTGACCTTTACCGACTCATTAATCCTACCGAGGGCAAGTACCGCTGTGCCTGGGGTTATGTTTCACAGGATAAGAATGAGGCAATCTTTACCTTTGTTACCATGCTCAAGAGTCAGAATCCTACCTTCTATGTAAGGCTCAAGGGCCTCGACCCTGATAAGTATTATTACGATGACGAAACCTGCGAGGTGCATTCAGGTGCTCTGCTTATGAGAGCAGGCCTCAACCTCAAGAATCTGCCTTGCTCCGACGGTTCAAGCTTCGTAATACATCTTAAAGCTGTGGATAAAAGTAAAGTATAAAATACAACAAAAAGGAGAAAAACACAAATGAAAAACTTCAAGCGAATTCTCAGCGTAGTTCTTTGTGTCTGCCTTCTTGCAACAGGCTCAATCGGTATTGCTTATGCAGAAGAGGTTGACACATCGGTCTATGCACCGACAAGACTTTCCGTTGTAATCAACGGCGACACTTCTTCGTCCCGTGGCTTCTGCTGGTACACAGCAGCAGAGACTGACACAAAAATCGAGTTTGAGGGCGTTGACGCTTCTGCTTACTCTGTCGAATCCGTAATCTGCGAAGAGTGGGAAGGCAACTTTATGCACAAACTCACAGTTGCAGGTCTTGAGGCAGGCGTTACTTACACCTACCGTGTAGGCGACGGCGAAAACTGGAGCGAGTGGGGCACCTTTACTACCGATAACGGTGACGATAAGGTCAGCTTCATCAACATCGCAGACGTTCAGGCAGGTGATTACGAGGGCTTTATGAAGGGTGCTAACACTCTTACTGCTGCTTTTGCAACACTTCCCGGTGCTGACTTTGTTTCCAACTGCGGTGACTTTACAAACGACAGCACAAACGAAGAGTGGGATGCTTACGACCAGGCTTTCGCTGCTCTCAACAGAACTTATACACTTGCTCCCGTATCAGGTAACCACGACGGTCTTGGTGTTGAGTATTGGTTCAACAATATGTTCAACCTCGACACATCAGAGAGCGTACAGGTTAAGGACGGCGTAAACTATTCTTACGATTACGGCAACGCTCACTTTGCAGTTCTCAATACAAACGACCTTCTTTCAATCTCAAAGGCACAGCTCAAGTGGCTTGAGAATGATATGAAGTCAACAGATAAGGATTGGAAGATCGTATTCTTCCACAAAGCACCCTACTCACTCGGTAAGGATGCAAAGTGGCCGGATGCTCTCTATCTCCAGAAGTCACTCACAGATGTTCTTGATGAGTGTAATGTTGATATGGCATTCTATGGTCACGACCATCAGTACATCCGTACAAAGCCCCTCACAGACAACAAGCTTGACGAGAACGGTACAACTTATGTCCTCTCCGGTACAGCAGGCGGCAAGAGATACGAGGTTCGTCCTTTCCTCAAGAATCATTTCCTCGATGAAGACTTTATCGACAGAATCGTTATCCAGCGCGAAGGCGTAGGCTTTGAGAAGGAAGAGTATATCGGCGGTTGCTTCGAGGCTGTTGAAATTGATGGCGGTACACTCACTCTTAAGACATATATCGTAAACGATGCAACAGGCGAAACAATCTTTGTTGATGAGTACTCCGTAACAAAGAAGCTTGGCGAAAACAAGGCTACATTCGACGGCGATAATACAACATCAGAGCTTGAGTATATCCTCGGTGTTGTTCCCTCATTCCTCGGCCTTGCTGTATACGCACTTGGCGAGTGGCTCCCTGAGTTCCTCTCACTTGTTCCCGAACTTCTTTACTCTGTAATCAAGTACGACGTATTTTAATCAACCGAATATCCTATAATTATGCGGCATCTTCCGTGACGGAAGGTGCCGCAGTTTTGTTGACAATGTAAGAGAGTTGTATTATATTAAAAATGTAATTAACAATAAAGGAGTGTCGGTTATGTCGTTTTGCAAAAAAATAGTTTCTTTAATTCTTGCGGCTATATTACTGTTTTCAACTGTTGCTTTTAATATATCTGCCGGAGCTTATGAAGATGTCGATTATATGATTCATAGTGCAGAATGGTATTTCCGAGAGGTTAATGAGCCTCTTTGTTTTGAAAATGTTAACGGTTCGGATTTCATTTATATAGTTCGCGATAATGAAGCTGTCCTTTTAAGTTTTACAACTAATTTCAAGGGACCTGAAAAATCCGTTTTTACTCTGCCAACCGTTCTTGGCGGTTATCCGGTTACTGCTATAGGTTATGAATATGAAGATGGAAGTGGTAATGCAGGTGCTCAAGCAACATGGTATATTCATCATGGCAAAAATGTTTTTGAAGAATATCCTGAATATCTGGAATATGGCTATTATCCGGATTGGGATCCGGGCTTGGATTATGTTTCAAAGTTGGTTATACCTGAAGGCTATAGAACAATATATACAAGCTCACTTAAGGGCGTTTTTTGTCCTGTATCGTTTCCAAAAAGTTTAAGGCTGATTACCGGTCAACCTTTTGATTATCTATATACTCACGTAGATGAAAACGGCAAAAGATATACCGTCTTGCCCGAATGTGAATATTTAGATACAGATTATGGTTCGTCTATTATTGCTAGCTATATTTACGGAGATGTTTATTTTCCGTCAAGACTTGAAGATAATTCAGCTGATATTTTATATCGTCGCCGCTCAAGAAGCTCCGTAATCTACGTACCGTCAAATATCTCTACAGAAGATTTTTACAACACATTATATTATTTTGAAGGTGCTGCCGGTGATGCCGGCGAAGTCTGGCCGAGAAGAGACACAGTCGACACTATACATTGTGCACCGGACAGCGAATTCCTTTCCGTTTTTGATGAATACGGCGAGCATCCTTACACAACCGTCATTACCGACGTAGTACCTGCCGAATACATCGAATTCCCGAAAGAAACGGTGAATGTATGTGTTGGTGATGTTGTAGACCTTGAGGCAAAGACATATCCTGCCGAGGCAGTCTGGACAGCTTGCGATTACACTGTCAGCGACCCGAGCATAGTCCAAATCGACGATTATTCGGGCAGAATTACAGCACTCAAAGAGGGTACTGTAACCGTCACCGCAACACACTGCGAGCGCGGCTTTGTTGACACCTGCACAGTCAAAGTCACAACAGAGCCTGAGCCTGTTTCCGGCGTAAAAGAAATCAAGCCTGCAACCGACACTCCTTATTTTGCCTACGGCAACAGAGATTACAAGCTTGAACTGACAGGCAGCCCGAGCAAAATCCAGCTTATCCGTGAAAACGGCACCACAACCACAATCGACCGCAACAAGGCAACTATTACCTCAAACGGCGAAACAGAAACCTGGGTTGTAAATATGCGAGTAGGAGAAGGTAATCACTCAATCCGTGCAAAGTACGGAAAGGTATGGGACAAGGCATCTATTCCGTTTGCCGTCACTTACGATACACCGAAAGCACATTCGTTTGATATCACTTACGAAAACGGCATCGGTACTTTTGAAGTCGTAACCGACCCGCAGATAGCGAAGGTACAGTTCTTGCTCGACAGCGGCAGTACACTCACTTATTCGCAGAGCTACAGCCATATAGCCGAGGACGGTATGCGACACTGGACGGTAATTCGCAAAATCCCTGCCGATACAAACTATACCCTCAAAACAAAACTCGGTTATACCTGGACAACAACCGACCTCAAAGTAACATCATAAAGTGAAAATGTCATTCTGAGCGTCAGCGAAGAATCTTTACGTTTTTAAAGATCCTTCGTTTCACTCAGGATGACATTGTTTTTATATTGCAATAAATTGGTATGTCAAAAGCTCCTTTTGAAGGGAGCTGGATTTTGCGAAGCATATTTCGGGCGAACACAGTTCGCCCCTACAGAGGGTTGTTATAAAAAAGCAAATTAACATTTAATCTTTGCAATCCTCCGTCACGGCTTATGCCGTGCCACCTCCTTTAAAAAGGAGGTATGAGAAAAGGCATATCTCTTTTACCACGGGTGAACACAGTTCGCCCCTACGGTGTGTATATAAAAACCGATGTCATTCTGAGCGTCAAGCGACGAATCTTAAAAAGATAACGTTGAATAAATAACAGATAATGGATATCTTTAAAAATATTGCTAAAATCCTCTTGACATTCTTTGACTTTCGATATATTATAATGATAGTTTAGCACTCGAAATAACAGAGTGCTAAAATTAGCACAAGGCAGAAAGGGGATGAATCGGGTGCTGAATATGACTGAAAGAAAGCAGAAGATACTTGCTGCCGTAGTCGAAAGTTATATCCGCACAGGTGAGCCTGTAGGCTCAAAAAACCTGATGGGCGAGCTCGATTTTTCCGTTTCGTCTGCCACCATCCGTAACGAGATGGCTGACCTTGCCGAAATGGGCTACCTTGAGCAGCCCCACACATCGGCAGGCCGTGTGCCGACTACTCTCGGCTACCGCTACTATATCGATAAGCTGATGAATAAAATGGAGCTTAACGAGGCAGATTGCAAGAGTATCACCAAAACGGTTTCTTCCGGTAGTGGCGACCCTGAGCAGCTGCTCGAAAAAGCAGGCGAAGTAATTGCCAACCTCACTAACTGTGCGGCGATAACTACAATGCCGGCAGGCGACAGGGCAACTGTCCGCAGGGCAGAGATTGTGCCCGTCAGTAACCGTACGGCGATGATTGTGCTGCTGACCTCGGCAGGTACGCTCAAAAGTAAGGCTTGCCGCAGCGATATGCCAATCACTCCGCAGACGGTGGAGCGCTTTTATAATGTATGCGCTTCACACTTTGTCGGCAGACCGCTTGAAGAAATCGGCACTGTAATGCTTCAGACTCTGGTTGCGTCACTGGGTGAGCACGCACTTGAGATGTCACCGTTTTTCGTAGCGCTGGCAGACCTTGCAAACGATGCACTCAGCTCCGATGTGCTTCTTGAAGGTCAGTCAAACCTGTTTAATCACCGTGAGCTTGGCGGAAATGTGCTTGAGCTTATGGAGTTTCTCCGTAAGGGTGACCCGATTGCAAAGCTTATCGCAGGCGGCACGGACGATGTCGATATCAAAATCGGCACGGAAAACGAGTACAAACAGCTTGCCAATTCCAGCGTAATCATTTCGCATTACGATATCAACGGTGAGAGGTCGGGTGCTCTGGGCATAATCGGTCCGACACGTCTTAACTATGCAAAACTTATTCCGTATATGCAGTTTGTTTCGGGTCTTGTAGGCAAGATTCTTACCGAAACACTTGATGAATAAAAGGGAGGTTTAAAAATGGAAGAGAAAGAAAATATAACGACAGCAGAAGAGAAGGAAGAGAAAAAAGAGAAGAAGGCAAAGAAAAAGGCTGACAAAGCCGACGAGAAGGTTGTCGAGCTTCAGGCAGAGCTTGAGGAGCAGAAGAATCAGTACCTTCGCCTTGCCGCTGAGTATGACAACTACCGCAAGCGCACACAGCGTGAGAAGGATGCACTCAACGGTGACATTAAAGCCTATATCATAGGCGAGATTCTTCCCGTTATCGACAACTTCGAGCGTGCAAACGCAAACACATCGGCTGACTACGAAACATACAAAAAAGGTATGGAAATGATTTTTACACAGTTTGCCGATATTTTCAAAAAGCTCGGTGTTGAGGCATTCGGTGAGTCGGGCGACGCATTTGACCCGATGATGCACAACGCAGTAATGCATATCGACAGTGAAGATTTCGGCGAGAGTGTTATTGCTCAGGTTTTCGCAAAGGGCTACAAAATCGGCGACAAAATAATCCGCTGTGCAACTGTGCAGGTTGCCAACTGATTTGCATCACAAACAAATATAAAATTTTCAATTTATAATAAAAGGAGTAATTAATCATGGCAAAAGTAATAGGTATTGACCTTGGTACAACAAACTCATGCGTAGCAGTTATCGAAGGCGGCGAGCCCGTAGTTATCGCTAACGCAGAAGGCGCACGTACAACTCCCTCTGTTGTTGCATTCAGCAAGGACGGCGAGAGAATGGTAGGTCAGGTTGCAAAGCGTCAGGCTATCACCAACCCCGACCGCACAATCTCATCTATCAAGAGACAGATGGGTACAGACTACGGTGTAAAGATTGATGACAAGCGCTTCACACCTCAGGAGATTTCCGCAATGGTTCTCCAGAAGCTCAAGGCTGATGCTGAAGCATACCTCGGCGACAAGGTAACAGAGGCTGTTATCACTGTACCCGCATACTTCACAGACGCACAGCGTCAGGCTACAAAGGATGCAGGCCGCATCGCAGGTCTAGAGGTTAAGAGAATTATCAACGAGCCCACAGCTGCAGCTCTTGCATACGGTATCGATAAGGAAAACGACCAGAAGGTTATGGTTTACGACCTTGGCGGCGGTACATTCGACGTTTCAATCATCGAGATGGGCGACGGCGTTCAGGAAGTTCTTGCTACAGCAGGTAACAACCGTCTTGGCGGTGACGATTTCGACCAGAGAATTATCGACTGGCTTGCAGATACATTCAAGGCAGAGCAGGGTATCGACCTTCGCGGCGACAAGATGGCTATGCAGCGTCTTAAGGAAGCTGCAGAGAAGGCTAAGATTGAGCTTTCCGGTGTTACATCTTCCGCTATCAGCCTTCCCTTTATTACAGCTGATATGACAGGTCCCAAGCACCTTGAGGCAACTCTCACACGTGCAAAGTTCAACGAAATGACAGCAGATCTTGTTGAGGCTACAATGAATCCCGTTCGTCAGGCTATCTCCGATTCAGGTCTCAGCGTCAGCGAGATTGACAAGGTTCTCATGGTAGGTGGTTCTTCAAGAATTCCTGCTGTTCAGGAAGCTGTTCAGAAGTACCTCGGCAAAGAGCCCTTCAAAGGCATCAACCCTGACGAGTGTGTTGCAATCGGTGCAGCACTTCAGGCAGGTGTTCTCGGCGGCGAGGTCAAGGGTATGCTCCTTCTCGATGTTACACCCCTTTCACTCGGTATCGAGACAATGGGCGGTATTAACACAAAGATTATTGAGCGTAACACAACTATCCCTGTAAAGAAGAGCCAGATCTTCTCAACAGCTGCTGACAATCAGCCCTCAGTTGAGGTTCATGTTCTTCAAGGTGAAAGAGAGTTTGCAAGAGATAACAAGACTCTTGGCGTATTCCACCTCGACGGCATTATGCCCGCACCCCGTGGTGTACCCCAGATCGAAGTAACATTCGATATCGATGCTAACGGTATCGTTCACGTTTCCGCAAAGGATCTCGGCACAAACAAGGAGCAGTCAATCTCCATTACAGCTTCCTCCAATATGTCCAAGGAAGATATTGAGAAGGCTGTTAACGAGGCTGCACGCTTTGCTGAGGAAGACAAGAAGCGCCGTGAGGAAATCGACACACGCAACAACGCAGACCAGATGGTTTACCAGAGCGAGAAGCTTGTTAACGAAAACGGTGACAAGATGTCCGAGCAGGAGAAGACAGACATCAATGCAAAGATAGATGCGCTTAAAGAGGCTCTCAAGGGTGAGGATATCAACCTTATCAAGTCCCGTCAGGAAGAGCTTACAAAGGTGCTCAACGATGTTTCCGTACGCCTTTATCAGGAGGCTGCAGCAGCACAGCAGGCAGCTCAGGGCGGTGCTGACGCAGGTCAGGGTGCACCCGGTGCAGATGCTAACGGCTACTATGATGCACCCTTCACAGACGTAACAGACGACAACAACTAATTTATTAATCAAACAGCAATGAGGGGCGGCTTTTTCGTCCCTCATTGAGCGGTTTATGAAAGAGGAAATACCTTGGCAGATAAACGTGATTATTATGAAGTGCTCGGCGTAGATAAATCGGCGAGCGATGATGAAATAAAAAAAGCATACCGTAAAAAGGCAAAGGAGTTTCATCCCGACCTTCACCCCGGTGACAAAGAGGCTGAGGATAAGTTTAAAGAAGCTAACGAGGCTTACGAGGTGCTTTCCGACCCCGATAAGAAATCCAAGTATGACCGTTTCGGTCACGCAGGTGTAGACCCGAATTACGGTGCAGGCGGCCCCGGTGGCGGCTTTGGCGGAATGGATTTCGACCTTGGCGATATTTTCGGCAGTTTCTTTGGCGGCGGCTTTGGTGGCGGCAGGCAGGCTAACCCCAATGCTCCGCGCAGAGGCAGTGACACTCAGGCACGCGTTACGCTTTCATTTGAAGAGGCAGCAAAGGGCTGCAAGAAAAAGGTTGAGTTCACCCGTATTGAGCTTTGTCCCGAGTGCCACGGCAGCGGTGCCGCATCGGGCACAAGTCCCGAAACCTGTCCCGACTGTCACGGCAGAGGTCAGGTCAATGTACAGCAAAGAACACCCTTCGGTGTTATCCAGACCTCAAAATCCTGCTCACGTTGCGGCGGTAAGGGTCAGATAATTAAAACACCTTGCTCGAAGTGTAAGGGAAAGGGTGCTGTAAGCAAAAAGGTTACACTTGAGGTCGACATACCTGCAGGTATTGATGACCGTCAGGTGCTCAATGTAGGCGGTCAGGGTAACAGCGGTGCTAACGGTGGCCCGTCCGGTAATCTGCACGTAACGGTGCTCGTGCGTCCTCATCCTTTCTTTGAGCGTGACGGCTATGATGTCTGGTGCGAGGTTACAATCAGCTTTGCTCAGGCTGCACTTGGCGATACTCTTGAAGTGCCTACACTTGAAGGCAAGGTGCGCTACGATGTGCCTGCAGGTACACAGCCCGGTACTGTATTCAAGCTCAAGGGCAGAGGTATCCAGTCACTCAACGGCAGAGGTAAAGGTGACCAGCTTGTGCGTCTTATAGTTGATGTGCCCAAGAATCTTACCTCACGCCAGAAAGAGCTTCTGCGTGAGTTTGAGAAGGAATCCGGCTCAAAAGCTCCTTCGGGCGACGGCAACGGAAAGGGCTTTTTCGGTAAGAAGAAAAAATGAAAAATACAGTGATTTTTGACCTTGACGGCACCTTGCTCAATACACTTGACGATTTGACAGACAGTGTCAATTTTGCACTCGGTGAAATGGGTTATCCGCTCCATACCGCAGATGAAGTGCGTATGATGGTGGGTAACAGCGTGATTTACCTTATTGAGCAGGCATTGCCCGATGGTACGGATAAAGAGATATTTGATAAAACTCTGGCTCTCTTTGAGTCTCATTATCAAACGAATATGCGCAACAAAACTGCACCGTATGACGGTGTTATGCAGATGCTCGATAAATTGAGTACAGAAGGATATAAGCTGGCTGTTGTTTCAAATAAACCCGATGTTTTCACGCAAGAGCTTGTAGGCGAGCTTTTCGGCAATTATATTCCGCTTGCAATCGGCAGGAGCGAAACTATCGCGCGCAAGCCTGCTCCCGATATGCTTGAGCTCGCTATTAAGCAGCTGGGCAGTGACCCGGATTCTACAGTTTATGTCGGCGACAGTGAGGTCGATGTTGAAACTTCAATCAACGCAGGTGTTGACTGTGTGGGCTGTCTGTGGGGCTTCCGCGACAGAGAAACGCTTGAGTCGGCAGGTGCTGAATTTATTATTTCTTCACCGGATGAGCTTGTCGGCTTGATTGAAAAATTGTAATATTCCCGAATAAAAAGCACTCCCGGTGGGTGCTTTTTGTTTGTTTTTGTGTCGGAATAATAAACAAATATCAAAATAAAACGGTCAACAGTTGAAAATAAATAATATCTGTGATATAATTTTATACATAAAATAATGTTAATTTTCGGGGTGCTTTTTATGGCAAAGTGGATTGATAACAAAACAGTAATTATTACAGGCGCATCAAGCGGTATCGGTAAAATGCTTGCTGAAAGACTTATGAAAGAGCATAACTGCAAGGTTATCGGTGTTGCAAGAAGCGAAAAGAAAATGGTTGCTTTTGTTGAGGAACTCGGCGATTATGCAAAGCTGTTTTCTTACAAACTTTTCGACGTTTCAAGCTATGATAACTGGCAGAGCTTCCACGATTGGCTTGTTGAAAACAATATAAAGCCTGATGTACTTATTAATAATGCAGGTGTTCTTCCCCGTTTTGACAGACTTGTCAACTATACTAAAGAAGAGATTGATGAGTCAATCAATATCGACTTCTATTCAGCAGCATACTCTTCAAAGATTATGCTTCCGCTTCTTATGCAGAGCGAAACTCCCGCAATCGTAAATGTTGCATCATCTGCAGCACTTATGGCTTTGGGCGGCACATCAATGTACTCCGCAAGTAAGGCAGCTGTTAAGGGTCTTACAGAGGCTATGCGTGAGGAACTTCGCGGTGAAGCTTACATAGGTCTTGTCTGTCCCGGATTTACAAAGACCGATATCTTCAGAAATCAGGGCGAAACAAACGGTATGGATCTTATCAATATGGTTTCAACTCCTTGCCACAAGGCTGTTAACAAAATTCTCAAGGGCATTCTTCGCAAGAAGTCTTACATTGTTGTAGGCTTCGACGGTAATGCGATGGGCAGATTCAACCGCCTTATGCCTGTTCAGGGCTCAAGACTTTTCAGCTCCGTAATCAAAGCATTCAAGATTGACCTTTTTGCTTCAACATTCGGTTACGAAAAGAAAGGTAAATAAAACACTGTAAATTTAAAAGCACTTCACTCAACGAGTGAAGTGCTTTTTTATACGGTAATATCGTCTTTTATATCATCAAACAGCTTCTGACCTATGCCGTCGATACGCAGTAAGTCTTCTTTCGTCACAAAATATCCGTTTTCGGTGCGGAAGTCAATAATTTTTTGCGCTCTTGCCTGACCGATGCCTTTGAGCTTAATAAGGGTGTCAATATCGGCTGTGTTGATATTGATAAGCCCCTCTTCGGATATTATAGATTGCGGCTCTTTGGGCTGAGGAGTCGGCTTGCCGAATTCCTCGGTTACTGCGCTGACAATGACGGTGCAGGCCGTTATCATAAGCGCAAGGAATATAAGCGTGCGTGATGCTGAACTTTTCATTTATGCGGTTGCGATTTCGATTAAGTTGATAATTACATCCTCAACGGGCTTGTCGCCACGGGCTGTCTTTACGCAAGCAATAGCGTCAACAACGTCCATACCGTCGTAAACCTGACCGAAAACAGTGTGCTTGAAATCAAGCCAGGGTGTACCGCCGACTGCCTTGTAGTTTTCAACGGTTTCGGTGGGGAAACCTCTGTCAGCGAGCTGTGCCATCTGTGAAATAAAGCCGGGGTCAACTTCGCCTGCCTGAACGATAAAGAACTGGCTGCCGTTGGTGCAAGGGCCTGCGTTAGCCATTGAGAGTGCACCGCGGAGATTGTGAAGGTCTACGCAGAATTCATCCTCAAATTTATCGCCCCAGATACTTTTGCCGCCGCAACCTGTTCCTGTGGGGTCACCGCCCTGAATCATAAAGTCTTTGATAACGCGGTGAAAAATGAGACCGTCGTAGTAGCCGTTCTTTGCGTGTGTTGTGAAGTTTTCAACAGTCTTGGGAGCAAGCTCTGCGAAAAGGCGGATTTTGATATCACCCATATTTGTTTTCATTGTAGCGATGGTTTCACCGCTCAAGGGTTTGTCAAGCTGATTAATCATTCTGTTATATCTCCTTATTTTGTAACAGTTGCAAATGCGTTGTATGAGTAGAATACGAGTCTTGCGTTATAGCTCTTGGGCAGGTTGTTTACCTGATAATATTCATCGGCATACCAGCTTACAGCTACATAGAAGCCGCGCTTGTTACCTGACCAGATTGCGTTGTGCTGACCCTCAGGCAATACTTCGGGCAGAATATCTTCTGTTTTAACAGGGTTAAGTATACTGGGGCTGTAAGGTGCGAAGCCTGTAGCTTCAAGCTGGCTTATATAATTCTTGAGGCCGTTGTAATCAATATCGTTTACCTCAAATGTGTAGGTGTAGCCCTGGCCGTTTTTACCTTCTTTATAGGAAATGATGTCGCCGCCGATAGAGGGTATCTCTTTGAAAAATGCATTGTTAGGCCAGTTTTTAACCGTTGCAGATTCCGCCTTGGTCGGTGCGGCTGTAGTGCCTTCAGCATCGGAACCCTTTGAGCAGGCTGCAAGTGAAGCTACGGATACAGCAGCAAGAAATAAACAAAGTAATTTTTTCATATTCATTCCTACCTTTATATTTATACATTATTAATATAATTATAAAGCTATAGCAAATTATTTTCAAGAGCTAAGTGCTCTTTTTTCAAAAAAGACTTGAAAAAATCTCTTCTTTTTATTATAATATACTGCGTTATGTGAATATTTTGCTGGAATAGCTCAGTTGGTAGAGCAGCTCATTCGTAATGAGCAGGTCGCGTGTTCGAGTCACGTTTCCAGCTCCATGTAAAAACCCTCTTTTGTCTACCGTACAAAAGAGTGTTTTTACAATGATATCCGTTATTGTTTTTTCATCTGCCTTAAAAACATTAAAACAGCAAGCAATGTTATAACTATTGTATACCCGACAACATAATACAGGTGTGTTGTGGCTTTGCCGAATGTTCCGCTTATTACAGCTCTTTGAAGTTCAACGGCGTGAACAAACGGAAGCAAATCTGCAATTTTTTTAAACGTTTCTCCTGCAAGTTCAATATCAAACCATATCCCCGAAAGCCAGGCTGAAAGGTTGGTAAGCAGTGCACCGCAGATTCCGCCTGCCTGCTTTGAATTGAGAATACTGCCGAATAAAAGACCAAGAGAAATATAAAAAACTGATACGGGAATCAACATCAAAATTGATTTTAAAATATTTAACGTAACAGGTAAACCAAGAAATACTGAAACGGTATAGCATACAATGCTTTGCGCTGTGGCTACGGGTATAATAGGCAACATATAACCGAGAATGAAATCAGACGCTTTAAGCGGTGTGGTGTAAAGCCGTTGCATTAAAGAGCTTTCTCTGTCCTTGGCAATAAGTGTTGCTGAAAATAAAGTCATAAACGAAAGACCGAATACCGTAATTCCGGGAGCAAGGTGCTCTATTCTAAATAAATTTACCGGTACATTGGACTGAATTGCACTGAGCAGCAATAATAACACGACGGGAAAACCTAAACCGAAGAAAAGGTTAAGCGGTTCACGGATTATTTCTTTTGCACATCTTCCTGAAAAGGTGAGAGTTTTCATTTTTATCCCTCCTTTACGACAGCAATAAATGCATCTTCAAACGAGTTTGCATTTGTCTTTTTTATAATTTCCTGTACCGTACCTGTAATCAGCAACTTGCCGTCTCTCATTATGCCTACGGAGTCAGAAAGTGTTTCGGCCTCTTTCATATAATGGGTTGTAAGGATAATGGTAACCTTGCCTTTCAGTGCACAAATCGTATCCCAAAGCTCACTGCGTGCAATTACGTCAAGTCCCAGAGTAGGTTCATCGAGAAAAAGTATCGACGGTTCACTTATAAGTGCCATGGCAATACTCAGCCTGCGCTGCATACCGCCCGACAACTTACCTGCTTTTTTATTCAGTATGTTTTGCAATCCGAATTGCTCGGCAAGTTCAATTGTTTTTGCCTTGCGATAATCTTTTGAAAATCCGTATATACCGCACATAAACTCAAGGTTTTCCTTGACCGAAAGTTTGGGCGCAACAGCGGTTTCCTGCGGCAAAACACCTATAATCTGTTTGACATCGGCTGCTCTGTCTTTTATGCTGTATGTGTCTACAAAAGCATCTCCGCTTGTAGGTTTTGTGAGGCAGGAAAGCATTTTGACTGTTGTTGTTTTTCCTGCTCCGTTGACACCCAGCAAAGCAAACAAAGTACCCTGCTCAATTTGCAAGTTCAGATTGTCAACTGCAACAGTATCTTTGTACTTCTTTGTTAAGTTAACAGTTTTGATTGCTACCATAAGATTTCTCCTGTGTGTTGTTTTGTAAAGTATAGCACAGCCTTAATGAAAAATCATTGCATTTGTTTTAATCGGCAGTTTTTTGTTTCTATTCGGTTGAATTTAAAATCATTGAACTTTTGGTTGCGTTATGATATATTCTATTTATAGAAGCAGACAGGAGCAATAAAGAATGAAAAAACTGTTATACATTGATGCCTGCATCAGAGATGAGCAGTCAAGAACAAAAAGAATTGCAACACCCGTAATAGAAGCGTTAAAGCAAAAGTATGAAGTACAGACTCTGGTTATCAATGAGCTTGACCTGAGTATAGTCAGAAAAGAGCTTGTGACAAAGCGTACAAGCGGTGAGGTTGATACGCAGGTTATGCAGTGGGCAGAGAGTGTGCGTGATGCAGACAGAATCGTTATTGCTGCACCTTTCTGGGATATGTCTTTCCCTGCAGCACTGAAGAATTTTTTTGAGCTGTGCTCGATTATGGATGTAACCTTCAAGACGGACGATAAAACCTGCTACGGCAACTGCAAGGCAGAAAAACTGCTGTACATTACCACCAGAGGTATGAATATCAGCACAGGCGATGCACTGGAGCAGGCTACTCCGTATCTTAAAGCGCTGTCGTGGCTTTGGGGTATAGGTCCGTTGCAGGTAATTTCGGTGCAGAATACGGATTACCTTCCCGCTTCGGAGGTTGATAACAGAATAGAAGAAGCAATCGCCGACGGACTCAAAATTGCAGAGGATTTTTAAAATTTATAAAGGATTGATAATTATAATTTGATTGGAGGTTGTAAATGAATCCGTCAACATATATACCGATAATAATTCTGTGGATTATAATATTTGTAATGCTCCGCAAACGAAAGAAAGCATTGATTATAAGAAAAATTTTAAAGAAAAGAAAAACAGGAGGTAATACGGAAATGAAAGAACTTGCAAAAAGATTTATTGATAAAGAATGTTTGATTAACTCAATAGACCATCAATATGAGGGTGTGATTAAAGAGATTACCGACGGAGCGATTCTTGTAGAAAAAGCAGGTATGCTTGAAGCAATCAGCCTTGATTTTGTTGTTCGCATCAGAGAGTTTCCCAAAAATAAAAAAGGAAAGAAAAAATCTGTTGTGCTGGATTAAAGCTAACTTAAACTTCATATATCAGCATTAAAAAACAACCTGACTTGTTTACAAGTCAGGTTGTTAAATTTTGCTTTCATTAATCAAATGCATTAAAGCGTATGAAAGTTAAACTTAAAACAGGTTGAAGAAAGCGAGGATGATTTTATTGATAAGTATGCCGAAGACTTTGCTGAAGAAGTTGAGGCTGATGATATCGCTGTCCATAGCTTCTTCTGCAAGGAGAAGTACTTCTGAATCGTACTCTGTCTCACCCTCGTGGAGTGTGATGAGACGGCCGCCACGGTTGTAATCCTGACCGTAGGAGTTGAATGTGCAACCGGGTGTGTTAACGATGTCAACACCGTTAAGCTCTACTGTGAATGTGTTTACGTGGTCGTGGCCGGAGAATACAGCAACTGTACCCTGCTCGACAAGAGCATCGAACTGACCGAAGTTTTCAACACCGGGGCAGGGAGGCTCTGTAAGCATACCGTCCTTGATAGCGGAGAAATCAGCAAATGTGAGGTCGTACTCTTTGCCGTTGCAGAACTTGCTTTCAATGCTGAAAAGAACTTCTGACTTTTCCTTATAGAAAACATCCATAATCTCGCCGACGATGATGTGCTGGAATGCCATTGAAGGAATTACCTTACCGCCGTTGAGTGCAGTGTACATCTTGTTCGTTGTCTTGAACCACTCAATCTGGTCGGGGTATACACACTCGTAGCCACCGTTACCGTTTTCATCTGTGTAGCCGCCTGTACCTGAATCAAACATATAGAGGTTGTAAGCAACCTTGAGAGGGTTTGAAGAGGACATAATGGGAAGATTGTGTGTAGCTACGCCTGAGAGTGTGGGAACCTGATCGTATGCAAGGCAGTACTTTCCGCCGTACTTCTGGTAGTAGCTGAGGAGAATAGCGTTGTGTGTAATCTGCTCTTCTACAGGGCCGTACTCTCTGTCGTGGTTACCGAAAACGAGAGTGAAGTATGTTTCGTTTTCAACGAAAATCTTTACGATTTCAGCAACTGCCTGCTCCTGTTCGCCGTCGCCGTCAACAGTGTTGTCACCGCCGAGAACAACGAGGTCGGGTTCGTACTTTTTGATAGAGTGCTCGATGAACTGAAGCATCTCTTCGTGTGCAGGATATTCGTCCTGACAGTCTGTAAGGTGGAGAATTCTGAACTCACCGTTCTCGTCAAAGCGAAGAATGGGAAGATCGGAGTCTGCTGCAAATGCCATAACACTGCATGTGAGAAGCATAGCAATTGCAAGAACAATTGATAAGACTTTTTTCATTTTGCTTTATCCTTTCCGATATGTATATTTGAAGTCTTGACAACTTCTGCTTATCTAAAATATTTTAACATAATATAAGGAAAAATTCAAATATATATGTCTCCGTTGGACTTACAAATTTTAAGGCTCATTTTTGTGCTATTTGTCTATTTGCGGGTGTTTGGATTGACCAATTGAATAAAATGGTTTAAAATACCAATTATAGATGCAAAGGGGGATTTTTGTTATGAAGCGTTTAAGTAAAGTTCTGCTCGGCACGGGTGCAACCGTGCTCGGTATTGCTGCTGCATCACCTGCGATTGTAGGTGAGCTGCTCTGGCACGGTGTACTTACAAAGAAGGGCAGCGATGCACTCGGTAAATATTTTGCAGAGGAGCCGACAGAGCCTTCTGTAAAGCCTTCCTTTGATATATGTGAGGGCGCAGGTGAGTGGTTTGATTCTACACCTCACGAGGATGTTATAACTCTCAACTCAATCGGCGACAGACCTATGGCTGTGCTCTTCAGAAACGGTGACAGCCACAAGTGGGCGATTATATGCCACGGCTATACAGCCGAGCCTTGTGTTATGGCACGCTATGCGCGTGAGTACTACAAGAAAGGTTATAACCTTGTAATGCCATATATGCGCGGTACGGTAAAGGGTGTCAAGTCACCGAAGGGTGTTGTTGCTTACACAATGGGTTACCTTGATAAGCTTGACCTTGTTGCCTGGGTTAATTATACCGTTGAGCTTGACCCCGAAGCTCAGATTGTACTTCACGGCGAATCAATGGGTGCTGCAACTGTTATGATGGCTGTAGGCGAGCCTCTGCCCGATAACGTAAAGTGTGCTATAGAAGACTGTGGCTATACAAGCGTATGGGATGAGTTTGCTCATAATATTGTCGATATGTTCCATCTGCCCGTATTCCCGTATCTCTATGCCTCGCAGGTCAGCATAAAGCGCCATATTGACCTTGATTTCAAGAAGGCTTCTTGTGTTGAATCTCTCAAAAAGTCAAAGACGCCGATGCTGTTTATCCACGGCGAAGCCGATACCTTTGTGCCGTTTGAAATGGTTTACAAAAACTATGAGGCATTCGGTGGTGAAAAAGAGCTTCTCACAATTCCCGAAGCTGACCACGCACTTTCCGTCAATACAGATCCCGTAACATATTTTAATAAGGTATGGGAGTTTGTCGGCAAGTATATAGAAGAATAATGTATAAAAACAGCCTTGCTCGATTTGGAGTAAGGCTGTCGCTTTATTTTTGTGACGAAACGGTAATTAAATCTGTCTTTAAGGGTGAAAGGAGGAAGTAAAAATGCAGGATGAACAAATTGTTGCGTTGTATCTTGTCAGAGATGAAAACGCAATACGTGAAACCGAGCGCAAGTACGGCGGCTACTGTATGAGTATTGCTCGTAATATTTTACACAGCCTGCACGATTCGCAGGAGTGCGTGAATGACACGTATATGCGTACGTGGAATTCAATACCGCCG
>JBGVKJ010000002.1:0-13556 GCA_045123695.1 Acutalibacteraceae bacterium
CCCATACCACGTCCTTTTCCGCTTCGTGCCATCTTGGCACGAAGTAAAAAACAAAAAAGCCGTTACAAGACGGTACGACAAAACAGAGGTAGCGGCTACCCCAAATTTTTCGTACTCGCTATGTAACGGCTTTAAGCCAAGATGCTTTCCTTTAGAAAATATTTAATTGTATAAGAATATCCCTTCTTGGAAACAATAAGAATGGGAAAATACACGCATTCGCGTGGCGCAGTTTGCGCTATGTAAATATGTATGTAAGAGGGCTTGTCCGAGACTTTTTCTCTTAATTTGTCCCTCTACTTAGGATACTGTTTTTACACCCGTATTTTAAGAATTATTTTTCGTTTCCTGCGATTTTCTAACTTTTGCACAAAACAAGCTCACTTATTTAGTGAGTAGTGTCACCAATATCTATGCAACTTTGACACTTTCAATTTACAAAATCCTATTGAAAAAGATTGGATTTTGATGTATAATGTTGAAAACAGAATTTTATCATCTCATGAGTTGACAGATCGGAGGTGCAATGAAGATACAACGGACACATTTGCTGAAACGCTTGGATACACTCTATCTATCCTACAACACAGGCTTCGGAAATTGGAAGAATAACGATCACTACGTCAATCTTCGAGGACCGCGCGGCTCGGGTAAAACTGCGCTTCTCCTTGAATGGTTAGAGCAGCATAATCATTTCTATTTCTCGTTTGCAGGTCTTGATGAGCCTATGGCATTGCGTTTGCTTGGAGACAGATTGCAGAAATATATGGACGAACATAACCTTCCGGCACTTCCAATGGATACGTGGGAGAACGTGTTTCTCAACATCAACAAACTTTCAGAGTGCACTTTCCACATCTTCGCTTTCGATGATGCCGATGAGATACTGACCGATAACGTATTCTCCACAGCATTTCAAAATTTTTTTGCAACACAGAAGCGACGCGCGATCTTGACGATCTTCGTTACCCGCGTGGAGAAGCTACCCGAATTTCCGCCCGACTATACGAAATGGACTTACGACGAAATACCTATCGACGTACCATACTTCTCAATAGCTGACCTCTGCAAATGCTTTCCGAACAAAAAGGGCGATGACCTTCTCGCACTTTATGCACTTACGGGAGGCATACCGAAACTTGTTTATCTGCTCGACGAGAATTTAAGCACCGAGGAAAATCTGCGAAGTCTTCTATCCCCCGATAGTCCGTACATACATTTTTGTGCAAATGAATTTGATCGACTATTCCGACGGAGTGAAAGCTATATGTTCATTTGCCATGCCGTAGCCCTCGGCAACAATCGCATCAGCGACATCGGCAAGTTCACGGGATTTGCTTATAACAAATGCGACAAGTACATTCGCGCTCTGATTGAGAACGGAATCCTTGCTGCTGGGAAAGATGAGCACCATAAGACGATATATAAGTTTGTCAATCCCTATTACCGCATTTGGTTTAATATTGTTTATCCTAATCGTACAGACATCAATCTCGGCGCGGTTGATGAGCAGACGATCTCCCAAGCGCTTACTTACATAAAGACAGTAGCCGATGAGGAATACGTTGCGGCTTGCTATCGCCACGCATATTACCATTTCTGCAAGCGAAGAGACATTGACCGCGAAACGGTTGCTCCAACTCCGCAGACCTTTACCGCCAACGTAATGAAGAAGGACAAATACGGACAGCCTTACAAGGATAGCGAAGCGACGATCACGTTTGATCTCGTTCACAACGACGGCGAATTTACCTACGCTATGCTTATTTTGAAGGACGAGCATTATCTCGGTAAAGCTGAATTTGAAGCAATCCAATCCGTGATTCAAGATGCCTTTTGGCTCGATTTCACCTTCTTCATTTGCTACAACAAAGGACGTATCTGCGAGGAAGCATACCGATTTGCCAAGTTCAATGAGTATGTAAAGTGGGAGATGATTGATAGGCTGAGATTTTAAGTTCTCATATACAGACAATCCCCTCGTGCCAAGTTGGCACGAGGGGCAATTTTAGTATCCTTAATTGAGCTGATCCAAAAATTCGCCGTAAATCTGTTGCTCGGCTTCTTTACGAGCTTTTACGGCATCATCAAAATTGACATATGAACCGAAATTATATATTTTTCCCTTAAAGCGCAATCTTGCACGCCATTTGCCGGATCTTCTGTCCCAATATACACCGCGTACACCGCTGGTGTTTGTGGCGATCAAATTGTTGCTTGTTATTCGACTGATCTGTGTACCGTCAACAAAGCCCGCTTTTTCGCGCATTTTTTCGGCAGCGTACTTGCCAACGCAATCGTTACACATACTGAGCTCGGGATTTGTGAGGGTATCGGTTGCCTTATATGTAATATTACCGCATTCGCAACGGCATTCCCACAGCGGAACGGTTCTTGCTCCGCGAGAGCCGCGCTTGTCCGAGCGACCGATCACCTCTAATTTACCGAAGCGTCGCCCTATTAAATTTTCTTTTGTAGGTAACGCTCTGCTCATATATTTCCCCTATATTGCGTGTTTCGGACACTCTTCATAATGTTCAACAAAAGCATTTGGATCCTCTTTAAGCAATTTCTCGGCATCCTGCCTTGCTTTAATCGCTTCGTCCTGTGTTTCAAACCGTCCAAGGATATATCGCAGTTTGTTATAACAAATGCGAGCCTCCCATTTACTCTTTCTAAATGAAACCCCGGTGTAACCGCTTGTATTATCCAAGCGTTTTGCAGCAGTAGTCGGCTGATTGTTTATTACTCGCGGCTCACACGAAAAATCTCGTTGCGGCTCGGTTGCCTTGTTGGGGAGAGCTTCATCATTTTCGTGTATCGCCTCATATACCTTCAACAATTCGGCAGCATTTTCCATAACGCCTTCTTTTCCTCTCGCACGAGCCTTGATTGCATCCTCTAACTTAGAATACACTCCGAGATTTATATATTGCCTTTTATAAACAATATAAGCTTGCCATTTATCCCTCTTTTTAGTAACACCAACGTATCCGCTTGTGCTACGGGTGCTAACAACTTTTTCCTTGAGAGATTGCTCCAAAGATGTACCGCCAAAATACTTATTTGCCCTTTTAATGGTTTCTTTCAAAATGCAACCACAACTCAAAGTGTTGTTTCCAATCAATCGAGTTGCCGGCATTTCAACCATTGTTCCGCATCTGCATCGGCAGAGCCATACAACATCCTTGCGATTACGTTTATCGGTTGGTTCGATTGCCGTAAGATATCCAAACTCAACTCCGGATATATCCTTCATCTTGCCGCGATTAAATCTTATATCGGAAAGCCCTACATAGTCGAGATACAGATTGATCCATATGACATAATTTTGTACTGTCTGATAGGCGTATCCCTTCTCATTTAAGTCTGCTCGCCATTCTAAAAGCCGTTCACGAGTAAGAAGCTTGTCCTCTGGTAAAAACTCATAAAGCATTTTTACCGCCGCCTTGAATCTGCGAACCATATTATCCGAGGCTCCTTTGATTTCCTCAAACGACACAAATGATTGCATAGACTCAAGTGTCATTTTAAAATCAGATATAAAATCCTGTTTTGTATCCATAAAGTCTTTGATAATATGTGCAAGATTATTCGCTCACTTCAGACGAAGCGGCAAACGAAGTTGTCTCACCCGTTGTTTCTGCCGCCGTTATTTCAGCAACAGTAGTTTCCTGTGCCTCTGTCTCTGCATCCTGCTTGGTTTCGGAAATAGTATTCGGCAACGATTCGACCGCTTCGCAATTCAAATACAGTCCGGTGTTAACGAAGTCTCGATCAATTGCAGGTACACTTGATATTCCCCAACGTGTGATGATCTCCACCTCGGTAGCCTCAGCATCAAATTGCAATGTAAACTCTATAGACGTCTGTGTCGGAATTTGTGCGGTATAATAGTCCACACCGTCTATTTTCAAAATGCAGTAAGCAGTCTCTGCAGTACCGGTCGCAGATATCTGAATTTTATAGGCTTTATCCTTGAGAAAGCTATATTTTCCACCAATAGACTCAAGTTTACTGTCCTCGCTCACAACAGTGACATTAACGTCACAATATGCAGATTTAATATTGCTCGACGACGATGATATTTCCGAGCTGAACCACGCCCATGTCACAGAGCAAAGGGCGACAACACACACAAGAATACTGATAACAGAAACGGCGATACTTTGTGTAAACGCTTTATCCGTCAGCTTATCTTGCTTTGAGCCAAAGAATAATTCTTTTATTTTGTTCAAAGGATGACCCTCCTCTCCATTGAGAATACTTGTTAAACCATACAGCAATCAAAAGGCACAAAAGCATACTGTTTTATGCCCTTTGATCGCCGCCCAACCCCCGAGGGGGTTGGGGGATATTTACAACCAATAAATAGTTGATTGTGAGATTATTTTATTGTAACTGTCGCATTAGTTACGTTAGAGGTATCGAGTGTAGTAACTTGACAATTTGTAAGGTTAGTATCGGCATTCCAAATAATAATTTCGCCAATCTGGCAGTTTACGAAATTCATAGTCATGCTACCAGAATACTCAGCCTTAGCAATTATACAGTTATTTACGAAAACATCACCTGAACTAAAATCGGTAGAAGTGTTCAAGCAACCATTAATTGTACAGTTATTGAAGGTTGTCTCTTCTTTGTTGCTGCTTGCACAGATTGCCCAACTATCGAAGGTACAATTATTATAAGTCGCCTTGCCTGTTGCACCTACGCTGCTTGTGAAGTGAATGTTTTCAAAGGTTACGTTGCTACCCTGAACGCGACCATACCAAGCCTCGGAAGAGCTGATTGCAAGATTTACATCGCCCAATCCCTTGATAGTCATATCATTAAGGTTGAAGTTAGTGTTGTTAGTGAAACGCAAAGCATAATCACCTTCAGCAAGTATTACAGCCTTAGCGCCTGCCTTAACAGCCTTTTCCAAACCTGCTGCATCATTAACATACACAGCATCAGTCATTTCAACGTTCACGGGAGTATTGTTCTTTTCAGCGCCCATTGCGGCCAGAACTCTATCCTTGATTACATCAGTCTTTACGTTAAAGGTGATGTTGCTGGTGTTGGGGTTGTTGGACTCACCGTTGCAGAACCAGCAGGAGTTTCTATTATTCAGAGTAGAGGCGATGAAGGTCACGTTGTAGCCGTTCATATTAACGGTGCTCAGCTTGGTGCAGCCACGGAAAGCATAACCCTGAATGGCGATATCGCCCTCAAAGGTAACGGTTTCAATCAGAGAAGAACCGAAAGCGGCCTCACCGATGGTCTTAACGGAGGCGGGGATCACGATCTCCTTAATGCCGGACTTCTGGAAGGCATTGTCCGCAATCGTCTTTACGGTGGAGGAGATCACAACCTCCTTAAGATTGGGAGTAGAACGGAACGCACGGCTGTCGATCTGCTCCAAGCCTTCATTCAGAACAACTCTTTCTACGGTAGAAGAGTCAAAGCCGCGACCAAGATTTTTTACAGAAGACGAAAGAATAACTTCTTTTACGTTGGTATTTTTAGAAAAAGCATAGTTGCCAATGGATGTAACGCCTTCGGGAACAACGACTGTTTCTTCGGCATAGTCCTCGGTTACAAGATACAACAAATATTCACCGTCTACGGTGTAATAATATTGAATACCATCCTTTTCAACTAAAATGTTTCCTTCCTCATCGGGAGGTGTCAAACCCGCATCATAATCGTTGCCAAACGCATCGTTTTCGGCATCAAGCTGTGTTGCAACAAGCGTTACGCCTACCTTGACGCTAACTTCCTTACCCTTGTTGCCATTGTTCATATTGAACAGGTTGTCATTATCGGAGGGCTGCCACCAGATAACGATTCCATAAACTTCATTTTCTGTTTTGTCAAGCTTATCTGCAAGAGTAAAGGTTGCAAGATCCTGCCACTCGTCAGCTGCAATAGCCTCTACGTTCTCACGGTTGTAAACAAATCCATCTTCAACAAGCGCAACCTTCAGCATAGATGCAAAGGATACACCGTCGATTTCAGTTGCTTCGAGTACGTTGAGAGTAAGCTGATACTTAAGAGCAAGGTCGCCCTCGTTCTTAACTGTAAGCTCTTCCCATACCATTACGCCGGGCTCCCAAAGAGCTACTTCGTCGAAAAGCTTGGTGCTTTCGCCAACCTTTTCATCGGTTACTGCCTTATCGCTGTGATAAAGCTCGATGTCAAGATTACCAGCTTTGATAATATTGTTCGCACTGGTAACGCTGTCTGTGAACCAAGCGAATGTCGTCCCGAGCAGCATCGTGAAGCAGAGGAACAGTGCCATGACGCTTGCGAGAAGTGAGCGCTTGGTTGTCTTTGTGTTAGTCATTTTTTCTTACCTCCTTATGGTTTATTTTTGTTAGACTAACTATGTAAAGCGGCTTTTCCGCTAAACACCTATTATGTTTCGTCCGTTTTGGTATCTTCGGACACGGGATCGGCGGGGGGCGTTTGCTCTCCGTCTTTTTTGGCGAGCTGGGCTTTCAGCTCCAGCAGCTCCGCCATCATGCGCTGGCTTTCGGCGCGTTCTTCTTCGATCTTGGCTCTCTCGGCCTTCATTTCTTCCATTTGTTCCTTTTTGTACCGGTGGAACAGGCGGACACAATTAAGTCCCTGAGAAAGAATAAGAAGAAGAAAAGGAATAAGAATAAAAACAATGTAGCCGGGTGTTGTTTTAAGAAATTGAAAAAACAAACCGACCTTCGGGATTCTGCCGACGTATTTACCCACAACGTACTCATGTGTTACGATAGTTTCATCATCGGTGTTGGTGGTCGTACCGTAGGTAACAAATCCGGGGCGACCATTTGTATCTGTCGTCAAGCTTCTGATCTTATGGGTAATAACCTCACCGAAGCTATTGGGATCCTGCGACAGGAAGGTGATGATGTCTCCTTCTCTCAGCGTTTTGGGATCAATATTTTTGGAGATGGCAATGTCTCCCGCGTCAAAGTCGGTGGCTGACATGGAATCACTTGTTACGATGAAAAACTTGAAACCGAACAAGTTTCTTTCCGTCTTATCAAAGGTGCTGACTGAAATCAGCGTGAAGATCATCATGCCAACGGCAATTGCCACAACGATCCAAACCAAGACGGTCTTTGTTATCTGTAATGCTTTTTTCATTCAGCCCTCCCTCAATTTCCGAAATCCTTATTGGGATTATTCTGCTTCTGCGTTGCATTTGCGGTGATATTGAAGGATACCGACTGTCCTTGTGCGGCATTGCCTGCCTCAGAGGAGAAGTAAAACTCGATGGTAAGAGTTTTTTTCTCACCGGCGGCAAGGGAGCTTACTGCCACCTTGTCGGAGCTAAGCTCGCTCATTGTTCCCTTGCAGAGAACTGTTCCGTCAGCTTCCTTGATGGTTACGGTGATATAATCCTTCAGCGCGCCGTTTACGTCTGTGAAATACACGCGGTACCAAACGTCAAAGGTGCCGAGGTTGGCGATGGGAAACTCGCTTACGTATGTGCCGCCCGGCTCATAGACCATATCGGTCACGTCCACAACGGGTTGGCCGTCATTGATGGTAAGCTCCACGCCCATGCTCATGGTAAATCGGTTATTGCGAACCTGCGCGATAGAGCTCGCCAAGGCAAAGCTGGTAACGGTCAATCCTATGGAAAGGAGGACAACGGTTACGATCATCATCGTCAATTTTTTCTTTAAGTTCTGCTCATTCATATACCCTTTCCTCCTTTACTGTAATTGCCACGAGAAATTGGCGGTAAGGCTTTCGCCTATGTATTCGTTGCCAACATCTGCGCCATTGGTATAAACGCTTATGCGGTAATAGATGGGGGTGACGGTTTGTGCGCTTGCCGTTACGCTTACGGTGACGGTGGTGCAATCCTTCATGAGTCCGTCATACAGCAACAGGTCTGCCGCATCGGGCACAAGCTGCTCGACCTTTACTCTAAGCACATTCGACAGCTTTTGTGTGGTGTCCACATCAATGAAGAAGCGGACGGTCTCGGCCTTTTTGTGCGTGACCGAAACGCAATAATACTGCGAGGAGCTGTCGCCGGGAAGCATATTGGTTACGTCAAAGGGAACATTCTCATATCCGTCCTTTGCGGTCAGCTCGATGGATGTCGCCGTTTCGGGAGGCTGGGGAGGATCGGGCGGTGTATAAGGCTTTTTGTACGCCTCAAAGCTGTTACTTGAGACCTTTAACTGCTCGCTCGTTCCGTCAAGCGACCACGAAAGATCGCAAACAAGCTTTGTTTCACAGTATTCCTCAGTCAATCCATCTGCGGTGACGGTGACTTTGTAATATACTGTTGTTTTATTGCTATCGTTTTTGAGAAGTGTGTGCTCTGCGGCAAGGTCCTTCAACAGACCTTCGTAAAGTACGGTATTACCGTTCTCGCCCACAAGCTCAACCTTGACCTTCAGCACATCTCCCAACTTGCTGTTGAGAACGATGTCGTTTTTTATCACGACCTTAATATTCTCGCCGTGAGTCGCTTCAAATGCAAAATACTTGGTCTGACTGTCACCGTTTTCGATATCTTTCATATTGAAAGCCGTGTTGTCGCCCGCGTTGACAGTAATAAAGTTCAAATCGGGAGTAATTACGGGCGGCTGCGGGGGCTGCGGCGGGTCCGGCGGTGTGATGGGCTTGTCGCAGGCAACAAAGGTATTGTTGGATACCTTGAGCTGTTCCTCGGTTCCGACAAGAGACCACAACAGATCACTGACAAGTTTTGTTTCGCAAAAATCTTCTGTCAATCCATCAGCGGTGACCGTGATTTTGTAATATACTGTGGTTTTGTTATCTGCGTTTTTGGCAAGCAAGTGTTCCGCATTGAGATCTTTCAGCAGACCCTCGTAGAGAGTGGTATTTCCGTTTTCTCCTACGACCTCCACCTTGACCTTCAATACGTCGTGCAAGCTGCTGTCAACCGTGATAGCGTTTTTGATGGCTACCTTAATATCCTCGCCGTGAGTTACCTCAAAAGCAAAATACTTTGTCTGAGTGTCGCCGTTTTTGATGTCTTTCATATCAAAAGCCGTGTTGTCACCCTCGTTCTTTGTGATGAAATTCAACTCGGGGATAATTACGGGCGGCTGTGGCGGATCGGGCGGGGCGACGGGCTTGTCGTAGGCAACAAAGCTGTTATTGGGTACCTTGAGTTGTTCTGTCGTTCCGACAAGCGACCATGTAAGATCACACACAAGCTTTGTTTCGCAGTATGCTTCCGTCAAGCCATCTGCGAAGACGGTAACTTTGTAATATATTGTTGTTTTATTGCTATTATTTTTGGGAAGTGTGTACTCTGAGGCAAGGTCCTTCAACAGGCCTTCATAAAGAACGGTATTGCCATTCTCACCCACAAGCTCAACCTTGACCTTCAGCACTTCGTGAAGTACGCTGTCAGTCACGATGGTGTTCTTAATATCCATTTTGATATCTTCGCCGTGAGTGACTTCAAAAGCAAAGTATTTCGTCTGACTGTCGCCGTTTTTGATGTTTTTCATATCAAAAGCGGTATTATCTCCAGCCTTGACGTTGGTGAAATTCAAATCAAGAGTGATCACAGGAGGCTGCGGCGGGTCGGGCGGTGTTGGCTTTGCAACGGTAGTAAACTCATTGTTGGCGATGGAGATATTGTCCTGCTCTTCTATCCACCAAGACATGTCTGCCATCAGCTTTCGTCCGTAATACTGCTCACCAAGCGGAGCATCAAGATACATCGTGATGCGGAACAAATACTCGGCAGTGGTCTCTTTGTCGGTGTTCAGATCAAACTCAAGCGCCGACATTGCGGAAAGCAAACCGTCATACAAAAGCGAACTATCATCGTCTTCCACAAGCTCGACCTTGATCTTCATTATCTCGGCAAGCTTTTGAAATTCCTCGTCCTCGCGTATTGTCATATCATATTTCAAAACAAAAGCCGAATTATATGTAGCAATTACGCGGTAAAGAATACTCTCACTATCTCCGCCGTTCATCCCCTCCGCATCAAACGAAAGGTTTTCTTCGGCGTTGTCTTTGTTAAATTCCAGATCAGCTGTTGGGATTATCTCGGGCGGCAATGGGTCAATAACGTTTCCCGGAATATCTACCGAGCCGTGAGACGGTTCTCCTCCTTGACAACCACGTAGCATTAAAATTATAATGATAAGAACAAGTATCAGCAGTCCGATCATTACGGCAACTCGCTTCATATTGTTTACACGTTTGACCGTAGCATTTGGATCTGCTTTACCAATTACCTTTTCAAATTTACAAAGAGCAAAGAATTTTGACATTGCAGAACCAATTGAAGACACTAATTTTTGAAAATTGTTTTTTGCCATCATTGCCCTCCTTTTATACTGTTTTTTTGAAATATGTTGCCATCATGCAATAGAGCACGTTGAAGATATGAGGTCTGTTGATATCACTATCTTCAAGCTCACCGTTATACACACGAATGGCAAAATCAAACATTGCGGTAAAAACGCTGTGTAATATAGCTTCGACATCCGCGTCTTCCTTGAAGATCGGTGCCATTTCATTAACCATTCCCTCAAAGAGCTTTCTGTGAGCCACACGGGAATGCCCCTTGAAGTAAATTGAATAATAATATCTGACGTAACAACGGCAACGCTCTTCATTGCCCAAGACAAACCTCCAAGCCAAAGAGAAAAAATCGCTCAGCTTTTCTTTTCCAACGTCATCAAAGCCGCCGACGATTTCCACGCCGTGCTTGAATGCATAGAACAATTCCGTATCCAAACGAACAAAAGCCGCTTCATACAAATTCTCCTTGCTTTTGAAGAATCGATAGATGTAGACCTCGTTCATTTTGAAATCTGACAGTTGCCCTCCACAGTGAGTAAGTTCCTTGGTTGTCGCTTTTTCAAAGCCGCCTTCGGCAATTAGATGTATGGCATTTTCAATCAGAAGCTCTTTTATTTCCGCTTCGTACCTCATTCGGTTCTCCCCTCCATTTCATCCGCAACCGAGAAATTTTGATATTTTTTTGAAGGCAATTAGTGAACGCTACACCGGTTTCCTGAAAAAATTCCTATCTGAGTAGGATTCTGTTGGCTTGATGATTACCGTTCACACGGACTAATAAAGCAACATAACGAGAGTTATGTGGTTAAAAAGTGGGAATCGTTACCAAATTCGCTTTGATGCGAACAAAAAAAGAGCGCAACAAAAAGCCTTTCGCCGTAATTTTTTTGAAAAAATGTACGAAAGGCGTTTTTGTCACGCAATTTTTTAGATAATATTTAATAAATTTATCTTGTCAGCCTATAAATTTTGCCTAACCTATTGATTTCTAAGCGTCTTTGTGGTATAATTTTTATGTATCTGAAAAAATTATCGGATATCTAATATCACATAACTCTCGTTATGTTGTCTTCGGTCTCGGTGTGTTCGCATCGGGATTTTTTCTTTTATATGATGAGCCGCATATGCTCCATCTTGCGCTTGTGTTCCGCGCCTGTTGTCACGATATAAATGCGTGTCGTATTGATGCTTGCGTGTCCGAGTATATCTGCGAGCTTGGCAATATCCTTTTCGATACCGTAAAAGGTACGAGCGAATAGGTGTCGAAGGTTATGCGGAAAAACCTTGCTTGGCGAGACATTTGCCTGCTCGCAAAGCTCCTTCATATCCTTCCAGATACTATGACGGCTCACGGGGTTTCCTCCGCGTGTTACGAATACCGTTCCCGTACTAATTCCCTGCTCCTTCACGTAACAGAGCAGTTTTTTCTTTAATTCCGGAACGATAAATACCCGTCTGTTTTTGCCCTTACAGTTTACGATTGCTTCTCCATTATGCAATGCCTCGACAGTGATATATTGCAGCTCGCTCACACGGATACCCGTACCGCAAATCGTCTGAATAATCAGATTGAGCCGTTCGTTGTGCTTAGCATTTGCAGCCTCAAGCAATCGAATATACTCCGCACGGGTAAGCTCTTTTTCTTCAGAACAGTAAACCTGTCTTTGCATTTTGAACTGCTTAACGCACAGATCGTGCCAGCCGCAGAAACGAAGAAAGCAATTCATTGCCGCGATCATAGAGTTAGCGCTTGACACAGCGTAGGTCTCGCCAAGCTTACCTTTGTAGTCAAGCACCTTCTGCTTGTCGATTTCCGCATCACAGACAAATGAAGCAAAAAACCTCACATCTCGCATATATTTTTCAATCGTTGCAACACTCCTTTCCTCGTTTCTCAAATAGAATTCAAATTCCTGCATTTGTTTTGGGTCCAAAATCCTTTTCATAAAACACTCTCCTTGCGTTAGGTTATGGTATTATTATTTTACCAAATATTTGCGAATAATCCCTAAACTTTCGATACAGGCAGTTTTATACCACATAAATATTTTAGATTTAAGAACCAAAAATTGAAAGAGCCGATAAGGCGAGTGGTAGTACAGTAGTATTGATTTGCAAAAATAAAGCGGGATGTATATCCACTTCGGACATACATCCCGCTTGTTTTTTAAACGTTTTTAATTTTGTTGATTATGTTTACAATCTGTATTATACCGTCAATTTCCTCACGGGAATATCCTTCCAATGATTTTTCAATCTCTTTATGAAGAGGTACAATGTTTTCTTCGAAAAATTCATTGAGTAATCGACTACTCGAAGTATCTAATGCAATCGCGATTTTACTTAATGATTCTGCACTGAAATTATTGATGCCACGCTCTATTTTGCTGATACAGCTCACCGAAAGATCGGTAAGCTCCGCAAGTTCTGCTTGGCTTATTCCGGCAGACTTTCTCTCCTTTGCAATTCTTTTGCCAACACTGCTGAGAAATTCGGTTCTATCCATACCTTCACCTCATACTTTCGGTGTTTGACAAAATCTCAAGCATTATTCTTGCACCAAGCTTGAATGCATACGAGAAAATCTCACGCTCGTTTATATCGGTTAGCTCGTTATAGCCATCGTCGAACTTTTCGAGAATCTCCTTCTGCTGATCATTCAGCGTGGATAGTAGGTTATCGTGATGACCGGCTATGTACCCCATCAACTGCTTTGTTTCTTTATCATGACTTCTGCAATCGGTATTAGGGCAAATATTGCCGTAGAACAATTCTTCAAGAATAGATCTCATTTGTAAACGACCTCCTTGAGTACGGTTTCTTCCGCGCTTGCCTTGATATTGTGCATCTCGGCTACCCAACGAAGCATATCACGAGCCTTCAAGTTCTCGCCAATACCTCTTTCAGCAGTGAGGAGGGGAATGATCATTTCAAGCATTTTGTTTGCTTCAAGGTCGATTTCGTGCAACCGAGCATTCAGCTTGCCTTCGGTCAAAAGCGTGGTGTACCTTCCGCGACGGTGCAGCTTGATATAATCAAGGTGCATCCGCCCATACTTGCCAAGCTGATAGTCAGTCTGTTCGGGAAGTGCAATATCGGGAATAAGATGTCCGTTTACCTCGCGGTATGTACCACCGAGCTTTTCATAAAGATTATCAAAGTTCTTTTTCATTTTTTCGTTCTCCATTACATTAAATTTTTTATAAGCAAGTATTGTAATGGATTGCCTTTGTGTCTTTAATTAAGTCAGTAGTTGT
>JBGVKJ010000003.1:0-2535 GCA_045123695.1 Acutalibacteraceae bacterium
AAATCTTGAAAAGCAGTACCTTACGGTACGCCGCAGTATGCGATACAACGGGACAAGGCACAAAACCGAAATAGGAGCTACCAAACGCAAGAAGATCCGCACAGTGGACTTCTGCGACACGCTGGCGGCAATTCTACGAACTGCCAAAGCCGAACAGCACAAAAACCGTTTCAAATATAGCGAGCTATACAGCCTCAATTATTACTGCGAAGTCAAAGAAAAAGACCGCACCTATTATGAGGTTTACAGCTTACCGAGAACGGAAGAAGTTCCCGAAGGCTACAAAGAAATATCCTTTGTATGCCTTAGACCGGATGGAGCATACGAATCTCCAAGTACGGTTGGAAATATGTGCAAAAGGGCAAAGCAAAAAGTAGAGGGTTTGGATGGCTTTCATTTCCACCAACTCCGCCACACATTCACAAGTAATCTGCTCTCCAACGGAGCAGCACCGAAGGATGTGCAGGAGCTTTTAGGTCACGCCGATGTAAGTACCACAATGAATGTGTATGCTCACGCTACAAGGGAAGCGAAGCGTACTTCCGCAAGACTGCTCGACAAGGTAGTCGGCGGCTAAAAACAAAACTTTCCCTTGTTTTCGCTCATAAGGGCAAAAACAAGGGAAAATACATTAAATATGAGTATGAAACTGCTGAAAAATCCAGTAAAATCAAGGGTTTTCAGAGAGTTAATTAGATAAACCGGAATTTATCGCTCTGTTAGAGATACTTAAAACAACGTTCTTGCAATGACGGCATCCTTAAGTCTGTCTTCCAGATTACAGAAATAATCCGAATATCCGCCTACTCTGACGATAAGATCCCTGTAGCTTTCGGGGTCTTTTCGTGCTTTCAGGAGAGTTTCCCGGTTTGTTGCCGTAACCTGAAGCTGGGTTCCGCCCATTGAAAAATAACCTTTTACCAAGGCTTTGAGTATTGACGCAGGGCAATTCTGATTTACGGACAGATTCGTTACCGCTATGCCGTAAATATCTTTTTGTTCATAACACGCCGCACTTGTAAGCATTGCCGTAGGTCCTTTAACCGCTTTCCCGTTTACAGCAGCCAAAGAATCCGCTACGGGGGTGCCGCCCTTCCTGCCGTCAGGTGTCGGACCTACCACAGAGCCTGCAGAGATATGACGGGTAAACTGGTGTGCAGTCGGAAAGAATCCGAGACCGAGATCGAGCTTTCCCGTGAGGTAATGCTCATAAAATCCGGTTGTGAAATCACGAACGAGTGCATCTGCTTTTTCATCTGCCACACCGTATGAAGGGCAGGAACGAAGCTCGGCAAAAAACTCCGCATTCTCTGATTTTAAAAGCGAGAGAAACTGTTCGGGCGAATAACGTTTTTCGTCAAAAACCAGATGCTTGATGGCAAGCAATGAATCCAACGTGTTGGGTATACCCGAATCGCAATGAATTGAGAAGGTATATCTTGCACCGCCCTGAAACCAACCTATCCCTTTGTCGATACAATCGTCGATAAAAAGCGTGCGGATGGGAGCAAAGCATTTTCGTGCACGTTCGTTCCAGTAATCATTGATTGTTTCCATCTGATTATCCTGTTCTTTTCGAAGAACTGCAATAAAGTTATTATAAAACTCCTCAAAAGACGAAGAATCGGGAAGACTTGCATACATATAATCTTCAAATATTTTCAGAACATTGATTTCGTTGTCTGTTCCTCCGGAATATGTACAACCCGCAAACGATGTTTCGGTGCATCCGCCGCCCGCAAATTCCAATGCATCTTCTTGTGTAAGATGCGGTATTCTGCCGCACAGACGCTGACGGATAGCCTTTTCGTTATAAAAAGCAGGCTGACCGCCGCCCTGAAGAATCCTCTTTGCCGAAAGCTCCCATAAAGACTCGGGCATTTCGTCCGTTACCCTGAGCTCGATTAAAGGACGAGCAAGACCGACAGATGCTTCCAGCACCTGATATGTTACATCGTTATATTCCGGACCGAGAGTAACGCTCCAGCAATCGTTTATCTGTATGTTGTCCATCATACAGCGAAGCCACGGACGAAGGTTCTCACCCTTGTGATACGGCTCAAGAATGGAGTCAAGTCTGCCAACATTGTCCCATCCATCTAAGGAAAGGCAGAAATTAAGAGAAACCATAGCTTCGTATGCTGTTCTTGCAGGAGAAAAAGGAACCTGCTTTAACGCTTGCAAAAGCTCTGTGGGAGCACCCATTTGGGGAAGTGCCTCCAAAGCACGCTTGTGATAGGTGCGTAATCCGTCAATAAGGTCGAGCAACGCCGTCTTAAAATCACTGTCTTCCTTTTCAAGCAGGCGCTTTTCATATTGATTGATACCTTCGCGCAGAATTCTTTTGTAATTAAGCATACTGTGATTCCATTCACCTGCATAAGAATAGCTTTTGGTGAATTGAGTCATAATTTCTGCGGCACGGGGACTTTTTTCTCTGAGCTTGTCCCATTTTATATCAATCTGTGTTGCGTATGACGGAATAACATAAACCTCACAGCCTGTTTTTGTGTCTGTATAAATTCCCGTTGTCAG
>JBGVKJ010000004.1:0-1748 GCA_045123695.1 Acutalibacteraceae bacterium
AATAAAACGGCGGTTGGCATCGTAGGAAGAAATCTCGCCGTTATGGACGATAGACCAGTCGAGGAGAGTGAAAGGATGTGCGCCGCCCCACCAGCCGGGAGTGTTGGTGGGATACCGACCGTGTGCCGTCCAGGAATAACCTTCGTATTCCTCCAATTTATAAAAGACACCCACATCCTCCGGAAAACCAACTGCTTTGAAGGTTCCCATATTCTTGCCACTGGAAAAGACATAAGCGCCTTTCATTTCGGTGTTGATCTTCATGACCGTTCGGGCGACGAACTCCTTTTCGTCAAGCTGCATCGAAGAGAGCAGAGATTTCAATGGAGCAACAAAATATCTCCAAATAATCGGCTCGTCTGTGATAGCAGGAATGGTACGCGTGGGAATAATCTCACTCTTTACAATCTCAAAGCGTTCCTTTAAGAATACCTCGCATTCCTTACGTGTTGTGCGGGAATCAAAAAACATATGTAATGCATAAAATTCTTTATATTCGGGATAGATGCCGTAACCGGCAAAACCGCCGCCAAGTCCGTTGGAACGGTCGTGCATCGGCTTCATAGCATTGGTAATCATCTCACCGGACATTCGGTTGCCTTCTTTAGAAATAACAGCTGCGATTGCACATCCGGATGGGATTCGCACTTGGCCTTCTACTTTCATATCGGTTCCTTTCCTTTCGGGATTAAATAAAAAGAAAAGGCGCTCATCTCAATGTAGAGTTTCTTCTACACTGAAATGAACGCCTTTGCTCATTTTCCATAATTATATTCTCAGACTTGCGCCTTGTCAAGTGGTTATGCGAAAATTACGACTTTTTTTGCAGGAATTCCGCAAAAAAATTTCAAAAAGGGGTTGACAAACAAATTTCGTAGGTGTACAATGCAGAGCGTAAAGGCAAAGGCGTCTTTGAGTGTAAGTGCTCAAAGACGCTATTTTACATTCAGCAATCATAAAACAATTTTATATATGAAGAAGGCAAAGACGTCTTTAATGTTGTAGGTGATACACCTACCGTTAAAAGCGTCTTTTCTTTTTTCATTAAGGAGGAAGCAGTATGTCATATGTAGATGAAGTAATCGAGCGAGTGATAAAAGAAAATCCGAATGAACCTGAGTTTCATCAGGCGGTCAAGGAAGTTCTTGATTCTCTCCGTCCGGTGGTTGAAACACACGAGCAAGCGTTCCGACGCGATGCGCTGCTTGAAAGATTAGTAAATCCCGAAAGGCAGATCAAGTTCCGTGTACCGTGGATTGATGATAACGGTCAGGTTCACGTCAATACCGGATACCGCGTTCAGTTCAATAGCGCCATCGGTCCCTACAAGGGTGGACTGAGACTTCATCCCTCCGTTAACCTTGGTATTATCAAGTTCCTCGGTTTTGAGCAGATCTTCAAGAATTCACTGACCGGTCTTCCTATTGGCGGCGGTAAGGGCGGCTCGGACTTTGATCCCAAAGGCAAATCCGACCGTGAAATTATGGCATTCTGCCAAAGTTTCATGAGTGAGCTTTGCAAATACATCGGTGCAGATACCGATGTTCCTGCAGGCGATATTGGTACGGGTGCGCGTGAGATCGGCTATATGTTTGGTCAGTATAAGAAGCTTCGCGGTTTATTTGAAGGCGTGTTAACCGGTAAGGGCTTATCCTACGGCGGCTCACTTGCCAGGACAGAAGCCACGGGTTACGGTTTGCTCTATATTGTAGAAGAAATGCTGAAATGCCACGGTGCGACCATCGAAG
>JBGVKJ010000005.1:0-31017 GCA_045123695.1 Acutalibacteraceae bacterium
TGTCTGCTTGAAAAGCTCACTCTTGAGAATGCCGCCGTAGAGCACACGCTCAACCTTGATGCTGTAATCTGTTGACGGGAAATCCTCTTCATCAAAAACGACAAAATCCGTTTCTGTTTTGAGTACGGGGAAGTCGGTTATGTATTCTTCGGCTTCGATTTCATTCTTGTACATAATATTGTCGGCGATGAAAAGACCGCTGACCGCCAATATAATAACGGCAAGCACTGCGGCGGTTATTTTAATGCCGAGGTTCTTTTTCTTCTTTTTTGCCTTTTTGGGGGGCTGTGTATTTACGGGAGGCTGCGGCTGTACAGCAACCGATGTGCCGCATACAGGGCAGGTAGTTGCCTCGGGCTTTAATTCACTACCGCATACAGGACAAAAACTCATATTCTTTCTCTCCTTGAATATTATTTTATCTTCTGTTGTCATATTATCACACTGAAAAAATTATTTCAATATATACTTTTTATTACGGTTGTGATATGATAACAGCATAACTTAACTGGAGTGACTGATATGAAGAAAAAGTTTTTTGATCACGTTGTTCACGGCGGCGATTACAACCCCGACCAGTGGATAAATACCCCCGAAATATGGGACGAAGATATGCGGCTGATGAAGCTCGCTCACGTTAATTCTGCTACAATCAACATCTTTGCCTGGTCGCTTATTGAGCCTGAAGAGGGCGTATATAATTTCGGCTGGCTTGACACGATGATGGATAAGCTCTATGAAAACGGTATCGACGTTATTCTTGCAACTCCTTCGGGTGCAAGACCGCCGTGGCTTGCACAAAAATACCCTGAGGTGCTCCGTGTGGAGGAGAGCGGAATCCGCAACGAATTCGGTGTAAGACATAACCACTGCCTGACTTCACCGATTTACAGGCAAAAGGTAAGAGAAATAAACCGCATTATTGCAGAAAGATACAAAGACCACCCTGCACTCAAGATGTGGCACATATCCAACGAGTACTGCGGCGAATGTCACTGCGAGCTTTGTCAGGAGGCTTTCCGCGACTGGCTGAAGGATTACTATCACAACGATATTGAAGAGCTTAACGAAAAATGGTGGAACGGATTCTGGAGTCACCGTGTGAACGATTGGAGCCAGATTAATTCCCCCAAATTCCGCGGTGAAAATCACGTTTCGGCAATGAAGCTCTGCTGGAACAGATTTGTATCGGACAGCCACATTTCATTCTATGAGAATGAGATTGCACCCCTGCGTGAAATCACACCTGATATTCCGATTACAACCAACTTTATGAATATGTACGACGGCATCGACTACCAGAAATTCGCATCACACCTCGACCTTATTTCGTGGGACAACTACCCTGCATGGGATAAGGGCGAAAACCCCGCAATTGCGGTAAGAACTGCGTTTGCACACGATGCATTCCGCTCGATGAAAGACGGTCAGCCCTTCTTTATGATGGAGAGCACACCCTCGCTCGTAAACTGGCACGATGTAAACAAGCTGCCCAAATCAGGTATGCAGGAGCTTTCTTCAATCCAGTCTGTTGCACACGGTGCAGACAGCGTACAGTACTTCCAGTGGAGAAAGAGCAAGGGCGGACACGAGAAATATCACGGAGCTGTTGTTGACCACTGCGGTCACGAAAACACAAGAGTATTCCGCGATGTTGCACGCCTTGGCACTGCACTCGAAAAGCTCGGCGAAGTTGTCGGCGGCTACAGCGACGCTAAGGTTGCGGTAATTTATGACTGGGAAAATTCCTGGGCAGTCAAGCATTTCTGCGGCTTCAACAACATAAACAGAGGCTATGTTGAAGAGTGCGTAAAATGGTACAAGCCGTTTTACGATAAGGGCTGCAGTGTTGATGTAATTGCAATGGATGCCGACTACTCAAAGTACGACCTTGTTATTGCGCCCTTCCTCTATATGCTCAAGGAGGGCACTGTTGACAGAATCGAAAAATACGTTGCCGACGGCGGCAACTTTGTTGCAACATACCTTTCGGGTCTTGTTGATTCTGATGATTTGTGCTTCCTCGGCGGCTGGCCTGCAGGTAAACTCAAGGACGTTTTCGGTATCTGGCACGAGGAGACAGACTCTCTGCCAGAGGGAATGAAAAACTCCGTTGCATACGCAGGCAAGGAATATGATGTTGTACACGTATGCGACATAATCCACGCAAACGAGGCCGAAACACTCGGCACTTACGGCAAAGATTTTTATGCAGGTATGCCTGCCGTTACCGTAAATAACTATGGCAAGGGTAACGCATACTACGTTGCATTCCGTAACGACGACTGCTTTGCAGACGACTTCTGTGCAAAGCTGATTGACGATATTAAAATTGCACCCGACGCAGAAATCAAAACAGCAGAGAATGTAACAATCCGCAAGCGTGGCAACTGCATTTTTGTTATGAATTTTACCGATGGTGAAGCTCAGGTTGAGCTTGATAGCACATACATAAACATTATCACAGGCGAAGAGATGAGCGGCACCGTTACACTCGGTGTATGCGGATATCTCGTACTGAAAGAGGCGTAAAAAATGAAAGAACTGCATATGATATGCAACGCTCACCTTGACCCCGTATGGCTATGGCAGAAGCCCGAGGGCATTGCCGAGGCTATATCGACATTCCGCGTTGCGGCAGACTTCTGCGAAGAGTTTGACGGCTTTATTTTCAACCACAACGAATCCGTACTCTACGAATGGGTTGAAGAAAACGAGCCTGAGCTTTTTGCACGCATACAGCGACTTGTTAAAGAGGGCAAGTGGCGTATAATGGGCGGCTGGTATTTACAGCCCGACTGCGTTATGACCTGCGGCGAAAGCTTCATCCGTCAGATTGAAACCGGCAGAAAATATTTCAAAGAAAAATTCGGTGTAACACCGACAACCGCAATCAATTTCGACCCCTTCGGTCACACGAGAGGTCTTGTACAGATACTTAAAAAAAGCGGCTACGATTCGTATGTGTTTATGCGTCCTGCTTGGGTTGAAGCCGAGCACGATTTTATATGGCGCGGCTTTGACGGCAGCGAAATACTTGCACACAAGCTCAGCGGCGGATACAACACCGGCAAAGGCAAGGTAATTAAAAAAATCAACCTTGCACTCGAGCGTGAATATGCCGACGGAATCAATATGACATTCTGGGGTATAGGAAACCACGGCGGCGGCCCTTCAAGAGAGGACCTGAAAACAATAGCGCAAGTTATGCAAACCAACCCCGAATACGGTATTCGTCACTCGTGGTGCGAAAACTACTTTGAGCGTATAAATAAATCCGACCTTCAGATATTTGACGAATCACTCAACTACACTATGGTCGGCTGTTACACCTCAATGGTACGCATAAAACAGGCACACCGCAAGCTCGAAAACGACCTTGCACTGTGTGAAAAAATGCTTGCACTCAGCGGTGTTTCTTACGATAAAAATGAACTTGAAAAAGCTGAAAAAGCTCTGCTCTTCTGCGAATTTCACGATATACTGCCCGGCTCGGGCATAAAGGCTGTTGAGGATGACTGCCTGCGTATGCTTGCATACGGCAGTGAGATTGCGGACAGATACAAGACTAAGGCTTTCTTCAAGCTGTGTGAGGGTCAGTCCAAGGCAAAGGACGGCGAAATACCCGTACTTGTTTTCAATCCGCACCCCTTTAAAATTGTGCAGGACGTTGAGGTTGAATTCCAGCTTCAGGATCAGAACTGGAACGAAAACGAGGTAACGCTTGTTAAAGTGCGTGACAAAAACGGCAACTACCTGCCCTCACAGAATGAGAAAGAGGCGTGCACATTCAGCCTCGACTGGCGAAAGAGAGTATGCTTCCGTGCAGAGCTTGAGCCTATGAGCATCAACCGCTTTGACTGCGAGCTTTACGTTGAGAATTACCCCAAGCGTAAGATTGAGCCGTGCGACGAAACCGATACACACTTCACATTTGACAACGGCACAATGCAGGCAACAATAAACAAGCATACGGGACTTATTGACAGCTATAAATATAACGGCAAAGATATGTTGACGGCAGGCAGTGCAAAAATCACCGCCGCAAAAGACAATGAGGACCCGTGGGGAATGACTGTTGACAGCTTTAACGAGAAAATCGGCGAATTTGAGTTGCTCAGCGACAAGGAAGCCAACGCTTTCAACGACTATCCCGATGAAAAAATACCAAATGTAAGAGTCATAGAAAACGGTGCGGTACGCACAAAGCTTCAGGCGATATTCGGCTGCGGCAAATCGTTTGCAGTTGTTACCTACACTCTGCCTAAAAACGGCAACTATATTGATATTAAAATCAAGCTGCTGTCAAACGACAACAACAGATTTTATAAGCTCAACCTCAACACTGCAACCGAAAGCCCCGAATTTTGGGGTCAGACAGCATTCGGTACAGAAAAACTTCGCACCGAGGGTGACGAGGCTGTTTACCAGAAATGGTGCGGTGTTTACGAAAACGGCAACGGCATAACCGTACTCAACAAAAGCACGTACGGCGGAAGTGTTGATAAAAACGTGCTGGGCATTTCCCTGCTTCGCACACCCGTATACTCGGCTCACCCGATAAATGACAGACCCCTTGCCGACACAGACCGTGCACACGACCATATTGATATAGGTGAGCGTGAGTTTGAGTACAGAATTACTGCGGATAACGCACAGCCTGATATGCAGGCTGAAATTTACAACCAGCCTTGTATTGCACTCTCATTCTTCCCGTCAGGTCTCGGCAAAAAGATGCAGACGGCTGTTGAAATCAGCAACCCCGATGTTATTATGACAAGACTCTGCAAAACCGATAAGGGCACGCTGATAAGGCTGTTCAACTCAACCGACAAGCCTGCAAAGGCAACACTTGAATTCAGCGGTAAAAAATTAAATGTTGATATGGGTGCATTTGAGGTGCAGACCTATATTTATGCCGACGGCGGATTTACAGCATCGGATATATTCTGAGCAAATTTTTTATTTACTTATTGTAACAAGTATGTTAAAATATAGTGATTATATTTTAACCTGAAAGGAAACAAGTGTTATGATTCTCGACAAGAATGTAAACATACCCGACCTCGGTGTTATCGGCCCCGAGAGCGGCTTCCATCTTCTTGAAACAACAGAAGACGGCAAGTTTATCACAGGCAAAAACGGCGTCGACTGCATCGTTGCAACGGGAGACAAGAAGGTTGAGTTCGTGTCCTTCGGCTCACACTCACTCGCTTGTGTCAAATCCGCAATTGCTTACCCCGTTTACTACCCCGTATACCCCGTTAAGACCGAGTATCCGCTCAATGCTGTACTTATGGACCTTGACGGCACAACAGTACGCAGTGAGGATTTCTGGGTATGGATTATCCAGATGAGCACCGCAAGCATGCTCGGCAACCCGAAGTTTGAGCTTGAGGACGCTGACCTTCCCTTCGTATCAGGCCACAGCGTAAGCGAACACCTTCAGTACTGTATCGACAAGTACTGCCCCGGCGAATCTCTTGAGAAGGCTCGTAACTTCTACTTCGAGCACACTCACAGAGAAATGGAAGAGATTATGGCAGGCAGAGGTAAGGACGGTGCTTTCACACCTACTCAGGGTGTTAAGGACTTCCTTCTTGAGCTCAAAAGTATGGGCATCAAAATCGGCCTTGTTACATCCGGTCTTTACGAAAAAGCATGGCCCGAAATTCTCTCCGCATTCAAGACTCTCGGTATGGGCGACCCCAAGGATTTCTACGATGCAATCATCTCTGCAGGCTTCCCGCTTCGTAAGGGCAGCGTAGGCACACTCGGTGAGCTTTCACCCAAGCCCCACCCGTGGCTCTACAGCGAGACTTCAATTGTCGGTCTCGGTGAAGCTTTTGCTGACAGAAGCAGAGTTGTCGGTATTGAGGATAGCGGTGCAGGTGCTTGCTCCGTACGTCTTGCAGGCTACACAACAATCGGTATCGCAGGCGGCAATATCGAATCCAGCGGTACAAAGGCTGTATGCTCACACTTCTGCAACAACTTTGAAGAAATAATGAAGATTATCAAAGGCTAAGGAGGCTAACTATGGATAACAACGAAAAGCTCCAGTGTCACTTTATATCAAACACACACTGGGACAGAGAGTGGCGTTTCTCAGCTCGCCGCACACAGTATATGCTCGGCTATATGCTCGATATGCTGCTTGATATTCTCGACAGATACCCCGACTACAGACATTTCCACCTCGACTCACAGACAATGCCTATCCAGGATTATCTTGAGGTATACCCCGAGAAGAAAGAGAAGCTTCAGAAGTACATTCAGGAAGGCCGCATCGCAGTAGGCCCCTGGTTCTGTCTTCCCGATGAATTCACAGTAGGCAGTGAGGCTCTTATCCGTAACCTCCTCCTCGGCCACAAGATCGGTAAGGAGATGGGCGGCATCAGCAAGACAGGCTACTCACCCTTCGGCTGGGGTCAGATTTCACAGCTTCCCCAGATTTACTCGGGCTTCGGTATTCACTTTGCTTCTTTCTACAGAGGTATCAACGAATACAAGGCTCCCAACTCCGAATTCTACTGGGAAAGCCCCGACGGCACACGCATCTACGCATCCCGTCTGGCAAAGCGTCCCCGTTACAATATCTGGTACGTTGTACAGCGTCCCGTATACTTCAACCAGGCTGACGAAAACAACCGTGATATGCTCTGGAATGACAACAACGGTGTATTCAAGCTGATTGACCGTGACTGGAAGCTCGACTACCAGTACACACATCCTTTCTACGAGTATCACAGCGAAAACGTTCAGGCAAGAGCTGAGCAGGCTGTTAAAGAGCAGGATAAAGACTGGACTACACAGCACCGTTTCTGGTCAGCAGGTCACGACTCATCCTGCCCTGATGCACGTGAAGTACAGCTTATCAAAGACCTTGACGCAGCACTTCCCGAGGCAGACGTTTTCCACAGCACACTCAAGGAGATGGAGCAGGGCATTATCGACAACTTCAAGCCCGATTCACCCGTACTCCGCGGCGAAATGCGTGACCCCTACACAAAGGGCAGCGTAAGCGAGCTTTGCGGCTGGATTCTTTCAGCACGTACATACATCAAGCAGGAGAACTTCGACACAGAGCGCAGACTCATCAACTACGCTGAGCCTATGTCTGTTTTCGCTTCTCTCTCCGGTGCACCCTATCCCCGGAATTTCATCGACCTTTCATACAACTACCTTCTTCAGAACCACGGTCACGACAGTATCGGTGCTTGCGGACGTGACGTTGTTTACGAGGATGTTATGTCCCGTTACAGACAGTCACGTGAGCTTTCAATGTGCGTATTTGAGCGTGCATTTATGGACATCGCAGGCGATATCGACCTCAAGTCATTCGACCGCAACGATGTAGCAGTTGTACTCTTCAACCCTGCTCCGTTCAAGAGAACAGAGACAGTCAATATGCGCGTTGAAATCCCTGCAGAGTGGAAGGCAGACAGCTTCGAAATTCTCGACACAAACGGCGAGAAAATCAAGTATCAGATTCTTACCACAAACAAAGCAAACGCACAGATTATCCAGAACCCCAACGATACAGCTAACGTTCTTCACACCGAGCAGTACCTTATCGCTGCTGAGGTCAAGGACGTACCTGCAATGGGTTACAAGACACTTAAGATCCGTCCTCTTTACAATGTTCGTGCAACAACACCCGTTACACTTGTAAAGACAACTCAGGTTATGGAGAACGAGTATCTCAAGGTTTCCTTCAACCACAACGGTACATTCAACGTTGTTGAGAAAGAGACAGGCAAGGTATTCAACAACCTCGGCTACTTCAAAGACAGCGGCGAAATCGGCAACCCCTGGCAGCACGTTGCACCCGAAATCGACGAGACATTCACTACTCTCGGCGAGCAGGCAACAGTAACTCTCCTCCGTGAGGGCGAGTTTGAAACAACATACAAGATTGCAATGCGTTGGGAGCTTCCCGAAAAGAGAGCTTTCGACGAGAAGTCAAGAAGCGAGCACAAGCTTCCCGTTGATATCGAGAGCCTTGTAACACTCCGCAAGGGTGCAAAGTTTGTTGAGATTGAAACAACAATCAACAACCGCTGTGAGGACCACTACCTCCAGGTCGGCTTCCCGACAGGCATCAAGGCAGAGTATGCAGATTCACAGGGTCAGTTCGACGTTGTATCACGTCCGATTGCAAAGCCCGACTACTCTCTCTACGATGAGCCTCCGATGACAGAGCATCCGATGAACTCCTTCGTCAGCATCACTGACGGCACAAACGGTGCAGCTCTTCTCAACACAGGTCTTAAGGCTTATGAGGCTGCAGACGATGAGGAAGGCACACTTTACCTTTCACTCATCCGTGCTTATCCGCTTCGTATCTGCGTTACAAAGGATATGCAGAACTACAGCGATTGGGACAAGGGCTCACAGTGCATCGGCAAGAACACATTCCGCTATGCATTTATGCCGCACAAGGGCAACTGGGAAGAAGCAAACGTATGGCAGGAGAGCGAGCGTTTCAACCTCTATCTCACAATCGGCCAGATTGCTCCCACAGCTCACGGCAAGAATCCGCTTGACCACTCATTCCTTGAGCTTAAGGACGAAAACCTCAACGTCAGCGCAATCAAGAAGAGCGAGGATGGCGAAGGCTGGGTAGTACGTCTGTTCAACCCCTCCGACAAGGCTGTCAAGAACGCAATCCGTCTCAACGGCGGTATCGCTTCTATCGAGAAGGCACAGTCACCCGTTGAGCGTCAGCAGGCAGAGTTTGAGCTGCCCGCATACTCAGGCAAGCAGTGGAAGGAAATCAAGCTCGTCACACTTGAAGAGCTCGATGAAGCTCCCCTCACCGTTAATGCAGACGGCTTTGCCGAGTTTGAAATCACAGGCAAGAAGATTCTTACAATCAAATTCATCGGCTAAGAAAAAACATAAAAAACGAGCCGCAGATGTAACGTCTGCGGCTTGATATTATCTATGTAGGCTATTGCCGATGTGATAACATCGACAAAAATCGCTATAATTATTTTGAGGTGGTATTTTGAAAACGAATTTTAAAAGAATTGTTTCTGTAATATTGATTGCCGTAATGCTGTTATGCTCTGTACCATTCACGGCGTCGGCAGCAACTTACAGCGGTAAATGCGGAACAAATGTCAGTTGGTCACTCAGTTCAAGCACAAATACACTTACAATTTCCGGTACAGGTTCAATGTACAACTACGAGATGATGAAAGCTCCGCCATGGCAAGAGTATAAATATAGTGTAAACATTAGATACATCAAAATTAATAATGGTGTAACAAGTATCGGCGATTACGCGTTTAATGGTTTAGACAAAGTCACAAGTGTAAGTATCCCAAACAGTGTAACACATATTGGTGACTCTGCTTTTAGATGGTGCTATGGTATCACAAGCATATCAATTCCAAACAGCGTAACATATATAGATGATTATGCATTTTGCTATTGCACAAATCTTAGAACTATAACTATTCCGGACAGTGTAAAAACTATAGGTGTTAGTGCTTTTGCTATTTGTCAATCTCTCAGAAGTGTAACTATACCTGCCAGCGTAACAACAATTTCAAGCCAGCCTTTCAGTGGCTGTACCGGTCTTACTCAAATAACAGTTAATTCAAGCAATCCTTATTTTTCAAGCGATACTTACGGTGTATTATTTAATAAAAACAAATCAGAACTTATACAGTATCCTGCAGGTAATACAAGAACAAGTTACACAATCCCTAACAGCGTAAAAACCATAGGCACATCCGCTTTCAACAAAGCCACCTACCTCACAAATGTAACTATACCTGACAGCGTAACTTATATCGGAGATTGGGCATTCGATGCCTGCGAAAAAATTCGAAATATATATATACCTGATAGCGTAACAAGAATAGGCGTTGCTTCATTCAGAAAATGTTATGCCCTGACAAGTGCAACTATTGGTAACGGTTTAACCGCTATAGAAAACAGCACATTTAATTATTGTGAAAACCTCAAAAACATAACAATCGGCAACAACGTAAAATCAATAGGCTTTCAGGCTTTTTACGGATGTAAAAGAATAAAAAGCATAATGATACCCAAAAACGTAAAACTTATCAATGAATATGCTTTTAGTGAATGTACCGGTCTTGGAGAAATTTATTACGGTGGTAGCAAAGAAGAATGGAGTAAAGTCTCTATTTTACAAGGAAACGATGTTTTATTGAAATGCAAAATACTTTTTAAAACTCCTGTTATCATCTACAACAGAGAGTTCGAGAAGAATTTAGATTATTACGCTGAAAATCTAAATTCTTCAACCTATGATCCAGTACTTGCAAATATGATGGCGGCTCTTTCTCAAGCTGTTTATTCTGAAGATGATATTAAATCAGCTTGCAAATCACTTTGGTTCAGTAGTTGCGAAGTATATGATTACCAATCCGGATACAATGCGTTGACCTGCGGATATTCAATGGCATTTAAACAATCCGATTATAGCGATGATATTATTTGTTTAATAGCTGTAAGAGGATCTCAAAATCTCGATTATAATGCCGACTGGATTGGCAATCTATACCTAGATAGTTCATTAGCAGGCGATGAAAAACATCCCGGTTTTGCCCGACCTGCTGATAAAATATATACAAATATTCAAAACTATATAAAGGCAAATAACTTAAGTGGAAATATAAAATATTTCATTACAGGTCACAGTCGCGGCGCTGCTGTAGCAAATCTTCTGTCAGTTAAACTTATGGAAAACGGTACAGAATCTTCAAATATATACAATTACAATTTTGCATGCCCTGATGTTGCTTGTAAATATAAATTCCAAAATTATAATAATATATTTAATTTATGCAATCGTGAAGATATAGTACCGTTTGTACCAGGAAATTTTTGCAGTGTATTTACAACTGTTGGTACTTCATGGGGTAAATTTGGTAAAACTTATTGGTTTACAAAAGATGCACCTGATACAATTAACCCTTTTGCTGACCATAATATGGAAAAAATTTATTTAGAGTTTTTTGATCAGCAACTCGAACCTTCAGCATGGGGTAAATCGTTTGACGATAAGGTTGACGATTTAAAGCATCAAGTTATGGGATGGGTAACAAAGATATTGTGTCCTGTCGATGTAACAATAACCGATAAAGAAGGAAATAAAGTTGTTTCTGTTATTGACGGAAACACAATTCATCACACCAACAAATTTGGTGAGGTAATAGTATTTACCGACGGAGATAAGAAAGTTATCTTTATAAACTCCGATAAAGAATTTGATGTGAATTTAATTGGTACCGATAACGGTGAAATGACATATTCGGTAGAACATTATAATGTAACAACCGAAGAAGTGCTTGAATCCAAAACATTCTCAAATGTTAAACTGGAAGATGGCAAGCAAATGGTCAGCTCAATAAACAGCAAAGAAAATATGAGCGACATTGAACTTTTAGTAACTAAAGAAGAAAATGGAAAGGACATTATAACTCACAACGTTGATACGGATGGCACAGAAACAGAATGTTACTGGAGAAACGTTGAAAGCACAAAAGTTACTACACCTTCCACAACAACAGTAAACTATGGTGAGACACTTGTGCTCAGGGTTGAAGATGTCATTCTTCCTGCAAAATATACCGTCGAGTGGATTGTTGACGGAAGCGGATTCAGCAAAGCTGTAAGCGAAGACAGTCTGGAGTGCATGCTGACTTCAAATGCAAGCGGTACAGCTACCGTTACAGTAAGAATTGTTGACGAAAATGGTGAAGTTGTGCTTGACGGTGATGGTAATGAGATAAGTGATTCGATTGAGCTTAAATCCAACGCAGGTTTCTTCCAGAAGCTTATTTCATTTTTCAAAAATCTCTTCAGAATGAACAGAGTTATTTATTAATAAACATATCAACCAATTACAATGCCCCGGGCTTCCGATTAAGAAGCTCGGGGCTGTTTTGATTTTTGCGGGCGACCACAGGTCGCCCCTACATTTCAAACAAATTTGCATCGATATAAAAACGGGAGGGCACACAGGCCCTCCCCTACAATGTTATATAAACTCTTTTACATCTCTGTCATAATGTCCGCTGTCCTGGAAGCCGTTTTCGGTACGGATACATTCGCCCCACTTACGGGCGATTTCTTCGTAAGAATCCTTATCTACATTGACTCGTTCAAAGCCGTCCTTACTGCCTCGCAGGCACCAGTCGGAGCTCCACATTCCGTGACCCGTAGCCTTGTAAGTCCAGAGGAACCAGCTGTAGTTTGCCTTGTCGAGAGTTTTGAAGCAGTTATCCCACGTTGTTTTCTGGTGGGGATAAAACTCACCCATCATCATAGGTACATCGGAATAAATAAACTTTGTAAACCAGGCAAAGAGGTTGAAAATGAAGTTTGAATTGTTGTAGAAATGCACCTGATATACTACGTTTTCCCAGCCCTTTGTCCACGCAAGAGGAAGCGCGATTGCAGTCCAGATAGCTTCCATTGTGATTATATGCTCACTGTCAACAGCACGGATTGTATCGTAAAGTCGGGTATAAATCATTTCGTTGTTTTTTCTGCGTTCAAACTCGGTTGCTTCAACATCGCACATAGGCTCGTTGAGCAGGTCGTACATTGCAACGGCAGGCTCATCCTTGAAGCGTGTTGCAATCTCTGTCCACAGCTCGTCGGTCAGCTCACGGTAACGCTCGCCCTGCTCTGTATCGGCATAAAGGCCTACGGAGTGACCCTTGCCGCTGTGGGGTGCGTCGCTCTGGTAGCCTACTGCACCGTGCATATCGAGCACAACATAAAGCTCACGCTCTGCACATTCGCTTACAACCCACTCAAGACGTGATAAATCCCACTCGCCGTTTTCGTCGAGAATCTTTCTGCCGTTATCGTCGTAATAGAAATTTCTGTACCAGAAAGGCACACGCACGCAGTTGAATCCCATCTTTTTGATTTCATCAAGGTCGTACTCGGTAATCCAGTTGTCCATATAGGTGTTAAAAAGCTCGTAAGCCTTGTCCTCACCGAAACGCTTTGTCAGCTTTTCGAGCAGAGTATAATGGTCGAGGTCATCCTCATAAGGGCAGAGCCAGCCCTCGAAAATCATCCACGCACCGAGGTTGACACCCTTAAGTCTTACCTTTTCACCCTTACGGTTTACGATATCCTGACCTTTAGTGGTAAGAAAATCGTCTGCGGTGAAGCCTGTAACTGTTTCGTCGGCTGTTTCGCCTGCCGCAAAAGCAGGACAGCTAAGCGCAAACAAAGTTGCAATAACAAGCACAAAAGAAACCACTTTTTTAGCAAAAGAATTCATAGCAAAATCTCCTTTTAGTTTATAAAACTATTTTACCAAATTGACCGATAAAAGTAAATACAGCATAAAATAAACCGCAGATTTTTTACCTGCGGTTTATTTAAGCTCTTGCTCAAGATTATTAAAATATTCTGTATAAAAAAACTCCGTTTCATTATCGCACAAACCGTTGTGCATAGCCGCATTTTTGGCATAAAGTTTCGGCGGCTTTGCCTTTCTTAAAGCCCTCTGCGATAGCCGTTGCCCTTTCGGAAGAGAGGATAGAATTTATGTCTTCGCTGAAAATATTACCGAGGTTGATAACGCCATCGCTGTCCAGACAGCAGGGCACAACAGTACCGTCGGCAAGGATGCCGAACTGGTCTTTGAGACCGTAGCAGAAAAATTTGTTTCCCTTTATTTCGGCATTACTGTCGGGCCATTCAAACCGCTCACCAAACTCAACAAAAATTTTGTCGCGCACTCTGATTCCGCGTGTATTCTCTGCCCAATCGCCCGTAATATTCTGCGCCAACAAATTCAGTGCAAACTCATTCTTACCGCCGTCATAGCCTTTATTCCAGAGGCGGAAAACAACAATAGTACCAGTGTCTGCGGCTGATTTAGCAAAATCTGCAAGCGAGCTTACATAGCTGATATAAGAGTTATCGTCACCGTCTTCAAAGCTGTGGAGCGATATATTCACCTTATGCACACCTGCACTCAAAAGCTCGTCCTTGCGTTTATTCAGAAGCGTACCGTTGGTAGTGATGATTGATTTGTAACCGTACTCACCTGCAAGCTTTATAAATTCGGGCAGCAGAGGATGAGTCAGCGGCTCACCCATAAGGTGATAATAGATGTACTTTGTGTGCTGTGTCAGCTTGCCGAGAATAAACTCAAACTCTTCCTTGCTCATCCGACGCGGCGCACGGCTGTGACCGTGACAAAAAGAACAATTCATATTGCATATATTTGTAATTTCGATATAAACCTTGTTGTACATAAAATCCTCTATGAATAAAATTTTACGAAATATATTATATCAATTTCAATTTAACATTGCAACAAAAAGCCACGCCCATATAGATTCTGCATCTATGTGAGCGTGGTTTTAGTTATGAGTTTAATATCCTGAAAGTTTCCGCAAACATTTTTAAAGCGTGTAAATTCTTGAAATTCTTTTGTTTGGTAGATAACACTCTTGTTGACAAGCAAATCGTAGCTGTCTGATTTTAGTTTGATGATAAACGGAAAACGTCTATAACTTTGATTCTTATCCTCCGCACTCTGAACGGTTCCATTTTTATCAGTGAATTCACCGGCAAATTCGATAAGAGCGAAACCGACACGGGGACATTTATCGGGATTCACTTTGACAATAGAACCCATAGGAATGTGAAAGTACGCTCTGTCACAAACAACGAACTCGTTTTCGCCTAACTGCTTTTTGATTTCGGACGGGTCAGCGAGATAGAAGATATGACCGCCTTCGGCTATGAAGTCTTCCATTGAACCGGGTTCAGTACACTCGAAAATCGCTTTTGCGGACGGATATGCAAGCGGATACTTCTCTGAGCGGTCAACTGCTTCCGGTGGCAGTTGATACTTTTCAAACAATTCATTCTTTACTTCTTCCCAAGTTTTTTCTTCTTTCATTGTATCATCCTTTCGGTATTATTCGGAATTGTGTGAATTCCTTGCATGAATATTTTATCGAAAACGAATTATGACGTCCACGCGTAAAAGCGCATGATCTTTAACGCGAATAACGAATTATGGCCGTCTATAGCGCCCAAAAGAGAATCTCAACAAACACTTTTGCATTTAAAAACGACACTTTTGCACAATTGGCAAAAACGGTTGACAAATTATTACTATATTGCTACAATGTAAAAAATTATTGAAAGGCAGGTGGACAAAATGACAAACTCAACAGCATACATGATGGAACATCTTATTGTTAAAGTTTTTGCTCGGGGTGTCGTTTTGTCCGCTGATATTAGCTGACAAACGTTATATTCATTGCGTTTATGACACTTCCGCATTAAAACGGAGGTGTCTTTTTTTATCTCCGTACAGATATTGAAGAAAGAATTTGAGGTTAGATATGAAAATCTGTATATGTGATGACGACTCATTTACCAACAGAGAAATCAGAAGCTTGCTTGAAAACTTTGCAGAGTCTGAAGAGGGCTTCGATGTTTCTGATTTTTCTTGCGGTGAGGACCTACTTGAATACTACAACAGCGGCAACGGATTTGATATTGTTTTTCTTGATATAGAAATGAAAGGCATGAACGGAATTGAAGCAGCTGAAAACATAAAATGTATCGCACCAGAAACAATTATTATTTTTGTTTCGAGTCACCCTAATTATGTTTTTGATGCATTCAGAATTGAAGCTCTGCATTTTCTTGTAAAGCCGATTAAGGAAAAAGAATTCAATGAAGTTTTCACAAGAGCGATGAAGAAGTACACAGCCGTAAACGCAAGCGTTGTCCTGAAGTGGGAAAGCACAAGGAACAAAATCAGAATAAGCAATATCAGCTATGTTGAAGGCTATCGCAGACATCTGAGTGTTCATACTGCTAATGGTGTGTTTGAAGCCGTAGGCAAAATTCCTGAGATTTATGATGCGCTCAGACCTCACGGCTTTGTCCGCGTGCATCAGGGATTTATTGTTAATATGAACTACATAAAAAACTTCAATACAAATGAGGTTGAACTGACCGACGGCTCAAAGGTTGCCGTAAGTGTCAGAAAAAAACAGGAGGCCTTAAAGGCTTACGATATCTTTATAAGAAAGTGGGGCTGGTAAAGATGTTAAGAATAATAGCGTATTTTCTGTTCGCTTGCTTTGAAATTTATACAATGGATATACTTTTTTCTAACATTTCAAAAAGAAAACTCAAGGGTGTACAACTTGCTGTATTTATGATTGTTGCAATAACAGTCAATACCGTTGTTTCATTTTTCTTTGCGGGTACGGGCGCAATGCTGCTTGGATTGGGCGTTGTTACGGCATTCGTTTTTGCTCTTGTTTACAGGGTAAAAGTGCATTTTGCCATTATCAGCAGCGTTCTTTTTGTTATGATTCAGGCAGGTGCAGAAACAATAGTAACTCTTTTGAGCGGAATGCTTATGGGCAAAGAATCTCTTGATTTTCTTCAGAATGATGAAGTCTTTCTCGGAATGGGACTTATATGCAAATTCTTTGCATTTTTCCTTATCTTCTTTGTTTCAAAGAAAATAGGCAAAATTGACCTTGGAATTTCCGGCGGTCTTTCAGCAATGCTCATAATTCAGCCAATAGCAACAGTTTTTGTTACTCTCGTTATCTGCAAATGCACATATGAGCTTGAAAGTATTCCTGCTATTTTATTCTCTGCGGTTGCAATTCTTATGATTGCCGCAAACTTAGTTACACTCTTTCTTATTTACAGACAAAAGGACTATGTTGAATCAAAGGCAAGGCTCAGCTTTGCTAATGAACAAATCAAAAATCAGCTTGCTCACTATGAGGAGCTTTATCGCTACCAAAGCGAAATCCGCACATTCAGACATGATATAAAAAACAAACTGCTCTCTGTTTCGGGCCTTCTTGCCGACGGTCAGGTTGATGCCGCCGTTGATGCAATAAAGGGTGAAGCGGATTTTCTCGACGAAGCCAACAGCTCAGTTGTAAATTCAGGCAATCCTGCTGTTGACGCCGTATTGCAGTCAAAGCTTGCCGTTGCGGAAAGCAAGGGCATAACACTTGATTTTTCTGTTAAGATTTCGGATAAAATCAATGTTGATCTGCTTGAGCTCGGTGTACTTATCGGCAATGCTCTCGATAATGCAATCGAAGCAGCTCAGACACTTACAAGCAGTACGGAAAAGACGGTTTTTGCACGCATTATCACAAAGGGCGGCAGAATAGTTGTATCCGTTGAGAATCCGGTTGAAGCTGCTGTTGACACAAAGCGTATCGGCACCGTAAAGGCTGATAAGCTCAACCATGGCTACGGAATCAAGAGCATGAAAACAATTGCTCAGAAATATGACGGCGATGTTTTTGTTTCCTGTGAGGGAAATATTTTTACAACAAGCATCAATATAGGGCAACGAGAATAATTCGAACCTGCCCAAAACTAATCTTTTGGGTTCTTTCCGACGTTTCGGGTTTGAAAGGCATCAGCCTTCCTGCACCCTCACCATTCAAAAATCACCCCAAAATCTTTAGTTTTGGGTCGAAGATTTTTTATTGAGAGAATTTTTGTCAGTTCAAGGCATAAAACGGAGCAAATCCTTTGCGGATTTGCGAGTATTTTAACAACGAAATGGCAAAAATTATCCAATAAAAAACACGGTTCGTATTATACTCATTGCCCTAAGCAACACTTTTGAACATTAAAAAGACACTATTGCAGAACATATTTCAATCGTTTGTTTTTTTATTTATCATTAACATTGAAGCGGCGGAGGCTTGTCTTCCGCTGCTATTTTTTTGCACATTAAGGAGGGAAACTTTCATGAAAAGTTTAGCAATTATATTGTTTATAGCCGCAATTATTTCCTTGGTTTCGGGAGTTTTCGCCTGCTGCGGAAAAATCAAAAACAAAACAATTAAAAACTCAGGCGTATGGTTAATTGTTACGGGCTGCCTTAAGGCATTATGTGGTTTGCTCGCCTTAAAAGACCCTGTATTCGCAATTATCATTACAATCACAGGTGTGGTGTTGATTAACTGCGTAAAATGCTTAACTGATAAAAAGGAGATGTAAAAAATTGAGTTCCAAACGAAAAAAATATAATTACTTCAGCAATCTTAAATATATGCTGAAAGAGCATTGGGGTTTTGATAAATCCTATGTGCTTTTACAGATCGGTCTGACTCCACTGGGAGCGTTAACGTCGGTTGTTGCGGCATATCTGCCGAAAATAGTTCTCGACTGTGTTGAAAGCAAATCCGAAATTTCCGATTTGCTTATAAAGGTCGGTGTTATGTCAGCCGTACTTATTGTTTTCAGTTATTTGCAGGGCGTTTTGCAGAACAAAAGCTGGACAGGAAGAATGCTTGCCCGTGATATATTGCTCCATAGGCTTATCTGCAACAAAGTAATGAGTATGGACTATAACAACTACACGTACAACGAAACACGTGTTCTGCGAGAAAAAGCGTGGAATGCGATCCACGGCTGGGATGGAAGCGTTGCAAGGTTTATTGAGCTTAACTGTACCGCTGCATCGTCGTTTTTCGGCTTTTCAGCTTTTACGGCAATTATCGTCAACTGTAATCCGTGGTTTATTCCTATCCTTGTTCTTTGCTACGGCATCAGTATGTTGGGTTGGATGATATTCCAGAAATGGAAGGATAAAATGAAGGACAAGGTTGCTGAAATCTTCCTTCGTCTGCACTATGTAACCTACCGTTCAAAGGATTTTTCAAACGCTAAGGACGTGCGTATTTACAATATGTCCGATTTCCTTATGAAGAAAATCGACAAACACCTTGACGATGCAAACGGCTGGAACATTCTTCGCAACAACGGCCATTATATCAACTGTATGCTTGAGGATGTTTTCAAGTTCGGTGTGAGCATTGCTGCATATATTTATCTGATTCATCTAAAGCTCAATTCCGATATGACTCTCGGCGACTTTTCGCTTTACTTCGGAGCGATTACCGGTTTTGGTCAGTGGCTTGCAAGGCTCGTTGATTCAATTTCGGAAATTATTTCGGGCGCACACAACGTCAGCGATTTCAGAAGCTTTCTTGATATTGAAGATAAGATGAACAAAGGCAAAGGTAAAAAGCTGCCTTCCGGCAAGGAGCTGCCCTGTGAAATCGAGCTTAAAAACCTCACGTTTTCATATGATGAAGCCGAAAAGCCTTCCGTTGACAATCTTTCGCTCAAAATCAACAAGGGTGAAAATATTGCTGTTGTCGGTGTTAACGGTGCAGGTAAATCAACCCTTGTCAAGCTGATATGCGGACTTTTCATTCCTCAGGAGGGTCAGGTGCTCATTAACGGCGTTGACAGCCGACTTTTCAACCGTGATGAATACTACGAGCTTTTCTCAACTCTGTTTCAGGATTGTTCGCTGCTGCCTGCAACCGTTGCTAAGAACATTGCACTCTGTGAGGAAAACAAAATTGACCGTGACAGACTCCGTGAATGTATGCGCCTTGCAGGAATACTGGATAAGGTTGAAAGCCTTGAACAGAAAGAAAACACTCTGCTTGTGCGTGAGGTTCACGAAGGTGCGGTTGCTTTTTCGGGCGGTGAGCTGCAGCGGCTTCTGCTCGCAAGGGCACTCTATAAGGATGCTCCGATAATCATACTTGATGAGCCGACTGCTGCGCTTGACCCCATAGCAGAAAACGATATGTACCTCAAGTACAGCGAGCTGACTAAGGACAAAACAGCAATTTACATATCTCACCGACTTTCCTCAACCCGATTCTGCGACAGAATCATTCTTCTGGATGACGCAAGAATTGCAGAAACGGGAACACACGAAGAGCTGCTCGCATTCGGCGGAAAGTATGCCGAAATGTTTGAAACTCAGAGCAAATATTACAGAGAGGAGGCGGTAATATGAAAAAGTTTTTCAGTGACCTGAAAGAGGATTTTGAGATAATCAGACAAGGTCTGAAGCTTGTTAAAATATATCTCGGCAAAAACTATTTTTCGCTAAACCTTATTGTCAAAATCCTCCGTGCCGTGTCACCATATATCACAATTTACTGCACAGGTCTTATTATCACCGCACTGACTCAAAAGCAGAGCTTTGAGCAGATTCTGGTTTACGTGCTGATTGCAACGGTTTCAACGCTCATAATTGATGTAATCATCCGTACCATTAACCGAAAGGCTCTTATAATGCTCAACAGCTGTTGGGAAAAGCACGCTGCTCTTCTCTCACGAAAAGCGCTTGAGCTTGACTATGCCAAGGCTGAAAGCTCCTCTGTTCAGGAGCTGCGAGGCAAGATAGAAGAAAATGCAAACAACGGAAACGGTCTTACGTGGGTTGCCGAATGTGTAGCCGAAATGATAGCCTGTGTCTTCTCGATTATCGTTGCACTTGTTATGATTTCGGGTATGGTTTTCAGCAGGTCGCAAACACCTCTCAGCGGTTTTATGGCTTTTGTTGATTCACCTTTGTTTGCCGTCAGCCTTATTGCTTTTTCTGTTGTTGTTATTGCTGTTTCTGTCAGATATCACGGACTCAGCGAGAAAAAACAGTTCAATATTTTTAACCGTGCCGTCAAATTCAATCCTATTCTTGAGTACTATAATCAGAAATATCTCAACGAAAACGAAAGCGGCAAGGATGTCAGAATTTTTAACGTAAAGGGACTCATCAACGAGGAAATAGAGGAAAAAATCCACAACCCAATTTCAAAAATGAGAAAAGAGGTTTTCAGAGTCTGGGCTACTATAGGTCAGATAAGTACGGTTTCTGCAAATCTGCTGGGCGGTCTTGTTTATATCTTTGTTGGTCTCAAAGCACTTGCAGGCGCATTCGGTGCAGGCAAGGTTGTTGAATATTACGGCGCAATAACCAAGCTGATTTCTGCTTGCACGGATATTGCAGGTAACGCCGGATATCTGAGGGCAAACAATGCTCAGTTAAAGCAGGAAATTGAATATCTGAACCTTGTTTCGGATATGGAAAACGGAACAAGAACGGTTGAAGACATTGACCCGGAAAATGCTGTTTTTGAGTTCCACAATGTTTCATTCGCCTATCCCGAAACCGAGCCGCTTATATTAAAGAATTTCAGCATGAAAATTGAGTCGGGCGAGCGTCTTGCGGTTGTCGGTATGAACGGTAGCGGCAAATCAACAATGATAAAACTTCTTTGCCGTCTTTATGACCCTACCGAAGGCAGCATCACTCTCAACGGAATTGACATCCGTGAGTTTGACTATGCTGAATACTTAAAGCTTTTTGCAATCGTTTTTCAGGATTTCAAGCTTCTTGCATTTCCTGTTGGCGAAAATGTCGCCTGCTCTGATGAATACGACGAAGAAAGAGTGTGGCAATGCCTTGAAATGGCAGGTGTAAAAGACAGAGTTGAGGAATTTCCGAAAAAGCTCAAGCAGTCAATTTACAAGCTCTATGAAAAAGACGGAATTGACCTTTCCGGCGGTGAAGAACAGAAAATTGCAATTGCGAGAGCGCTCTATAAAGATGCTCCGTTTGTCATTCTTGATGAGCCCACCGCTGCACTCGACCCTATTGCCGAAAGCGAAATATATTCGCGCTTCAATGATATAGCAGGCAATAAAACCACCGTCTATATTTCTCACAGGCTTTCCTCCTGCCGTTTCTGCAGCAGAATTGTTGTTTTTGATAATGGTGCAGTCATTCAGCAAGGCACTCACGAAGAACTCCTCGAAAATCCGAACGGCAAATACAGCGAGCTCTGGAACGCACAGGCACAGTATTATGCCGAAAGTGAAGCATAAAAAATTCACCTCAACCGCTTCGGTTGGGGTGATATTGCGTTGTGGATATAAGTGGTGTATAATAAAAAATAGACTTAAGGAGGCTAATACAATGAAGTTACTTGTAATCCGTCACGGTGAATCAGAAGCAGATTTGCTCGATGTTCACGAAGGCAGAGCAGATTTTGCATTAACCGAAAGAGGTCATAAACAAGCCGAAGCTATGGCAAATTATGTAGCCGATAATTATAATATCTACAAAATATACGCAAGCACATTGACAAGAGCAAAACAGACAGCACAGCATTTATCCGATAAAACTGGAGTTTCTATTGTTTTTGATGAGAACTTGATGGAATTCAATAACGGACTTCTTGCAGGATTACCCCGAGCAGTAGTCAGAGAGAAATATCCCGAAGTTCCCAATCTGCCGATTGATAAAGCTGTTTACGGTCAGGAATCTCAGGTCGAGTTCAGACAAAGAGCAGAGAATGCACTTTCAAAAATTATGAATGAAGCAGAGAATGACGAAACCATTGCCATTGTTTCACACGGCGGAATGATAAATCAGCTTTACCGTTCATTCTTTAATATGCCCATTGATTGTGTTTATTTCTTCAATACCGCCGATACGGGTATTCATATCTGGAGTTTAACAGACAAAGAAAGACGTGTTATCAAAGCAAATTATGACGAGCACATCAAAGGAATTTAAGGTGAAATTATGAGCAGACAAAACATATTTGACAACGAAACATTTTTCAACGGCTACAAGGCTCTGCGTGAGAGTGATTGTAACGCCAACGATCTGATTGAGCAGCCTGCAATGCGTAAACTTCTGCCGGATCTGAACGGCAAATCCGTTCTTGATCTGGGTTGCGGTTACGGTCATAACTGTGTTGATTTCGTTAACAGAGGTGCAAACAGAGTTGTCGGCATTGATATTTCCGAAAAGATGCTTGCTGTTGCCGAAAAAGAATCGGTCAATGATAAAATCGAATACCGCAATATGAGTATGACCGATATATCCAAACTCGCTGAAACCTTTGACTTTATTTACAGTTCACTTGCTTTTCATTATGTCAAGGATTTTGACACTTTTGCAAAGGATATGTATTCCGTTCTTAATGCAGGCGGTCAGCTTTTGTTTTCGCAGGAGCATCCGATTATCACCGCAACCGTTGACGGTGCAGGGCATTTCAATAAGGATGAAAACGGCAACAGAATTTCATATACGTTTTCAAACTACAATCAATCGGGTGAACGGAAAATCCATTGGTATGTTGACGGCGTTGTCAAATATCACCGCACGTTCAGCGATATTATTACTGCCCTTGCAAAAGCAGGCTTTGTGATTGAAGAAGTGTGCGAACCCGTACCCGAAGAATGGGCAATTCAAAAACTCCCGACACTGGCAAAGGAATATATCAAACCAAACTTTTTGATTGTTAAAGCAAGAAAGGCATAAGAAGAAATGATTGACTACACTAAAATAAATTCAGAAACTTGGGATTCGTGGGCGGAAGACGGTTGTGAATACACCTTGCCCATAAGTCACGAAGAATATGGGAAAATTACTGCTGATAATTTTTCGGTTGTTCTTACTCCTTGTATAACCGTTCCGCACGAATGGTTTGGTGATTTGAAAGGTAAAAGAGCGTTGGGCCTTGCAAGCGGCGGCGGTCAGCAGATGCCTGTACTTTCAAAACTCGGTGCAGAGTGTACCGTATTTGATTATTCCGATAGGCAGCTTGAAGCAGATAAAATGGTGTCCGAAAGAGAAGGATACAGCATCACAATCATCAAAGGTGATATGTCAAAAACGCTCCCCTTTGAAGATGAATGTTTTGATTTGATTTTTCACCCGGTTTCAAACAACTATGTGGAAGATGTTTATCACGTTTGGAACGAGTGTTACCGTGTGCTTAAAAAGGGCGGCAGATTGCTTTCAGGTCTTGATAACGGCATTGACTATTTATTTGAAGAAGATGACCCTCTGAAAGTTGTCAATCCCTTGCCGTTTAATCCGCTCAAAATGCCGAAAGAACGGCTTGACGCAATGATTGCAAACGGCGACGGCGTGCAGTTCAGCCACACACTTGATGAGCAAATCGGCGGTCAGCTCAAAGCAGGATTTACACTCAAAGCATTATACGAAGACCGTGACTCAGAAGGCGGAAACATAATCGGCAAATATTATCCGCAGTATATTGCTACACTTGCAGTGAAATAAGGTGAAACTATGCGTAATCCGGAAGAAATTATATTTGAGATTAATAACATTTCAGAACTTAAAGAATACAAGTTAAATCATAAAATAGAACTTGCAAACAGACACTCATTCAATAAACATCTCAGATTATGCAATCCGATACATAAAAGATTGTTCTTTAAAGGCGCATCCCAAAAAGATTGGGAAAGCTGGCTTAATGAAGGTACTGAATATTATCTTTTATTCATTGATGATAAACCTATTGCCCGCTGTGCAATTGAAAGATACAGTGATGTCGCATGGGAAGCTGCTGATGTAAAAACGGCTTTAAATTATCGCAATAAAGGCTTGTCTAAGGAAGTTGTATCTTTTTTTACACGAAAAATATTGGAACAAGGAAAAGTAGCAACTTGCTCTACAATGCCGGATAATTATCCGATGTTAAAAGTAATTGATTCGTTAGGCTATAAAAGGAGATAACCTTATGTATAAATCAGAATTTTGTGAAGTATATTACGAAGAAAACTATAATGTTGTATTTGTAAAATGGAAGAAATTTTGTTCTCACGAAAACTACCGTGAACCTCTTTGTTATGCACTTGAAATAATCAAAGGGCACAAGTGCAACTATGTTGCAGACACACGCTCAGGGTTTGAAAATCATCCCGACGATACAAAATGGGTTGCAGATGTTTTTATGCCGACTGCGGTAGAATACGGATGCAAAACAATATGGTTCATCGTTGATAAAGAAAACTCTTTGAAAGAAGAACTTGAAGGGCAAGAAAGCGATTCCTCCGATAAAATCGAATTCAGATATATTTACAGTTTGGATGAGGTTATGAAATAAAACAACCGAGAAGCATCAGCCTCTCGGTTAACAAATTATTTGAGCAGCCATCCGTAATCCTGACGGCAGTCGATACAATAATCAACATAAACGGTTTTATCAACAATCTGATATATTAACATATATCGTTTACCAAACACAATATATCTGTATTGATGTTTGGGTATGTATGACCCCGAAAGCCACGGACATCTGTTAGGTATATTCTGTAAAGAGGATGCTGTTTCTTGAAAATCCTCAACAAGTTTTTCTGCCGCAGTCGGACTGACTTTAGCTAAAAATGCAGCATGGGAAACCAACATTTTCTTTGCTTTTTCGGATACTATTACGGAATAAAAATCATTATCCATTATAAGCCTCCGAAATTGCTGTTTTCATAGCCAGAGCAACATCATCGACAGAGTAGCCTGCTTCACCGTTTATTCTCGCTTCCTCTACCGCAAGAAGCTCCTCGCGGAGTGCAAGCATTTTCTCACGCCTTGTGAATGCATCGATATCCATAACAACCAAATCACCCTCACCGTTTTTGGTAAGATAAATCGGTTCTCCGGTTTTTTTGCAAAGCTCTGCAATTTCGTTATAGTTCTGTCTTATTGCTGCTGACGGGCGAATGTTCATAAATTTCAACTCCTTGTAGCGTTATTCTAACTAAATTATATATAAAATATGCTATTATGTCAATAATCAAATTAATGGTAGGTGATAATTTTGCAAATCAGAGTGATGACTGCTGATGATTATGATTCCGTAGCAAAGCTATGGATAAGTTCAAGCGGTGTAGGTGTTAATCCCGATGATTCAAAAGAAAACATTTCAAAACATCTCCAAAGAAATCCCAATACAAGTTTTGTTGCAGTTGAAAGCGGTAAAATTGTCGGTGCTATATTAGCAGGTCACGACGGATACAGAGGTTTTATTCATCACACCGCCGTTTCAGCCTCGCACAGAGGCGTTGGAATAGGAACAAATTTAGTAAATGCTGCTGTTAATGCAATCAGAAACGAAGGAATAAACAAGGTCGTTTTGGTTGCGTTTAAGACAAACATTCTCGGAAATAGTTTTTGGGAGAAACAAGGTTTTGCGATAAGGGAAGATTTATATTACAGAGATTTAAGAATTAATAACATATAGCTGAGGTATAGTTATGATTAAGAAAGCAACACCAAACGACACAAGAGTATTAGCAGAATTGGCAATACAGATGTGGAGTAATCACACAGTCTCGGAACTTGATACAGATTTTGATGAGATTGTTAGCAACAAAGATGCTGTGTGTTATATAAAATATATTGATAACACGCCTGTAGGATTTGCACAGTGTCAGCTTCGCCACGATTATGTTGAGGGTACACACTCATCTCCCGTCGTTTATCTTGAAGGAATCTTTGTTGTTCCCGGATATCAGCATAAAGGATACGCAAAAGAACTGTTGCTCGAATGTGAATTGTGGGCAAAAGAAAAAGGTTGTTCAGAATTTGCAAGCGACTGCGAACTTGACAACAGCAATAGCTTTAATTTCCATATGGCAATGGGCTTTGAAGAAGCAAACCGTGTTATATGTTTCAGGAAAGAGCTATAAACAGGAGTAAATAGAAATGCTTGAAAAAATGAATGAGTTTTTTGATAAACGGTTAGACGGTTACGATGAACATATGATGACAAATATCGAATCGTCTGATGTGTTTTATCCTTATACTGCCGACTGTTTACCCAAAACCAACGGTGTAAAAATCCTTGACTTGGGATGCGGTACGGGTCTGGAATTGGAGCATTATTTCAAAATCAACCCTTCGGCAAAAATAACAGGTATTGATTTGACTGAATCAATGCTGAATGCATTGAGAAACAAGTTCCCCGAAAAGGATTTGAGTTTAATTTGCGGCTCATATTTTGATGTTCCGTTTGAAGAAAACACTTTTGATGCAGCAGTTTCAGTTGAATCTTTGCACCATTTTACTAAAGAAGAAAAAGTCCCGCTTTATACCAAACTCTGCAAAGCATTAAAAGACGGCGGATATTTTATTCTTACCGATTATTTTGCCTTGTCTGATGAAGATGAGAGAACATTCAGAAATGAATTGCTTCGTCTCAAAAACGAACAAGGTATTGATGATAATGGGTTTTATCATTATGATACGCCGCTGACCGTTGAACACGAAACTCAAGCTTTACTTGAAGCCGGATTTTCCTTTGTTGAGGTCTTAAATAGTTGGGATGCAACATTCACGATCAAGGCAAGCAAATAAACCCAACATATAAGTTTATATAAACAAATACATAAAAGAGCTTAAACACATAGTAAAGGATATAAAAATGACTTTTGAAGAAAGAAAAGAACAGGTTAAATCTTACCTTGGTAAAACAGTAACTATAGGTATAGACAGACCCATAGGATATGTTCATAAAAAAGAAAACTACTCACTCACTTATCCCTTAAACTACGGATTTATACCCGGTGTTCTCGGCGGTGACGGAGAAGAACTTGATGTTTACCTTTTGGGTGTAAATGAGCCTGTTACTGAATACGAATGTGAAATTATTGCAATTGCTTACAGACACAACGATGTTGAAGATAAGCTTGTCGGTGCACCCATTGGTATGAACTTTTCAAAGGAAGAAATAGCAGACGCAATAAGATTTCAGGAACAGTATTACAATACCGAGATTGAGGTTTTATGATCATGACAAGAAAAGCAACTAATAACGATATACCAGCGATAGCTGAATTATACCGTGAGCAATTCAGAGAAATGGCAAAGCTGATTCCCGATTTTATCAAAGAGGGCGACCAGAACACAGAGTTTATTGAGAATACGATTGCTAATGAAGAGTCAGATATTCTTGTCTATGAGAACGATGGTGTGGTTGTTGGCTTTATCCTGCTACAGGCAAAGAAAAGACCGGATTTTTCGTTTATGCTTCCCGGAAAGTATTGCTATATAATGGATATAATCGTCACAGAAAATCATCGTGGCAAAGGCTTCGGAACAGCTTTAATGAACGCTGCAAAAGATTGGGCAAAAGAACGGGATTGTATTTTTATAAACCTTGATGTTCTTGTAAACAACTCCGGTGCAATCAAGCTCTATGAAAAACTCGGTTTTATCCCCAAAGCACAAGAGATGTACTTTAAATTATAAACAGGAGTAAATATGACAAACCAAGAAATATTACAAATCGCATTACAGCAATCGGCGTATGATTGCAACTGCAACGTAGAGGATTTTCTTTCAACAGAAAACAAGGTTGTTTTATCACAGAAAAATGAAAAAGCAAGGGTTTATATGCCCTTGCCGCTTGAGTGTGATTTAGTATCATACGGAAACAATATTGTAGCTCAGGTCAGTCCGAGAATGAAAGAAACCGTTGAATGGTACATAGGCAAATATGCCGTTGAGCATTGTTTTGAATCGCCCAATGTTATTGCACTCAACGAGAAATTAGCAGAGTTTGGATATAAAGTATGCTTTATGGCGGAATACTTTCTGCCCGATGTTAACGAACTCAAAGAACTGCCCTGCGAATATGAGATAAAAGTTTTGTACCCCGAAGAATTTGAGCAGTATTACACCGCCGAGTGGGGCAATGCTTTGTGCAAAAACCGAAAACATCTCGATAAACTCGCTGTCGGTGCATTTGATAACGGCAAACTTATTGGTCTTGCAGGCTGTTCTGCCGATTGTGAAACGATGTATCAGATTGGCGTTGATGTTTTGCCCGAATACAGAAGAAAAGGTATTGCATCCGCAATTACAAGCAGGCTGACTATTGAAACATTGAAGCTTGATAAAGTACCGTTTTACTGTGCTGCATGGTCTAATATAAAATCTGTTCGTAACGCTATCCGAAGTGGATTCAGACCTGCGTGGGTTGAACTGACGGCAAGAAACAGCGAGTTTGTTGATGATATGAATAAGTAAGAAGGTGTTACTTATGGCAAAAGTCTATTTAATCTGCGGCAAAATCTGCTGCGGTAAAACTACATACGCAAATAAAATCTGCGTTGAAAATAATGCCGTTTTGCTTTCCGTTGATGAAATAACGCTTGCTCTTTTCGGGCAGCACCCGGGTGATAAGCACGATGAATATGTGGAAAGAACAGAGAAATATCTGTTAAACAAATCTGTGGAGCTTATTAGCAAAGATATCAATGTAGTTCTTGATTGGGGCTTCTGGACAAAAGCAGAACGTGAGTCTGCAAAAAGATTTTACAAGTCCCGTAACATCGAATGTGAGCTTCATTATATTGATGTTAGCGATAAAACTTGGAAATCTCGTTTACATAAGAGAAATAACGCTGTACTTGCAAATGAAACAAGTGCTTATTATGTTGATGATAACCTTGCTGCAAAATTCGCTTCGATATTTGAAGTACCGAGCGAAGATGAGATTGATGTTGTTTGTCAGGGAGATTAAAGATGAATATTAAAATACGAAAAGCCAGAAATGGTGACGAAAAAACACTTGCATATATTCAGACAGAATCGTGGAAGTCTGCTTTTGCCAATATTATATCTGCTGATGATTTGAAGAAATATACAGACATAGTAAAAGCCGAGTCAATGTATAAGAATGTTCTAAAATCAGGCTATGCAGAAATATCAGTTCTTGAAATTGATGGCAAACCTCATTGTATTGCTGCTTGGAGCAAAGCAAGAAATCCCGAATTTTCAGATAGTGCAGAATTAATTTGCATTCATAGTTTGTGTGATAACTGGGGTAAAGGTTATGGCACAATGATGATGAATCATATATTCAACGAAATCAAAAATTCGGGATACAACAGCGTGGTGCTTTGGGTATTTGAAAAGAATACCCGTGCCCGTAGTTTTTACGAAAAGCACGGATTTGTATTAACTGATAACACACAAACGACATACGGTGCAGTCGAGGTTATGTATCGAAAAGATTTATAAAAGGTAATTACAATATGCACATCGTCAGAAAACTAAAAACTACCGAACTCCCTATACTCACACAGCTTTTCAACTATAAAGATATTGATGATATGATTGCCGAAAATACCCGCAACATTGAAAACGATGTCGTTGATATTTTTGTTCTGTTTGATGATAACAAACTGATTGGTGAGCTTCATGTGAAATATGATAATGAAGATAAAGACTTTGCCGAAAAAGGGAAACGAGCATATCTGTTTGCGTTTAGAATTCATAAAGATTATCAGGGTAAAGGCTTAGGTTCTTATCTTCTTGAAACCGTTATTGACGAACTCAATGCCAACGGCTATCACGAACTCACCGTAGGTGTTGAAGATGATAACATCCGTGCAAGATATATCTATGAAAAACACGGATTCATTCATCCTATCGCACGAATAAAAGAAACCTACCAAGGCGACAGTTATGAATATGATTTGTTGTTGAGGAAAGAAACACTTTAAAATGGTGATTATATGAAAACTCTTATTTTGAACGGCTCTCCTCGTAAAAACGGAGATACTGTTAGTTTAATTAAAAAGCTAACCGAGCAACTGAATGGTGAGTATAAGATAGTTGACGCTTATTATTCAGATATTTCAGCTTGCGTTGATTGTCGCTATTGTTGGAACAACGACAGCTGTTCAATCAACGATGACATGATAGAAATATACGATTATATCGTCGAGTGTGATAATGTTGTAATTGCTTCACCAATTTATTTCTCACAACCCACAGGAAAACTGCTTGATGTTTGCAGCAGATTTCAAAGATATTTTGCTGCAAAATATTTCCGTAATGAAGCACCTATAATCAAGCCAAAGAAAGGTGCAGTTATCCTTGTTGGCGGCGGTGACGGTAATCCGCAGAAAACATATGAAACGCTGTGCGGTATACTGAAGCATATAAATGTTACAGATATTTTCAGCCTTACAGGTAGCTTCAATACAAATAAAATTCCTGCAAAAGATGATGTAAAAGCACAGCAAGATATTGATAATTTAATCAATTTTTTAAATAATTAAGGCTCGGACATTAAAACAAACATCTTTGCAAATTATTTATCTTCTGTAGGGCAGAGACTTGGTGAATTCAAATCATTTGGACGATTGTTTGGTTATTCGTTGGTACATTTTTAGGCGTATTAATAGAACAAAAATTACTATAAGTCAAAACCTCCGGCTAAGCCGGAGGCTTGAATAAGCCCTATAAGGGCTTTTTGCAGACAAAACCCCTAAAGGGGCGCTGAACAGTTTGCCGACCGCATTACTTTTTCAGCCACCCCTAAAGGGGTTCTTTTTATGCTT
>JBGVKJ010000006.1:0-78022 GCA_045123695.1 Acutalibacteraceae bacterium
CGTTCCCATTCCGAACACGGTAGTTAAGCTCAATCGTGCCGAAAATACTTGGTGGGTCACCGCCCGGGAAGATAGGTCGTTGCCAACACTAACAAAAAACAGCCACCCAATAGGGTGGCTGTTTTTTTGTTGCGAAAAACGTCGTGCCTACACATTTTTTCTCCCTCGAAATACCTTAGTATTCCGTCGGTCGAATAAAATGCACATTCACTTCCGTTTTTGCAACAAAACCGATTAAAAAACGTTCTGTCTGCGCGCTTTTTTGCCCGCTCGAAGTACCTTAGTACTCCTTCGGGGCAAAGAAAACACGCACCTGCCCCGATTTTTGCAACAAAACTGATTGTGGAAAGCGTCGTGCCTGCACATTTTTTCTCCCTCGAAATACCTTAGTATTCCGTCGGTCGAATAAAATGCACATTCAAAGAAAATATTGTATAAAAAGAAAGCCTTCGGTTCATGATAACCGAAGGCTTTAGTGTTTATTTTTATTCTGCGAAACCGTTCATTTCGTTGAGGATACTGCGTACTCTGTCAGGGCAGTCGGTGATGATGCCGTCTACACCGGCTTCAATCATAGCGCGGATATCCTCGGACTCGTCAATTGTCCAGACGTTTACTTCAAGTCCTTTTTCGTGTGCCTTTTTGACAAAGTCAGCTCTGATGCACAGCTTGTGCGGATGTGCGGCGTGGCACTTGAGCTTTGACATGAGGCTGAAAGGCGGTATGAATGCAAGGTGGGCTCTTACATAGCCTGCAGGATAGAGGAATGCTGTTTTGCAGCTCGGGTCAACCTGCTTGATGTACTCAAGGATCTCGGGGCTGAAGCTTGAAATAAGAAGTATATCGTCAAGTCCTCTTGCCTTTACTGCATCGAGAGTTTTGCGTACAAGTGTTTCGCGTCTTGCTGTGTCCTTTTCGGGCTTGAGCTCGATATTGAGGACTTTGAGATTTTTACCGACGGCAAGGTCGAGAAACTCATCGAGAGTGGGCAGGGGAGTGCCTTTGAACTTCAGGTCGTAATATGAACCGAAATCGTAGCTTTTAAGCTGTTCAAGTGTCATCTTTTCGATTTCACCTGTACCGTTAGAAGTCTCGTCAATGGTGTAATTATGGCAGATTACGGGCACGCCGTCCTTTGAAAGATGCACGTCGGTTTCAAAGCCGTCTGTACCCATTTCAATTGCTTTCTCAAACGCAGGTAAAGTGTTCTGCGGAGCGCGTTTGTTAGCACCTCTGTGTGCGATAATATTTACGTTATACATTAACAGTCACTCCTTACATTGACTCGGGAACATTGATTCTCAGCATTGTGAGTACGTTGCTGAGTGTTGACTTGACACATGAGCAAAGGTAGAGTCTTGCGTGTGTAAGTGCTTCGTCCTCACTGCTGACACGGCATGCGTTGTAGAATTTGTGGAAGAGTGTTGCAAGCTCTACGCAGTAACGTGTGATTCTTGCAGGGTCGTAGTTCTTTGCAGAGTTGACGATTTCGCCTGTGAGTGAAGCAAGGTGGCTGATAAGCTCTCTCTCTTCGGGAGCTGTGAGGAGCTTGAGCTCGTCGTCAGTGCACTCAACAGCGCAGATATCGTCGATACCGAGCTTTTTGAAGATACTGCATATTCTTGCGTGAGCATACTGGCAGTAATATACGGGATTCTGTGCACTCTGCTCAACTGCAAGGTCAAGGTCGAAATCCATCTGTGAGCCGGGCTCGCGGATGTTGAAGAGGAAACGTACTGCGTCAATCGGAATTTCTTCAAGAAGGTCCTCAAGTGTGATTGATTTACCTGTACGCTTGCTCATTCTTACAACCTCGCCGCCGCGTGTGAGACGGACAAGCTGCATAAGTATAATATCGAGCTTTGTTGAGTCTGTGCCGAGTGCCTCGAGCACGCCCTTCATTCTGGCAACGTGACCGTGGTGGTCAGCACCCCAGATGTTGATTGCTTTGTCAAACTTTCTGCTTTCAAGCTTGTTGCGGTGGTAAGCAATATCTGCGGCAAAATATGTCGGGTTGCCGTTTGCACGTACGAGAACTTCGTCCTTTTCGCCGCCGTGCTCTGTAGCTTTGTACCAGATTGCACCGTCTTTTTCGTATGTGAGGCCTTTCTCTTTGAGCAGACCGAGTGTTTCCTCAAGCTCACCGCTGTTGTAGAGTGAGCTTTCGCGGAACCATACATCGTAATCGATTCTGTATTTGTCGAGGTTAGCGTGCATCTTGTCGATGTTAAGAGGCAGTGCAAACTCAACAAGTGCTGCTCTTCGCTCTTCCTCTGTTGCGGACATATATTTGTCGCCGTGAATATCGGCAAACTGCTGTGCGCGCTCCTTGATATCTTCGCCGTGATAGCTGTCCTCAGGCAGCTCAACAGCATCTTCGCCTTTAAAAATCTGCTGATAGCGTACGTCGAGTGAAAGGCCGAACTTTGCAATCTGGTTGCCTGCATCGTTGACGTAGAATTCGCGTGTTACCTTGTAGCCTGCCCAATCGAGTACTGCTGCAAGACAGTCGCCGAGAGCACCGCCTCTTGCGTTGCCCATATGCATCGGACCTGTCGGATTTGCGGAAACAAACTCAACATTTATTGTCTTGCCTTCGCCGTAATCTGAACGGCCGTAGTCTGCACCGCAGGCACGTACGTCGCGGAGAATAGCTGAATAATAATCGTCACTGAGATAGAAGTTTATGAAGCCTGCACCTGCAACCTCGCACTTTGCAACATAAGTACCCTCAAGGTTGATATTGGCACAGACAGCATCAGCTATCTGACGGGGTGCGCGGCGGAATACTCTTGCACCTGCCATAGCTGCATTTGTTGAGAAATCGCCGTTTGCACGGTCTGCAGGTACTTCAATATTAAATGCGGGGATTTCTGCCTCGGGCAGAGTGCCTGCTGAAATTGCTTTTTCGAAAGCAGCACTGATTGCTGCAGAAAGCTTGTTCTGGACCTGTTTAACTATTATTGACATTGTTCTGTACCTCAATTCGTCAATTTATTCAAATCTGAAAGTGATTTTGAGCTCGTTATGTGAGCAGAAGCCTGTGTTGAAATCGAGAGTGTAGCTGAAATAAAGCTCACCCTCATCTGTGCCTACACGGCTTTTTACTTCCTTACCGTGCACGCCGAGCATAAGGTCGACATATTCTGTTGCGTACATACAGCTGTAACGCTTGCCCGGCTCAACTATGAGCTGTGCGTTATGTTTGCCGCCGAGTCGCTTCATTGTTACAACACCGTCGATAAATGAAACGGTGGTTTCGCTGCCCTTGAAGTCTTCGGTTTCCTGGTATGTAAGCAGATAGCCGTTTTCCCTCTGCTCATATTTGCCTACGGTAGAGAGCTTTGCAGTCTCTTTTTGTCCGTCGACAATGTGAGTATCGTTGATTGTGATTACTACCTTGCGGCTCATCGTCGGCTCTCCTTTCGCTGAATGGCGAGCGTGATAAGTCTGTCGATAAGCTCGGGGTAAGATACACCGCTGTGCTCAAACAGCTTGGGATACATACTGATTGATGTGAAACCGGGGATTGTGTTTATTTCGTTGAGCAGAATCTGCTCATCGTTTACAAAAAAGTCAACTCTTGAGAAACCTTCGCAGCCGAGAGCCTTGTATGCCTTGATTGCCTGTTTCTTTACTGCTTTGAGCTGCTCTTCGCTGATACGTGCGGGGATGAAAAGTCCGCTTGTGCCTGCGACATATTTTGCGTCGAAGTCGTAGAAATCGTTGCAGGGTGCAATCTCGCCGGGAGTTGCAACAATCGGCTCATCGTTGCCGAGTACTGCACACTCAACTTCTCTGCCGAAAACTGTTTCTTCAAGTACAACCTTGCGGTCGTTTTCAAATGCTGTTTCGATACCGTCTGCAAGAGAATGTATATCTGTTGCCTTGGTGATACCTACGGATGAGCCTGCGTTTGCAGGCTTTACGAATATCGGGTAGCCGAGCTTTTCGGCTGCTTCGTCAAGAATCTTATGCGGATTGTTGCGGTATTCATACTCGGTGAATCCCATCCATTTAGCCTGGTCGATACCTGCTCTGTCGGCAAGTGCGTTTGTAACAGCCTTATCCATACAGTCTGCACTTGAGAGCATATCACAGCCGACGAAGGGAAGCTCAGCAAGCTGAAGCAGACCCTGTACTGTGCCGTCTTCGCCGTTTTTGCCGTGAAGTACGGGAAAAACAACATCGACCTTTGTTGTCACAGCTTTACCGTCGATAATCTCAACAATGCCGCCTACGGATGAGTCGGGCACTATGTATGCAGGGTGAAGGTTGGCTGTGTCCTCAAGCCATTTGTCCTCGGGCAGATTTGCTGTGTCTCCGCTGTAGCGCAGCCAGCGTCCGTCTTTGGTAATGCCGAGCATTATAACATCGTATTTGTCGCGGGGAATATTATTGATAACAGATTGAGCGGAAACTGTTGAAACATCGTGTTCGCTTGAGTTGCCGCCGAAAAGTGCGAGTACGGTAAGCTTATCCATACTGAATCTCCTTAAAAAGGTTATATTTATAGTTGTATTATATATTTATACTCATACAAATATATATAATACCATAAACTGTTGCTGTGTGCAATTGTTTACTTGCACATATTTTAAGTATTCCGGCGGTAAAAAAATATAAAGCGTTGCCGACACTGCCGGCAACGCTTATGAGTATGATGTTATTTAACCGAGTTTTGAGAAACCGTGACTGTTGATAAGTGCGTCGAGCTTCTTACCTTCTTTACACAGCGGACACTCGTGTGAATGTACGGTAAAGTAACCGGGCAGGTCGTTGGGGTTGAATACGGAGTTGACCTGGTAGCCGTAGCACTCATCACTTGTTGCGAATATGGAGGCAATACCGGAAATCTCACCACCATAGTACTGAATTGCTTCGACTGCTGCCTTTGCAGTATAGCCTGTTGCAACGGAAACAGCGAGCACAAGCACGTGCTTGCCGCGAATCATCGGCACGATATTGTCTCTGAATATCATCTGTGACGAGCTTGTCATTTCGGGGGTGACGACGTAAATTGTCTGGTGAGCGTTGATATTCATGAAATCGTTTTTTGTAAGCTGGTCTGCAAGGCAGGTACCTATAACCTCGGTGCCGTCGAGGCAGAGGATTGTATCGACTATTGTTGTGTTGTAGTTATATGCTGAGCAAAGCTCTTTTGCAACAGCCTTTGCTTCGGAGAGACGTGACTTCTGGGCAACAACATCTATATAATAGTTACTGTGTGAGTGATTAGTTGCAAAGTGGCCCTTTGATACACGAAGGTAAAGATTGCTTTTCTTGGTTTTGATTTTTAAAGTTTCGTTTGTAGGCATTATTAATGACCTCCTTGGGGTAATCCTATGATATGTGTGCTTATTGTACAACAAACGCGGAATAAATTCAAGGATTTTTAGCGAACTTATTATATAATTTTCAGGAGATAAAAAGTTTTGGCAAAAGTGTTGACAGATTTGACAAAGTCTGTTATTATCATTGAGCAAACAAAGCAGGAATATCCATGTCCTCACCGTCGGGGCAAAGCTCTACGGCGGTCAATACTCATCACTTTAAGGGGCGGTATGTCCCGATGTTTAAGGTGTAATGTTGTATGCGTGGGTAATTTCTGCCCACGCATTTATTAATTTTTGGGGGTGCTTGAACATTAGTGCTAAAGAACTGCAGATCAATGAAGAAATAAGGGATAAGGAGTTGCGAGTAATCAGCAACGACGGTGAACAGCTCGGCATCATGTCAGCAAGCGAGGCTCTCCGCCTTGCAGAAGAGCGTGATCTCGACCTGGTCAAAATCTCACCTCAGGCAAAGCCGCCTGTATGTAAGATTATGGACTACGGCAAGTATCGCTTTGATATGGCCAAGCGTGAAAAAGAAGCACGTAAAAATCAGCGTGTAGTTGATATCAAAGAAGTCCGCCTTTCGGTAAACATTGATACGCACGATTTTGACACTAAGGTCGGCCACGCCAAGCGTTTCATCGCAGGCGGCGACAAGGTCAAGGTTTCAATTCGTTTCAGAGGCCGTGAGATGGCTCACACAAACCTCGGTATCGAAATTATGGAGCGTTTTGCACAGGCTTGTGCAGATACCGTTGCTGTCGAGAAGGCCGCAAAACTTGAGGGACGCCAGATGCTGATGTTCCTCGCACCTAAGCCCAACAAGTAATACTAATAAGGAGGATAAACCAATGCCTAAAATCAAAACTCACTCCGGTGCAAAGAAGCGTTTTAAGCTGTCCAAGAACGGCAAGCCCATGAGAGGTCACGCCAACAAGTCCCACATCCTTACAAAGAAGAGCACAAAGCGCAAGAGAAATCTTCGCAAGACAGCTGTTGCTGACGTAACAAACTGCAAGCAGATCAAGCGCCTTGTTCCCTACAAATAATTCGGATAGGGTCGCGTAAGAAAGTAAAATTATTGGAGGTAACTAATCATGGCTCGTATTAAGGGCGCAACAATGACTCGTAAGAGAAGAAATAAAGTTCTCAAAATGGCTAAGGGCTACTATGGCTCAAAGGCAAAACTCTTCAAGACAGCTAAGCAGGCTGTTATGAAGTCCGGCCAGTATGCATACATCGGCCGTAAGCTCAAGAAGAGAGATTTCCGCCGTCTCTGGATTTCCCGTATCTCTGCTGCTGCAAAGATGAACGGCATGAACTACTCAACTCTCATCAACGGCCTCAAGAAGGCAGGCATCAACCTCAACAGAAAGATGCTTTCCGAAATCGCTATCTCAGATCCCGCTGCATTCACAGCAATCTGCGAGAAGGCAAAGGCTGCACTTTAATAATCACGAATTATGTCAAGCCCTCGGATATGACCGTGGGCTTGACTTTTTTAGAAGGTTCGCTGATATGAAACCTTAAGTGTGTTATCGGCGGCTGTTTTTCCGCCATGCTTTGCGAAAATGCTCATAAGAAAATGCTCATAACATTCACACACTTAACACTTTAATTTACAGAAATAATTGCGAATTGCGCATTACGAATTGCGAATTGTAAGGATGATTTTATGCAAACACTTATTACTGCAAAGGCAAATGAAAAAATAAAGGCGGCAGTGCGTCTGCGTGACAGTGCAAAGGCAAGGCGCGAAGAGGGGTTGTTTTTCCTTGAGGGTGCAAGGCTGTGTGCCGATGCGTCCGACAATGTTGAAATCGTGAGACTTTTTTATACCGCAAAGGCTGCAGAAAAGTATTCCGATGAGGTTTCTTTGCTCAGGCAAAAGGCGGCGGAGAGCTGTGAGGTTTCAGAAGATATTGCCGCAAAGCTGTCCGATACCTTTTCGCCGCAAGGCATATTTTGTGTTTGCAAAACCCTTGACAAAAAACATTATATAGATAAAATATATAGTAACGCAAAAATAATAGCCCTTGAAAATATTCAGGACCCTTCAAATCTCGGTGCGATTGCACGCACGGCAGAGGCTCTGGGTATCGGCGGTGCAGTGCTCTGCGGTTGTTGCGATATCTATAATCCCAAGGCTCAGCGTGCCGCTATGGGTTCGCTTCTCCGTCTGCCGGTTGTTACGGTCGAGAGTATGAGCGAAGCTATGAAAGATTTTGAGTCAAAGGGCTATGTTACCCTTTCATCAACTCCGTCTGAATCTGCGTGTGATATTACGCAGACAGATATCGGTGCAAAAACCGTATGTCTTATTGGCAACGAGGGCAACGGAGTAACACAGGAAACTGCAGACAGCTGTATGTACAGAGTCCGTGTGCCGATGAAGGGCAGAGCAGAATCGCTCAACGCTTCTATGGCGGCAGCGATTATTATGTGGGAGCTGATGAGATGAGTGCGGCATATACCGAAGAAGCGTATAAAATATGGCTGGCTCACGCACTGGGTCCGGGTTCGGATTACATTACCGCTATGGCGGAGTTTCCTACTGCACGCGATTTTTATGAGGCAAGTGAAACTGAATGGCGTATGCTCGGTGTTTTCACTCCTGCCCAGATAGAGCGGCTTTCAAAGCGTGATATTGCCCGAGCTTCAAAAGCTGCACAGATATGTGCAAACAATTCCTGGCATATAGTTACACAGACGGATGAATACTATCCGCCTCATCTGAAAAACATAAGCAACAGCCCCGCTATCCTTTATGTCAACGGCGAACTTGAATGTCTTACTTCAAAGCTTACGGTTTCGATTGTCGGTGCGAGGGATGCTTCACGCTACGGCAAAGAGGTTGCCTACAGGCTTGCAGCTTCGCTTGCAAGGGCAGGTGCTACCGTTGTAAGCGGCGGTGCGCTTGGTATTGACTCTGCCTCTCATGAGGGTGCAATCAGTGCAGGGGGCAAAACAGTTGCGGTTATGGGGTGCGGTCTCGGTGCATCTTATCTGCCGGAGAATGAATCACTTCGTAACAATGTTTCAAAAAACGGTGCTGTTGTTACCGAATATTATCCGCTTACAGGCCCGTCAAGGGGCAGTTTCCCTATGCGTAACCGTATTATCAGCGGTATGTCGCTTGCAACAGTTATTGTTGAAGCAGGCGAGAAGAGCGGCTCACTCGGTACAGCTCAGCATGCAATAAAGCAGGGCAGAGATGTCTGCGCAGTGCCCGGTGATGCAATAAGCTCCGCATACATCGGTTCAAACATTCTTATCGCAAACGGTGCAAAGCCTGTTTTCTCTGCAGCGGATGTTTTGTCAGATTATGTATATACTTATCCCGAGCTGATAAACCTTCAAAACATCGAGCGTACCCTTGCTCAGACGGCAAAGAGTGCACCCGTAAAGCAGAGGACACCCGACGGGTTGAGTGAAACTCACCGTAAGGTTTACGGTCTTTTCGGCGATAGCGAAATATCTTACGATACACTTGTTTTAAAAAGCGGTCTTTCCGCACCCGAGCTTTCCGTAGTGCTTACCGAGCTTGAGCTCGAGGGTGTAATTACGGTATGTCCCGGTAACAGATACAAAATTGTTTAATAATTTCTTCAAAATAAATCTACCCTTCAAACGAAAGGATATGAGCTTATGTCAAAGCTTGTAATTGTTGAGTCTATTTCAAAAGCAAAGGTAATCAAAAACTTCCTCGGCGACGGCTATGAGGTTATGGCTTCCGTCGGTCACGTGCGTGACCTGCCTGCATCAAAGCTGAGTGTTGATGTCCACAACAATTTCGCACCCAAGTACGAGATTGTAAAGGGCAAGGAAAAGCTTGTTGCAGAGCTTAAGAGTGCTGTCAAGAAGAGTGACGGCGTTCTTCTCGCAACTGACCCTGACCGTGAGGGTGAAGCTATATCCTGGCACCTTGCAACACTGCTTGACCTCGACTTGAGCAAGGCAAACCGTGTCACATTCAACGAAATCACACGTACGGGTATTACCAACGGTATGGCAAGCCCCAGACAGGTTGATATCGATATGGTAAACGCACAGCAGGCAAGACGAATTCTTGACCGTCTCGTTGGCTACAAGCTCAGCCCGTTTGTCAGCCAGAAGATTCGCCGCGGTCTTTCTGCAGGCCGTGTTCAGTCTGTTGCCGTACGCCTTATTGTTGATAAAGAGGACGAAATCAATAAGTTTATTCCCGAAGAGTATTGGTCACTCGATGCAAGAGTTACCGCTTCATCACGCAAGGTTTTCTCCGCTGCTTTTGCAGGCGACGAAACAGGCAAGGTAAAACTCGTATCAGAGGAACAGACAAATTCATATATTTCCCGTCTTGACGGTGCAACCTACACCGTAGGCTCAGTTAAGAAGGGTACAAGAAAGAAGAGCCCTGCACCTCCCTTTACTACTTCCACAATGCAGCAGGAGGCTTCACGCAGACTCAATTTCCAGTCACAGCGTACAATGAAGATTGCTCAGGAGCTTTACGAGGGTGTCAATATCAAAGGCCACGGCTCCATGGGTCTTATCACTTATATGAGAACGGACTCACTTCGTATCTCCGACCAGGCAAGAGAGCAGGGTACGGAATATATCAAGGCTGCATACGGTGAAAAGTTCCTGCCCGAAAAGCCCAGATACTTCAAGCAGCGTGCAAACGCTCAGGACGGTCACGAAGCTGTACGTCCGACAAATCCTGCACTTACACCTGCAATGGTTAAGGATAGCCTTACAGTAGAGCAGTATAAGCTCTATAACCTTATCTGGCTCAGATTTATGGCAAGCCTTATGGCAGACTGTGTTCAGAACACAGTCAAGGCAGAAATTCAGGCACAGAAACCCGGTGAAGAGCAGTACTGTACATTTACTGCAACAGGTTACGAGGTAAAGTTCGAAGGCTTTACAGCACTTTATGAAGAAACTACAGAGGAAGACGAGGAGAAGGACGGCAAATTGCCCGAGCTTAAGAGCGGTGAAGTGCTCAAGCTCAAAGAGCTGGTACCTGCACGTCACTTTACTCAGGCTCCTCCCAGATATACAGAAGCTTCTCTTATCAAGGCTCTCGAAGAAAACGGCGTAGGCCGTCCGAGTACCTATGCAACAATTATCACTACCATTATCAAGCGTGAGTATGTCAAGCGCTCATCAAAGCAGCTTGTGCCCACAGAGCTCGGTGTTGCAACAACACGCCTGCTCGGTGAGCGTTTCCCCAAGATTGTCAACGTCAAGTTTACCGCTCAGATGGAAACTTCACTCGATGATGTTGAGGAGGGTAATGCAGACTATATCGCTGTGCTCCGTGATTTCTACGGTGATTTCGAAAAAACACTCGATAAAGCAAAGGCAGAGATGCAGGGTGTCAAAATCGAGCTTGAAGAGGATAAGACAGATATTCCCTGCGATAAGTGCGGTGCGATGATGGTTGTTAAAATCGGTCGCTTCGGCAAATTCCTCGCTTGTCCGAATTATCCTACCTGTAAGAATGCAAAGCCCCTTATTCAGGAAACCAACGCTCTTTGCCCCAAGTGCGGTGCAAAGGTTGTAGAAAAGCGCAGCCGTAAGGGTCACGTTTTCTATGGCTGTGAGTCATGGCCCAAGTGCGATTTTGTAACATGGGATAAGCCCACGGGCGAAAACTGTCCGCAGTGCGGCAAGTCACTCTTCAAGCAGAGAGGCGGTGTCGTTTCCTGCCTCAATGAGGGCTGCGGATACGAGAAAAAGACAAGCAGAAAGAAAGGCAAAGAAGATGAGTAAGGCAACAGTTATCGGTGCAGGGCTTGCAGGTGTTGAGGCTGCCTGGCAGCTTGCAAAGGCAGGCATCGAAACCGAGCTGTGGGAGATGAAGCCCCTTAAATATTCACCTGCTCACAAGATGACGGGCTACGCTGAGCTTGTCTGCTCAAACTCGCTCAAGGCTATGCGCCTTGACAGCGCGGCAGGTATGCTCAAAGAAGAGATGCGCCGTTTCGGCTCGGTTTGTATGATTGCGGCTGAGCAGTGTGCGGTTGCCGCAGGCGGTGCTCTTGCTGTTGACCGTGATGAGTTTTCTGAAATCATAACAAAGCTGATTGATGAAAATCCGCTCATTACCGTAAAACACGGTGAAGTTGAAAAAATCCCCGAAGACGGTGTTGTTATAGTTGCGGCAGGCCCGCTGGTTTCTGATTCTCTTGCAGCAGATATCGACAGCCTTTGCGGCGGCAGACTCAGCTTTTTCGATGCGGCGGCTCCTATCGTTACCGCAGAAAGCCTTGATTACGACTGTGTTTTCACTCAGTCCAGATATGACCGCGGCGGTGAAGATGACTACATCAACTGTCCGATGAATAAAGAAGAATACGAAGCTTTTTATGAAGCGATTACAACTGCAGAGCGTGCAGGTGTACACGCATTTGATGAGCGACACGACGTTTACGAGGGTTGTATGCCTATTGAGGCTATGGCTTCACGCGGTGCCGATACAATGCGTTACGGTCCGCTTCGTCCCGTAGGCCTGCGTGACCCGAAGACAGGTCACAGACCGTGGGCAGTGCTTCAGCTCAGACGTGAAAATGCAGAGGGCACTCTGCTCAACCTTGTCGGCTTCCAGACTAATCTCAAATTCGGCGAGCAGAAGAGAGTTTTCTCAATGATACCTGCCCTTAAGAATGCCGAGTTTGTTCGCTACGGTGTTATGCACCGCAATACTTTTATCGATTCTCCCAAGCTCCTCGGTGCGGATTATTCCTTCCGTACAAGACCGGGTCTGTACTTTGCAGGTCAGATTACGGGTGTTGAGGGTTATATGGAGTCTGCTTCTTCCGGTATACTTGCAGGTGTCAATGCCGCAAGATATATTGAAGGCAAAGAGCCGCTTGTGCTCAAAAATACAACAATGATGGGTGCACTTGCCGAGTATATCAGCTCGTCACCTGCCAAGGATTTCCAGCCTATGGGTGCAAACTTCGGTATATTACCGCCGATTGAACCCAAAATAAGGGATAAGCGTGAACGCTATGCTGCACTTGCAAAGCGTGGACTTGAAGAGCTTGAAACCAACTGAAAAGAAGGTAAAGTGAAATGAAAATTATCGTTGATGCTTTCGGCGGCGACAACGCACCGCTTGAAATACTTAAGGGCAGCCGTATGGCTGTTGAAGAGCTCGGTGTTGATATCGTGCTTGTCGGCGATGAAGCAAAAATCAAAAAATGTGCCGACGAATACTCAATAAACATAAACGGAATGGAAATCATACAGGCAGACAGTGTTTTTGAGATGTCGTATAACCCGAAAACCATTATGAAAGAGCATGCCGATACATCACTTGCCGTCGGTATGAGGGCACTTGTTGACGGTAAGGGCGACGCCTTTGTTTCCGCAGGCAGTACAGGTGCAATCGTTATGGGTGCTACCTTTGTTGTAAAGCGTATCAAGGGTGTCAAGCGTGCGGCTATTGCAAGTATTATGCCTTCGCAGAAGGAGCCGTTTATGCTTCTTGACTGCGGTGCCAATATCGATTGCAAGCCCGAGCATCTCTGTCAGTTTGCAACAATGGGCTCAATCTATATGAAAAACATTATGGGTGTAGAAAGCCCCGAGGTCGGTATTGCAAATATCGGTGTCGAGGAAAACAAAGGCACACAGCTTCAGCTTGAAACATACGCAATGCTCAAAGAAAGTGACCTCAACTTCATCGGTAATGCCGAAGTGCGCGATATTGCCTACGGTGCGGCAGACGTTATTGTTGCCGACGGTTTTACGGGTAACGTTATCCTTAAGATGTATGAGGGCGTTGCAGGTGCACTTGTTAAAAATATCAAGGCTGTTTTCAAAAAGAATATTCTTTCAATGCTCTCTTACCTTGGTGTTAAGGGCGGTATGAATGAATTCAAAGCCAAGATGGATTATAAAGAATACGGCGGAGCAGTGCTTCTCGGTATTGCAAAGCCCGTTATAAAGGCACACGGCTCATCGGATGCAAGAGCATTCAAGAATGCCATCCGCCAGGCCGCCAACTGTGTTAAGAAAGATGTTGTCGGCGAAATTTCAAGAAATATCGGAAGTGTTGACAGTGAAACCTGATATTACTGCGTTTGAGCAGAAAATTAACTACACATTTAAAAATAAAGATTTGCTTACTACGGCGCTTACCCACTCTTCATACGCTAACGAGTGTGGCGGTGCATTCAATGAGAGACTCGAATTTCTCGGCGACTCCGTTCTCGGTATGATTACGGCTGAGTATTTCTTCCGTCATCATAAGACTATGCCTGAGGGTGAGCTTACAAAGCTTCGTGCCGCAACTGTCTGCGAAAAGTCACTTTTCGGCTTTGCAAAGCAGATTGACCTCGGCTCATTTATTCTTCTCGGTAAAGGTGAGCTTAACACAGGCGGCAGAGAGCGTCCGTCTATTTTGTCTGATGCGTTTGAGGCTGTTATAGCCGCTATCTATCTTGATGGCGGAATGGACTGTGCGAAAGAATTTGTGCTCCGCTTTGTAAAGGACAGCGAAAAGTATACGGGCGAATCAGCTTTTAAAGATTATAAGACAATCCTTCAGGAGATAATACAGCGTAACCCTGAAGAAAGACTTGAGTATGTGCTTGTAGGCGAGAGCGGCCCTGCACACGATAAGACTTTTGAGGTCGAAATTCACCTCAACAGCAACGTTATCGGCAAGGGTACGGGTCACAGCAAGAAGCTTGCCGAGCAGGCTGCCGCAGGTGAAGCACTCAAGCTTATGGGCGTAGAAGTATGAAACACGCGAATATAGCTGTGTTTGTGCCGCACAACGGCTGTCCGAATCAGTGCAGCTTCTGTAATCAGCGTACTATTTCGGGTGCTTCAAAGCAACCGGAACCGTCTGATGTTGTAATTGCTTGCGAAAAAGCTATGCAGGGCGGCTGCGAGGGTGCTGATGTACAGCTTGCATTCTTCGGCGGCAGCTTTACTGCGATTGACAGAACGTATATGCTTTCTCTTCTTGAGGCGGCACAGCCTTACATAAAAAGCGGATTTCTCAGTAAAGGCATACGTATTTCCACCCGTCCCGATTTTATCGACGGTGAGGTGCTTTCACTTCTGAAAGAATACGGCGTGTGTGCAATTGAGCTTGGTGCACAGAGTATGAGCGATAATGTGCTCGCTCTCAATAAACGAGGTCATACTGCAGAGGATGTCGAAAAAGCATCAAAGCTTATAAAGTCTTACGGCTTTGAGCTCGGTCTTCAGATGATGACGGGGCTTTACGGCTCGGATGATGAGGACAGTATTATGACGGCTGAAAAATTTATCTCGCTGTCTCCCGATACCGTGCGTATTTATCCTACGGTTGTGCTTCCGGGAACGCTGCTTGCCGAGCTTTACCTCAGCGGTGAATATAAAGTGCCTTCGCTCGATGAAAGTGTTGAGCTTTGTTCACATCTGCTTGAGATGTTTGATGAGGCAGGTATAAATGTAATCCGTCTCGGGCTTCATGCCCAGCAGGATGTCTGCGAAGAGTATCTTGCAGGCGGCTATCATCCGGCACTGCGTGAGCTTTGCGAGGGCGAAATATACTACCGCAAAATAAAATCTGCTCTTGAGGACAAACCTCATGGCAGTTATGAAATAACAGTCGCATCCGCCGAAATATCAAAGGCGGTAGGGCAAAAGAAAAAGAACATTATCCGCTTGGCAGAACTTGGTTATAATTGCAAGGTCAAGGGTGACTCGCGGTATAAAAGATATGAATTGACAGTAGAAAGAAATTGAGTAGGGTGAGAAGATGTTTTTAAAATCACTTGAAATGCAGGGCTTTAAATCATTCCCCGACAAAACCGTGCTCGAATTCGGGCAGGGCATAACCTCTGTCGTCGGCCCCAACGGCTCGGGTAAAAGTAATATCTCCGATGCTGTCCGTTGGGTTCTTGGTGAGCAGTCTACCAAGAATCTGCGCGGCTCCAAAATGGAGGACGTCATTTTCAGCGGTACGGGTGTGCGCAGAGCTCAGGGCTTTGCCGAGGTTACCTTAAGGCTCGACAATTCCGACCGTGCTCTTAAGTGCGATAAGGATGAGGTAAGCGTTACACGACGTTATTACCGCTCGGGTGAAAGTGAATATATTATCAACGGCGAAGTAGTCCGTCTCAAAGATGTCAACGAGATGTTTATGGATACGGGCCTTGGTCGTGACGGCTATTCAATGGTCAGCCAGGGCAGAGTTGCCGATATGGTTTCTTCCAAATCCAGTCAGCGCCGTGATATGCTCGAGGAAGCGGCAGGTATTTCTCACTACCGTTACCGCCGTAACGATGCTAACCGTAAGCTCGCCCAGGCAGAAGAAAATATGATTCGTCTGCGTGACATTCTTACCGAGCTTGAGGACAGAGTAGGCCCTCTCAAGGTACAGAGCGAAAAGGCACAGAAATTCCTTGTGCTTGCCGAGGAGCGTAAGGTGCTCGAAATCGGTCTCTGGCTTCACACTATCGATAAGGTGCGTGAGCAGTTAAAGGCACACGAGGATAAACTTAATACCGCAACGGCACAGTATGAGGCTGTAGAAACAGAGCTTGAAAACATAGTCAGTGAAATGGAAGAGGCTATGGAAAACAGCCGTCAGCTTACCGTAAGTATCGACGAGGCACGTGAAGGTGCATCGGGTATTGAGGAGCAGGCTGCACAGCTTGATGCTCAGGTTGCAGTTGAGCTTAATTCAATTGAGCATAACAACGAAACTATTGCACGTATCACACGTGAAATGGAGCTTGCTATCGAGTCAAAGCAGACTCTTGACGACGAGATTACCGAAACAATGAAAACGGTTGAGCTGCTCAAGAATGCCGAAAAGCAAAAGAGAGCACAGCTTGCAGAGGCTGCCGAGAAAATCGAAGGTCTGCAGGCACAGAGCCGTGAGTTTGTAGAAAAAATTGCGGCACTGTCGGAAGAAATTTCGCAGTATGCCGTTAAAATAGGCGACTGCCGCGTTGAAGTATCTACGGCAAATTCGTCAATTGAAGAAATTACTTCACGTCTTGAAACAATCGACGATATAGTTGCTTCCCGTAACGATGCCAAAGCACAGCTTGAAGAAAAGAAGGTAGAAAGCGAAGCACAGCTTAATGAAGCTAAAGAGCTTGTTGTTTCAACAGCTAATGCAGTGCGCGGCTACGAGTTAAAGGTTGAGTCACGTACGGAGAAGGCTGAAAAACAGCGCCGTAAAATTGATGAACTCGGTCTTGAAATCGACCGTGTGCGTTCAAGAGCAAAGATGCTCGATGACCTTGAAAAGAATATGGAAGGCTACTCGGGCAGTGTAAAGGCTGTTATGCGTGAGGTTAAGCGCGGTACTCTCAGAGGTATCGAGGGCGTACTTTCTCAGCTTATCAATGTTGAAGAGCAGTATTCCGTTGCTATCGAAACTGCACTTGGTGCGGCACTTCAGAATATTGTTACACAGACGGAAAACGATGCAAAGCGTGCAATCAATTTCCTTAAAGATAATAAATCGGGTCGTGCAACCTTCCTGCCGCTTACATCTATCAAGAACAGAGCACTTGAAGAAAAAGGCCTTGACGACTGCTTCGGTTACGTTGCTGTTGCAAGTGAGCTTGTCGGTTGCGACAGGAAGTATAACGAGGTTATAGGTTCGCTTCTTGGCAGAACGGTTGTTGTCGAGGATATGGACTGTGCAATTTCTATTGCAAAGAAATATTCGCACAAGCTCAAACTTGTTACGCTCGACGGTCAGGTTATCAATCCGGGCGGCTCTATGACAGGTGGCTCGCGTGCACAGAATGCAGGTATTCTCAGCCGTGCAAGTGAGATTGAGCGACTTAACAACGAGGTTATAAAGCTTACGGGTGAGTTTGATTCAAAGCAGGCTGATTACAAGGCTGTACTTGCAGACCTTTCTGCTTGCAGAGCGGACCTGAGCGGTACTCAGGCAGACCTTACCCGTGCTCAGGAGGATGTAATCCGCCGTGAGGGTGAGCTTAAGCTTATTGTCGATAAGCTTGAAGATACTCTCCGCTCTATTGATGAGCTTGCTGACGAAAAGGCAAACGCAGGCGAGCGTCTTGCTGCACTCAATGCGACAGTTGAGGATGCTAAGACAAGAGCAAAAGAGCTTGAAGAGCACAATGCCGCACTCCGCCTTGAGATTGAGCAGGCAAACAGCGGCAGAGCACGTCTGGGTGAAGACGAGAGCGAGCTTCAGAAGGCTGAAAGCAGAGCAAAAATGGATATCCTTTCAATCCAGAAGGATACTCAGGCAAAACTTGAGGCTGTTGCACTTCTCCGTCACCGTATCGCAAACCAGGGTATCAAGGTTGAAGACCTCAACCGTGAAATAGGCGAGATTGCGCAGAAGAGCTGTGATATAAGAGCTAATATCGCTCAGCTTGAAGATCAGGCTGCACAGCTTCGCAACCGCAGTAAAGATACAAAAGCAGATATCGCAGGCTTTATCGAAAAGAAAAACTCACTTGATGCAAGGGCTTCGCTTCTCCGTCAGGAAGAGCGTGCAAAGTCTGCTGACCGTGAAAAGCTCGGCGGCGAGGTTGCCCGTCTTGAAGAGCGTAAGGTTGTTATGGAAAAAGAGCTTGACGACACCGTTTCAAAGCTCTATGACGAGTATCAGCTCACACGCAGTGAGGCTATCGAGCTTAATATTGACCTTGGCGATATATCCGAGGCAAGACGCAAGCTGCAGGAAATCAAGAATAAAATCCGTGCTCTGGGTAATGTCAACGTTGCTGCTATTGATGAGTACAAAGAGGTTTCAGAGCGTTACGAGTTTATGAGCACGCAGATTGCGGATATCGAAAAATCCAAAATAGAGCTCGAAAAACTCATAGGTGAGCTTACCGCAAAAATGGCGGCACAGTTCCGTGAACAGTTTGCTAAAATCAACCGTCACTTCGGTGAAACTTTTGCCGAGCTGTTTGACGGCGGTAAAGCAGAGCTTCTGCTTGAGGATGAGCACAACGTGCTCGAGTGCCCGATTGAAATTAAGGTACAGCCCCCGGGCAAGAATGTTCAGAACATCGACCTTCTTTCGGGTGGTGAAAAGGGACTTTCGGCGATTGCGCTTCTCTTTGCAATCCTCAAGGTTTCTCCCGCACCCTTCTGCTTCTTCGATGAGGTTGAGGCTGCACTTGACGATGTAAACGTTGTAAGGTACGCACAGTACGCACGCCGTATGACAAAGAATACACAGTTTATTCTTATCACCCACCGCCGAGGCACTATGGAAGAGGCTGATATCCTCTACGGTGTAACGATGCAGGAAAAGGGTGTTTCAAAGCTGCTTGAGCTTAAGACTGCCGAAATGGCACGCAAGCTCGGCTTAGCTTAATGAATAAGTAAGGAAAAATATACCAAAACTTAAAGTCACCGACACATTTGCCGTCGGTGACTTTGTTAATGAATTGATTTATCAATTCAAATCATATTGCCGTAAGCAACAAATCATGGCTACGAGCCAAATCATGCGAAGCAAATCATTTAACACTTATTTATGATTTGCCTTGCGGCATGATTTGATTTTTAAAATCATGATTTGCAAAAGTGTATTTTGCATGATTTGCGTTTTGAAAAACGCATTATTTATTGTAAGGAGTTTTGGTATGAAATTATTTATAAAATTTGTCGCTGTAGTGACTGTTGTTGCGGCTGTTTTCAGTGTCGTTTCTTTTGCTTCGGGCTGTGCCGAGGTGCGGCGTGACGTGCTCAGACTTCACGTTGTCGGTGCTTCGGATTCCGAGTTTGACCAAAGTCTGAAACTAAAAGTGCGTGATGCAGTGCTTGAAAAGGGAGGAGAGCTTTTTGACGGCACGGTTACCGCTGACGAAGCCGAAAAAATAATCACACCCCGTATTGATGAGCTGAAGGCTGTCGCTGAAGAGGTGCTCAAAGAAAACGGATGCGATTATAAGGTTGATATACAGGTAGGGGAAGAATATTTTACCACACGCTGTTATGAAAATTTCACGATGCCTGCAGGTGTATATAATGCAGTGCGTGTGAATATCGGCTCTGCCGAAGGCAAAAACTGGTGGTGCGTTATGTTTCCGCCGCTGTGTCTGCCTGCCGCAAGTGCCGATGCAGATGCGTTTTTCACCGACGAAGAAATGAAAATTGTTTCGGCTTCACCAAAGTATGAGCCGAGATTTAAAATAGTAGAAATATATGAATCAATAAAAAATAAAATAGTAAACAAATAAATAACTGCCGAAGGCAATACAACTATACACAGTATAATATCACTGCAAAGCAATATAACTCGCCGACAGGCGAATAAAACAGGAGAGCACTCTTCTTGAGAGTGCTCTCCTTTATGTTATTTATACATCTCATCATACTTGAACGGTTTACGTTCACCGTTTTTCTGTATGTGAAAACAGTTTTCGCCAAGCGAGAAAATAGCCTTATCGCTCTTGATTGAGTCGGAGCTGACGTTGATTACCTTACATCCGCTGACTTCTTCGTGGTAGCGTCTTACTTTTTCCTCATTCTTGCAGTTAAGGCTGATTATTGCGCCTGTTTTACTGTCGTGTTTTGAGCAGATAAGCTTTTCAACCCCGAGTCTTGAGCAGATATCTTCGAGCAGGAAATCGGCACTTGCACTGATAACCACTGCAGGACGCTCACGGTTTTCTTTGCGGAACCACTCAAAAACGTCTTTTTCGTGCTTGTCCCAGAATTTCTTTACGTTCTTCTCAAGATTAATCAGGGGTACGTAACAGTAAACGTGCTTTTTGACATAAGTCAGGTCCTTGATGCCGAGAAAGAACGGAATCATCATAATCAGCAGGTAAGGCACGCAGATTACAATCCACGGGTTATGGATAAGGCAGTATATCCAGAAAACCGAGCCGCTGTCAAACGGTACTATTGTTTTATCAAAATCAAAAATATCTATTTCTTTCATCTTTTTCCTCACATTTCAAATATACCTTCGTATCTTACGGGCAGGTTAGTGCTGTGAATGTCGCCGCCGTTTGCAATAAATAAATCAAACAGCTCTTTTTTTCTTTCATCTGTGTAGGTGTAACCCCACAGACGCTCAATCTTGCCGAAATCCTCAAAGGTTTCGTCGGGCAGCTTCTCAACCTTGTCTGCCGAGTAGGGCAGGGGGAATTTAACAGTGCCGTCAGATGTTATGTAGTAGCTTGAGGCAATCTCTATCGCTCTGCGGTTAGCTTCAATCCTCGGATATTCCTCATCGAATTTGATTCGTGTTATAGGGAATACAGCCGCATCAGCACCGAGAAGCTCATAAGCCTCTTTGTAAAGACCGTTGTGACCGTGGTGAGAAATCTGCACGATGTCGCACTTGAGCGTTTTGCCGTAACGCTTTGTAAGCTCAAGGCTTGCAAGGTTGCTTGCATCACCCGGTATGAATATGCGTGAGCCTTCTGCAGTGAGCATTACCATACAGGATGAATCGTTATAATCCTTCATCACCTGCGGATAAATATCCTCGTGAGTGCCCATTACATCAAAGCAGAGATTGCGGATGTAAAAACGCTGGCCTGTATGTATCTTGTATGTCGGTATATCGGTTTCGTCAAGCATTTTGAACAGCTTGCGTGAGAGCAATACTTCCTCTGTGCTCCAGTACTGACTGTTGCAGTTTGTGTCGGGGATGAGGTTTGAGTAAATGCCTTCGATTATGACATCGTTAAGGTTGTAACGCAGGAAATCCATAAATTTGGAAATATGGTCGGAATGTGCGTGAGTGAGAAGCCAGCCGTTTACAACAACCTTCTGACTCTCGGGTGTACGGTCACGCATAAATTTATAAATTCTGTCGTTATCGTTAAACTGCATATAGTGGCCGCTGTCTACAACAAAGAAGCTGTAGTCGGGACACTGCACCATAAGGCACATACCGCAGTCGATAAGAGCCTGGTCGCTTTCAAATCCGTAGAATGCTGTTTCACCGTCACCATCGCAGGTCTGCTCCGTAAAGCAGGGTACGAGTTTTTTCTCGGTTGCGGCTACACGCAGTATACCGTCACAAGGTGTGAAAAATGCGTTGATTACGACTTCGCCCGACAGACAAGTGTAGAGGTTTGCATTGTTATCAGTCTGCTGTAAAATCTCAAATCCGTCCGCTGTGAGAGCTTTTATCCACTCTTCGTATTCTGCTTTGTTTACGTTCCTGTAAAGACGCATAAAGCAGTTTTCGCGGCAGTCGTAGTCAGGCTCGTCGGCGTTTGCTCTGAACTGTCTGAATTTTTCAAAAATGCTTCCCATAATCCGTATCCTCATTTCTGAAAAAGGCAAGGTAAAAAAGTTCACCTTGCCTTTGATAAAGTCTATTATTCTTCGTCGGGGTTTTCCCAGTTGTGCCAGACTTCCTGAACGTCGTCGTTATCTTCGAACATTTCAAGCATCTTGTTCATATTCTTGATATCGTCTTCGCTTGTAAGTGCTGTGTAGGTTGTGGGTACATACTGTACTTCTGCAACAGCAAAGCTGTAACCTGCAGCCTCAAGCGCATCACGTACTGTACCGAGATCGTTGGGCTCTGTGCGTACTTCGAATACGTTCTCGTCCTCTGTGATGAAGTCAACAGCGCCTGCCTCAAGAGCAGCCTCCATAAGTGTCTCCTCATCAACATCCTCTGCCTCGATAAGGATTACGCCGTAGCGGTTGAACATAAAGGAAACGCAACCGCTCTGACCCATGTTTCCGCCGTACTTGTCGAAGTAGTGACGGACGTCGCCTGCTGTTCTGTTACGGTTGTCTGTAAGAGTCTCAACAATAACTGCGATACCTGAGGGGCCGTAGCCTTCGTACATAATTGACTCGTAATCTGCACCGCCTGTTTCACCGCTTGCCTTTTTGATGATACGGTCGATATTGTCGTTGGGTACGTTTGCAGCCTTAGCTTTTGCTATAATATCCTTGAGCTTGCTGTTTGAAGCGGGGTCGGGACCGCCCTCACGTACTGCAACTGCAATTTCTCTGCCGATTTTTGTAAATACCTTTGCACGTGCGCCGTCGGTCTTTTCCTTCTTGCGCTTAATCGTGCTCCATTTGTTATGTCCTGACATTGAATTCACCGTTCCTTGATTTTTTATCTACAGTATTGTATCACAAGTATTTATATTTTTCAACAGTTTTTATTTCAAGGTAAAAAGAAAGTTAACTGCGTTGACACGGCTAAACTTAAAATGTTATATTTATAATAGAATAGGAGATGACATTATTATGAAAAAAAGAGTTTTCTTTAAAACTCTGTGTTTAATGGCAGTGCCGATTATTGTGCTGTCTGTGTTAGGCTTTTCTTCATCGGCAGATGATGAAAAACTTTGCAATAACATTACACCGATTGCAACCATAGCTGCAACGGATAATGATGCGATAACGTGTTTTGACGGTTATGATCACGGCGTAACTCCGAATATAAATGCTGTTCAGAACCCTGACGGAACATATTGCCTGTGCATTGTGATGGATGATGGCTCTCTGAGTATAGTCGAGCTCAATTCAGACTACAGTGTGAAGAAGAGTTTTGCGGTGCCGCTTCAGCTTTCGACATTTGCCGCTTTCTGTAAGGGCAACGACGGTACGTATTATGTGCTCTTTGCACAGCCGCTCACTGTCGATAATCGCTACGGTACGGCGCTTAAAATCGTCAATATCGGCACTGACGGCAAGACAATACGTTCACTCGAACTCAGCGGTATGGCAAGCGGATCATGGCTCGGGGTTGCCGAAATAAATTGCGGTAACAACGCTATGACGGCAAACGGCAAGTATCTGACAGGCTATATCGCAAGAGATATGTTCCCCGTAAAAACAAATCCGATTACGGGCAAGGATGAGTTTACTGCTAACGGTCAGGTGCATCAGTCCTCGTATGCCTTTGCAATAGACCTCAACACCTTTAAGCAGGTAGAGGTTGAGCATATGTCCGCAATACCGTATGCAAGCCATTCTTTCCATCAGTACATAATCGAGGACGGCAATGATTTTGTTTATGTTGACCGCGGCGATGCACTTCCCAAGAGATCTTATCACATAACAAAAATGTCCGGCGGTACACAGTGGAGAAAGATTGCGCAAAGCGATTCGTTTATATTTAAAGGCGAATATGCGGATAATGAAACCTACGGTCAGCTCGGCGGATTTATGCGTTGCGGCAACAAATATATGCTCACAGGCTCTTATCAGAATACTTCCGCTTCGTTGGAGCAGACATCCGCAAATATTTTTGTTCAGATGTTTGATGCGGAAACACTTGCTGCCGAACCGCAGTTTTATCTGACTGATTATACGGGCGATGATACGGTAATAAACCCCAAGGCTGTAAGAGTTGACGGCGATTATATCGCTTTCCCGTATATGCTTTGCAATAATGCACTTGATACAAAGGAAATTCATATTCTGCTTGCCGATAATGCGGGCGAGGTTATATGGGATAAGGCTGTCGAGGGTGAAGGTGCAGATGCCGTACTTCCCAGATACGGTCAGATTTTCTACGACAAGGTAAGCGGCAGTGTAGTATGGTTTACAATAGTTGACGGAAAGCTGAATGCAAACAGTGTTGCTTTTGAATTACCCGGAACGGAAGATTCAAGTGAGCCGACAGGTGAGGTTACAACCGTACCCGGAAAACCTTCTTCACCCGAAGATACAAGCGACACAACGTCTTTGGTCACTGATAATGATACTACGGTGCCTGATATAACAGTATCGCCTTCAAAGCCCGAAACAACAGCTCCGTCTCAAGAGCCTTCGGGCGGAGGAATGACGATATGGCAAAGAATTGTAAATTTCTTTGTCGGAATATGGGAACTATTCATATCACTTTTTAATTGACTGCAATAAAAACAGCGATGATTTTTTAATCATCGCTGTTTTGTTATGCGTTTACAATTTCTGTTAATTTATCGGCAACACTGTAGAGCTTTTCAGCTGCTGTCGGGTCAGCACATCTCATATTGCTTGCATCACGCACGTACCTGTCTGCAAGGCGTAGCAGATACTCTTTTGCGAGCGGATTGGTGCACGAAGGGATTTCGCCGTAATACTCGTACCATTCGGGGTATGTACGGATTTCACCGTCAAAGTAAACGCTCATAATGCAGTATACTCTGCCCGAATCCTCGCATATATTTTCTTTCTCAATTCTGAATCCGTTTTGAGTCAGATATGAGCGGAGAATTTCTGCGTGACTCTGTGGCTGAAGTATAAGGTGCTTGTCGCCGTCTTTGAGCCACGGAGCTTTTTCGATAAGCTCGGCAATAAGTATGCCTCCCATACCGCTGAAAATAATATCGTCTGCTTCGTCGGGCTCAACCTTATCGAGTCCGCTTGCAAGGCGCAGGCTGATTTTGTCTGAAAAGCCTGCATTTTTTACGTTTATTTCGGCGTTTGCTATAGGACCCGGTCTTACATCCGAGCCGATTGCAGAGGTGCATATTCCGTTTTCGACGAGATATATCGGCAGGTGAGCGTGGTCGGTGCCTATATCGGCAATTTTTTTGCCGCAACGGACATAGTCCGCTGCGGCCTTAAGTCTTGGTGAAAGTTTCATTTCTTACTTTGCAAGTGCTGCGTTGAGCTTTGCAACAAGCTCATCAACATCAACACCGTGTACGCGGCAAGCCTGCTCTACGCTCTCGCCTCTTGCGGAAGGACAGCCGAGGCAGTGCATACCCATCTCGAGGAAGTAGGGTGCAAGCTCACGATGTGCGTCGAGTACGTCGCCGATTGTCATTGTTTTATCGATAGTTGTCATTTTAAATCATCCTTTCAATATTACTAATGCTATTCTATCAGCGTTTATGGTATTTGTCAACTTGACATTGATACCAATGTAAGGTAAAATTCTATTATCTATATATTAATTTGCAGGTGAATTTTTATGACACTTAAGTTCAATAACGGTAAATTCCGTATTCTTCAGGTAAGCGACCCGCAGGATATGCACTATCCGCGCCGCTCAATGCTTAAAATGCTTGATAAGGCTTACGATACTCTCAAGCCCGACCTTGTTGTTTTTACGGGCGACAATGTATTGAGTAATCATCTTCTTGATGCACGCTTCGGCAATAAAAAAGTTGCCGAGGGTAAGGGTGCAACTTTAGTCAGAATGAGAAAGTCGCTGGCTATAATTCTCGAGCCGCTTCAGAAGAGAAATATTCCCTTTGGTATGATTTTCGGCAATCACGATGATATGTGCGAAATGACAAAAGAGGAGATTATAGACCTATACCGTGAGTATTCCTGTTTTGTCGGCCTTGTCGACACCTATGGCTTCGGTGATATCGGTACTCACAATATTCCGATTTATTCGGGCGACAAAACTGCCTTCAATATCTGGATGATGGACACTTCACGTGTTGATAAGGCTCTCGATAAAGGATTTGAGGGTGTTACAACAGAAGCTGTTGAGTGGTATGTAAACAAGAGTAACGAGCTTGCGGCTGAAAATTCAGGTAAGCCCGTGCCGTCACTTATGTTCCAGCATATCCCGATGAGTGAGATTGACGATTGTGTTGAGGAATGCAGTGCCGATGATGAGGGTGCTGTACGTCTTTACGAGGAAGACCGTTATATTCGCCTCAAGCCCGAAAAAGTAAACAGTGGCAGGATTTATGAGCCTACACCGGGCTGCAAGGCTAACTACGGTCAGTTTGATGCGGTAAAACAGCAGGGCGACGTGCTTGCCGTAGTTTACGGTCACCATCATATGAATATGTTTGATATCACACACGAGGGTGTCAGAATGATTCAGACTCCTGCGGCATCATTCCGTTGCTACGGCAACAGCCTCAGAGGTGTCAGAGTGTTTGATATTGACGAGAATAATCCCGATACATTTGAAACAACGCACTATACATATTTCGACCTTGTAGGCAAAACTGCTTCAACAATGGTAAGCTATTTTATTGATGCGGACGACCTTGAAAAAACCAGACGTGCCGCAGGTGCTGCTCTTGCTGCAGGTGCGGTGGCAGGTATTACTGCGGCTGTTGTGAAAAAACTCAAAAAATAAGTAAAGGGTGAATTGGTGTGAAATACGATTTTTCTTTCCTGAGCGTGAATGCTGTCGGCGAAGCGGCAGAGTATGCGCGTGAGCTTTTCAGCGAAGAGATTGAAATTCGTGCAGGCTACAAGCCGTTTGAGGGCGGTGAGCCTTGCGTTGACCTTGTAAGCGATACTTCTGTTGCCGATAAGGATACCTATATCATCGAGCAGAACGGTTCTCGTATTAGAATTACAGCACAGGGCATCAGAGGACTTGTATTCGGTTACTCTTACTTCCTGCGTAAATGTGTTTTTTCTTCCAATAAAATTACCCTTATCCGTAATATTGACGGTGTATATACACCCGACAAAAAAATCCGCGGTCACCAGTGCGGTTACCGTACAATCCCCAATACTTACGATGCATGGGGTCCCGAGGAATATTTCCGTTTTTACCGTGATATTATGGCTTTTGGCTGTAATACCTGCGAGCATATTCCGGGCGGCGATAAGGATGAGAAAAATCCGCTTATGAAATATCATCCGCTTGAGCTTGCCGCAAAAGCAAGTGAATATGCCGATAAGCTCGATATGGACGTTTCCTGCTGGTATCCTAATGAAGACAATGAAGATGAAGAAACAGCACTTGCCAAAAGACGCAAGGTGTTTGAAACAATGCCGAGAATTGACGTTATCTTTCCGCCCGGAGGCGACCCCGGCGAGATGGACGGCGACGACTTCGTAAAACGCTGTATTGCTATTTCAAAGGTGCTCAAGTCTGTTAAGCCCGATGCCGAGATGTGGCCTTCCGCTCAGGCGCCTCATTCCAATATCACCTGGCCTGAAGATTTTATGAGCGAAATGGAAAAACTTCCCGATGAGATTACGGGTGTTATCACAGGTCCCAACCACGCACTCCTTATGGATGACCTCAGACGTAAACTTCCTGCAAAATATCCTATCCGATTCTATCCCGATATCACTCATAACGTAAGGTGCGAATATCCCGTACATTTTGACAGGGACGACTGGCATTATGCGCTTGCTTCAACTCTCAGCCGTGAGAGTATTAATCCCCGTCCGACAGAGTACAGACTCCTTCACAGGCTCACACGTCCTTATGTTGTCGGCAGTGTCAGCTACTCCGAGGGCGTAAATGACGATGTCAACAAGGCTGTATGGAGCGATATGGATTTCTTCCCCGAGGTATCTCTTTATGATACACTCTGCGACTATGCACGCTTCTTTATCTGGCAGGCAGATGCAAAGAAAATTGCCGATGCAATCCTCGGCCTCGAGCGTAACTGGGAGGGTGACCCTGCGGAAAATCCGCATATAGAGCACACCCTGCAGATTATCGAGTCCGAGCTTGAAAAAGCACCTGCACTTATAAATAACTGGCGTTTTGTAATGATGCTTTTCAGAGCAAAGTGCGATATGCTTGTCCGTCGCAGAAGACAGTTTGAGCTTGAGCTTATTGCAGAAGCTAAAAACTTTGCCGCAAGAGGCGACTTCGAATCCGCACGCAAGGAGCTTATGACAGATTACGACGGCGATTATTATGCACTGCGTGCTTCTCTCGGTGAGCTTGCCGATATGCTGTTTGAGCAGATTGGTATGCAGCTCGATATTGAAAATTACCACGCTGCAGGTTGGGAGAGAGGTGCAACACTTGATACAATCGACCTGCCCGTAACCGACAGAGCATGGCTTCTCGGCAGATATGAGGTTGCTGACACTATGCCCGAGGGTGAGCGCGAAGCCTTCCTTGAGCGTGTATTCAACCGCAACAAAATCGGTAAAGGCGAGTATTATTATTCCTTTGCAGAGCATGGCTTCGGTGTGCTTGGCGAAAGACAGCAGGGAGAGTTCTATATGGACTACCAGGGTGACAGACCCGAGGTTAACAATGGCTCAATCCCGATGTGTATGGTAAAGGCTTTCGATAACTATACTTTTGTCTGTAAGCTTGCAGGCTTTGAGCCTGATACCGATTATAAACTGCGTGTTACATATAAAAAGAATAAATACGATATGTTTGACAGCTTCTATATCAAGGCTAACGGCAAAGATATTTACCGCGGTAAATTTTTCGGCGGCGAAAAGGATGAGCAGTTTGAGCGTGAAATGATAAGCGACCGCTTCACCTGTGCTGTTTACGATTTACCTGCATCCGTCTTTGAAAACGGCTGTATAGCACTTGAGATAGGCGAGGAGCACGTAGGTGTAGTGCTCAGCGAGTTTAAGATTTATAAAGGAGAATAAGAACATGGAAAAAATTCTTACATCCGGCACAAGTTTTATTGACGAATACGGCAGAGAGCGAATTTTCAACGGTGTAAACCTTTGCGATAAGGGCTGGCCTGATGAAAACGGAAACCTCTGTCACGTTTATGAATATGACGATAAAATGTTCCGTACTCTTGCGGAAAAAGGCTTCAATATAATCCGTCTCGGTATCACCTGGGCGGCTGTTGAGCCGAATCCCGGTGAGTATAACGAAAAGTATATCGACGGTATTGTAAAAATGCTCGACCAGTGCGAGAAATACGGTCTCTATGCCTATATCGATATGCATCAGGATCTTTACTCAAACTACTGCTATCAGTGGGGCGACGGTGCACCCAAGTGGGCTTGTATGATGAACGGCGACAAGCAGAAAAAAATCAAGCTTGTCTGGGCAGAGGGCTATTTCTGGGATAAGGGTATACACAAGGCTTTTGACAGCTTCTGGACTAATAAGCCCTATAACAACAAAGGTCTGCTTGACTATTTTGCAGATATGTGGAAGCACCTTGCAGAGCGTGTATGCAACCATCCTGCACTGTTCGGTTTCGATATGTTCAACGAGCCGTTTATGGGCAGTGACGGCGGCAAGATTTTCCGTCAGCTTATCAAAGGTCTTGTCAAAACAACTCTTACCGATAAGCGTATCAAGAAATCAAAGCTTATCAAGGACGCAATAAAGCTCGATATTCCTGCTGTGCTCGAGCAGTATAACGGTGATATTCTTCACGATGTTGCACTCGGTGCAGCCGAGCTTGTCGAAAAGTTTGACCGTGAGCGTTATACTCCCTTCCTCAACAAAACCGCAGGTGCAATCCGCTCTGTTACCGATAACGGCATTATGTTTATCGACAACTGCTACTATTCCAACCTTTCAATTCCGTGTAAGGCAGGCCCTATCGAGTACGACGGTAAGGTTGAAGAGAAAGCCTGCTTCTCACCTCACGGCTACGATTTTATGGTCGATACCCCGCTTTATAAGCACGCAAGCTCATCACGTACCGATGCTATTTTCGGTGAGCACGCAAACAGCCAGAAGCGTCTGGGTATCCCTGTACTCGTCGGTGAGTGGGGCGGCTATTCAGAGGGTACTGAGTGGTATCCTCACGTGCACCATCTGCTTAAATTCTTCGATGATCGCAAGTGGAGCAATACCTATTGGGCATTCCACGAGGGCCTTATCGGCGACGGTATAATGGACGAGCTTCACAGACCGTATCCGAGAGCAGTCACGGGCGAAATCAAGGCTTACCGCCACGACAGAAAAGAGAATACATTCACCCTTACCTATGAGCAGACAAAGGCTTTTGATGTAAAAACAATTATCTACCTGCCTGCAAACCCTGCAGAGGTCACCTGTACAGGCGAATACGAGCTTGTACCCTGCACATACGGCGGTTACACTCTCGAAATAAAAACCGATATCGGTTTACATGAAGTTAAAGTTAACTTTTAATAACACAGAGAACCGTTCCCTGTGTTAAGATTTTTTTCTATTAAAGCACCTGAAGTGCCTAAATATAAAAAATAAAATCATATACCACATCTGCAACCGTAATGTGTTAACAGAATCTGAATGTTTAAAATTGCACTGCCAAATTTTGGCGGTGCTTTTTTGTTGTGTTTTCACGAAAAGAACAAATGTTCGAAAAATATCTTGACTCAGTCCCAAAAATAGGATTAATATAGCACTAAAGGAAGGATTTCACAGCAAAGGAGGTGATGAAAATGTAGCAATAGTTAAAACTCACTCGAATAAATTTAAAAGGAGAAGATTTACGGCAAAAAGCTCTGCCAAAGCAAATTTAAGTAAATGAACGAGCTTATTAGACAGCTCGAAAGAAACAAAGATTAAAAATAAGTTAAATTAAAAGGAGTAAATTTAAAATGATTAAAAATTTCGATACATTCAATACTTTTGCTAACGCTCAAAATAAAGGTGTGGTTGTTGATGATTATATCGTTACATACGGCTATAATACAGTCGGTGACGGTGGTGATGCAACTTACCGTGTTTGTGAATCATCTGAATCGGGTTCGACAGCCAATGTTATTACCTGTGGTAATGTAACGCTTGAACTTATTCCTGAAAATAATACGGTTAGAGTAGAGCAGTTTGGTGCGGTAATAACAGATGAAACTAATACGGATAATCTTACAACTATTGCGGAAGCTAACAAAAATGCAATTCAGGCGGCAATCAATTCCGGCGCAAGGAAAGTTGAGTTTTCAACCGGTACGTATTACGTAGCGGAAGATATCTGTATCGACCATCCTGTAGATATCGTCGGTAACGGAGCAAAACTTGTGCTTGAGACCGATTCAACTTCAACTCAGCTTTTTCGTGTTGAGTACAATACAACTGTCGGCGACAATCCGCCTGCGGCTTCAATCAGTGATATGAAGATTGTCGGAACGCATACAATTACTCAGGTACAAGAAACTGACACGGAAACTAACGAAATCAAAATTGTCGAGAAACTCACAAACTATAATGACGGAATCAAGCTCGTGAACGTTACAGATTTTTCTGTTTCAGGTGTCGACTTTAAGTATGGTAATTATGCTATCTTTGCGTTAGATTCAAATTCAAGTGAAGAATTGATTAAAAATATTTGTATTGCTGAGTGTAATACAAGGTTTACTAATTGCGGCTTTTACTTGGTTGGTGTTGTTGGTGCTAATGTTTCGAACTGTAAAATAGAACTTGCCGAAAATTTGTTAAGCGTTACATATCAGCCTGGTGTTAGTGTTATTTCTAATTCTCGTTGTGTAACGGTTGAAGATGTTTCGGTTTTTAATGCAACAACCGGTATAAGTGTTGCTTCAAACAAAATAAATGTCACTGATAATACCGGAGACACAAGCAATGCAAACGAAAAAGTCAATACAATTGGTGCTGCTACCGATAGAATTTTCATCAAAAACTTTTTGGTAGAAAATTGCGGTGATATGGCGCAGATTTATTTCAATACTATTCCTGTTCATTTTTCTAACGCAATGGCTGTAGATGTAAAAGCCGGATTGAGACTTCGTCAGTGTGAAAATCTGTCCGTGAGTAATTCGTCAATTTTGCTGTTATCTCCGGCAAAATGTCCTGTTAACGATTCAGCGGCTATTGTTTTATATGGTAGTGCTAAAGCAAAATTTTCTCATACTCAGTTTGAGTTTCCTCGTGATTTTCATATAGTGTCTTCTATGTATGGAAATAGTGACTCGGAACTTAGTTTTGTAGACTGTACTTTACAAAAAACTGATATACCGGAAACGGATGGTGTAACAACAGCTTGTGGCTTTGGCAGATTTGGATTCCTTGGCGGTAGTACAAAGCGGTTTAATGAGTTTTTCGATGCTTGTGAATTTAGGAGCTATATCAAAGATTATTCCATAACTACAAGTGATGGTGAAAACGCAGTTATCAATTATAATTTCCCTGCAGAAATAGCCGTTATGAAAAATAATAACTCTAAGCTCGTTATTAAAAACAGTCGTTTTATAAATGATTCTTCGTGTACCATACCGTATTTCAAACTTAATTATCTTAATTTTGATTTTAATTCTGAAGTTTCAAATGAAAATATTGTGGTTTACAATTGTTTTTTCGAGAATTATGAGTTTTCAGAAGGCGAAGGTGATGATAAGCGCTATCCGATTTTTGGCAGAGTTGTCGGTAATGATATAGATATTGAACCTGAAGAAAAAGAGGATTCCGAAGAAGGAGAGGTAAGCCTTCACAAATACAACATCTTCGCAAGGTGCAATATGCGTTCGTCTGCGCCGAATGGAACTAACGGTACAACAATAAATGAAGTACTCGAATATATTTAAGTGTAGACAAACAGAAAAGGAAGTGATATAATATGAGCATAGATGTTAAATATTGTGATACGCTTTTGAGTGCGTTATCAAATAGCTATACTTCAGGCGATTATGTCCGTACCTTTGGTTTTGCCTCTGTCGGTGACGGCGGTGCGGCGATGTACAAAGTAGTTTCCGATGCTCCTGCTCCTTCAGGTGTGGTTAATTGTACGTTTTCAAACACAAGCTTCAACTGTGGCGAGGGCAAGTTTTACGTATCGGGCGGTGCGATTTTTCAGCTTGTTCCTCAGAGTGGCAAGGTTTATGCCGAGCAGTTCGGCGTTCTTCCGGGTGCTGAAGCTTTTTCCGAGGGTAATATCAAATTGCTTAAAAAAGCAGTTGCTTTTGCTACAGAAAACGGTTGTGTTTTAACCTTTGCATCAAGCGGAGTATATTATCTGAATCGGGGCAGTATTTATATACAGTCCGGTATGTATATTGACGGCAACGGTGCAACCTTGCAGATATGTGACACTAATAATAAAGAAGTCAACCTGTTTGATATGGACTATTCGTCAGACTCGCCGGTAGATAATGTAACTATAAAAAACATTACTCTCGCTGGCCGCAGAACAGCGGCAAACGAAGGCAGTTCTGACCAGGGTATTCATATTAAGGGTACTAATCTGAATGTTAAAAATGTAAGTTTTAAGTATTTCTTTATTGCTATTCACACTTATGGTGGAGATGAAGTGCAATATGATACTGAAACTGAAACTGACACTGACACGGAAACTGAAGCTGACACCGATACAGAAAATAAAAACTATAAAATCGTCGATATACCTAACAAAAACTGGCTTATCGATTCTTGCAAAACCGAAAGTTGTGTTTTCGGTATCATTACTAGCGAGATTGACGGTTTGGTAATTAAGGATTCTGATATCAGCTGTTATACCACGTCAAACGATACTGCTCATTGTGTCTACCTTTCCAGCAATTGTTCAAATATCCGTGTTGCGGGTTGCAGTCTGCACGATGTTTCGGGCGATGCTATCCATAAGGTGTACCCGTATTCAGAAAAACTTGATTTATCCAAGAATCATTTTTATACCGATTTGTCAATACATTATGCCGATTCGGCTTTGAATATCGACTTCATTAGTCGGAACGTAATGTGCGATAATGTCTTTGCAACCGAGGTTGCAATTGCGCTTGAGCTTTCCGCTGCAGATAATTGTATCGTGTCTAACTCATACTTTAGTCAAACCAGAGCAACGGGTGACATGAAAGCATTTATTTATGCCAAAAAAGCCTGTAACTGTTGGCTGCAGAATTCTTATGTTTACTATGAAGGTCAACATAGAGTTACATATGAGTATCAAAAGAGCGATATGTTGAGTACTGTATTTGAGGATAAGAAGCACAGGCGTATGTTTGTAGGTCCGATTTTTGATATCCCGAACCATTGGTTTAAGTTTACAGGCTGCGAATTTGAATCTACTACTGAATCACAAGATATGTACTATTTTTTAGGCGTTAACGACCAAGATAAGGCTGTTTTTCATGAGTATTGGGATAATTGCAAGTTGACAAATAACGCTGCCAAGGATTTCTTTAGATTTAAGTGCACAAACACAATTTCTGCAGGTGTCACGATACGAAACAGTTATTTGAAATATGACACTACTGCTACGGATATTGGCGCACCGTTCAGATTTCAATGTGGTCAAGCAAATTGTAACTGTCTTACTGAAGACAGTTGCCCTAAAAAACAGCTTGGTAAGCGGTTTCCGTTTGTGCATTATGAAAACAATATATTAGACAAATTTTTGGAAGATAGACCAACTTCTTCATGGAATTATCATATTAATACTTTCAAAAAAGACGAACACAATTTCACAATTCCCGAAGCTGTTGCTATAAGCGGGTCATATGTATCAGGTGTTTATAGGCTGAGAGACGGGATTTTTTCTAAAATGATAGATCTCGATAAATCCGGTCCAAAGCAAAAATAATATTTTAAGGAGTGTCGGTTATGAAAAAAGTAAAGAAAGCATTATCTCTGTGTATGGTGATGGTGTTGCTCTTGGCTTCGTCGGCATTTGTTTCCTCAGCAGAAACAAGATACGACAAGTATGGCTTCTATGATGTTGTGACTGATATAACATATTCAAGAATAGGTGTTAAGTTGGATGACTTAAAATACGAAACGGTAGATGGCGCTCGATTTGTTTATGTCGTAAAGAATGGAGAGGTTACCATTCTCAACGTGCGAACCAACTATGTTGGTAATCAAAAAAATTGTGTTTTCGTTTTTCCGACACATTTGGGCGGATATCCTGTAACAACTATCGGCGATATGGAACATTGGTTAGCTGTTTTTGATTACTGGCAGTTTCCCGGAGATGTTGAGCCGGATAATTTTGAGGATAGAGCAGAAACAGATCCGGGTATTGATTATTTTTCTACAATAGTAATTCCGGAAGGATATAAATATATCGGAATGGGTGCATTTACTCTTGTTACAGGAACTTTTTTATTACCCGACAGCGTTGAGATGTACAGGGGTGAGGAACCTTTTGAAACCTTTTTTACTGAGATTATTGAAAAACCTTGGCCTAATACGATTTTAAGTATAAAGCCTGCAACCGACGCTCCTTATTTTGCCTACGGCAACAGAGATTATAAGCTTGAACTGACAGGCAGCCCGAGCAAAATCCAGCTTATCCGCGAAAACGGCACTACAACCACAATCGACCGCAGCAAGGCAACTATTACCTCAAACGGTGATACGGAAACCTGGGTTGTAAATATGCGAGTAGGAGAAGGTAATCACTCAATCCGTGCAAAGTACGGAAAGGTATGGGACGAGGCATCTATTCCGTTTGCCGTCACTTACGATACACCGAAAGCACATTCGTTTGATATCACTTACGAAAACGGCATCGGTACTTTTGAAGTAGTAACCGACCCGCAGATAGCAAAGGTGCAGTTCTTGCTCGATAGCGGCAGCACGCTCACATATTCGCAGAGCTACAGCCATATCGCTGAGGACGGTATGCGCCACTGGACGGTAATTCGCAAAATCCCTGCCGACACAAACTATACCCTCAAAACAAAACTCGGCTATACCTGGACAACAACCGACCTCAAAGTAACATCATAAGAAAAAGCCATCACTGCAAAACAGTGATGGCTTTTAATTCGCAATTCGTAATGCGCAATTCGCAATTATTCGTAGGGGCGGCCATTGGCGTCCGTATATATCGGGCGAACACAGTTCGCCCCTACGGTATGTATATGAAAACCGATGTCATTCTGAGCGTTAAGCGAAGAATCTTAATTACTGTAAGATCCTTCACTGCGTTCAGGATGACATTGTTTTTACATCGCTGTGAATTTGTTTGTCAAAAGCTCCTTTTGAAGGGAGCTGGATTTTGCGAAGCAAAAGACTGAGGGTTGTTATAAAAAATTAACATAAATTTTTCGCAATCCTCCGTCACGGCTTACGCCGTGCCACCTCCTTTCAAAAGGAGGTTTTGAAACGGCATATCTTTTTTACCACGGGCGGATATCATCCGCCCCTACAAATCTGCCGGTAACCCGTAGGGGCGGCCATTGGCCGTCCGTATATATCGGGCGAACACAGTTCGCCCCTACGGTGTGTATAAAAACCGATGTAATTCTGAGCGTTAAGCGAAGAAGCTTTACGTATTTTAAGGTTCTTTGTTTCACTCAGGGTGACATTGTTTTTTCTCTATAATTTTAATTGCGAATTACGAATTGCGCATTGCGAATTGTTTTTGTTGCATAATATGTAAAAATATGTTGTTTTATTTCGTAGATTTATGCAATAATTACTTGATAATTTTTTGGGATTTATGTATAATATATCGTGAGATTGAATGGCTCAGAAATCAGAAAGGAGAATACAATAATGAACTATTCACATGAAGTGGAAAAAATGTGTATCGTGGCTAAAGGCCCGCATCACGGTCCCGCTCCTATCCCCGAAGAGGGCAAGTGGGTAAAGGCATACGAAATTAAGGACATCTCCGGTTTCTCACACGGTGTGGGCTGGTGTGCTCCTCAGCAGGGTACTTGTAAGATTTCTCTCAACATCAAAGAGGGTATCGTAGAAGAGGCTCTTGTTGAAACAATCGGTTGCTCCGGTATGACTCACTCCGCAGCTATGGCTGCTGAGATTCTCCCCGGCAAGACACTCCTTGAGTGCCTTAACACAGACCTTGTCTGTGACGCTATCAACGTTGCAATGCGTGAGATCTTCCTTCAGCTCGTATACGGCAGAACTCAGTCCGCATTCTCAGAGGACGGCCTCACAATCGGCGCAGGTCTTGAGGACCTTGGTAAGGGTCTTCGTTCACAGGTCGGTACAATGTTCTCTACAAAGGCTAAGGGTGTTCGTTACCTCGAAATGGCTGAGGGTTACGTTACACGTATGGCTCTCGATGAGAACGATCAGGTTATCGGTTACGAGTTCGTAAAGCTCGGCAAGATGCTTGAGGATATCCGTCACGGTGCAGACCCCGCAGAAGCATACAAGAACAATATGGGCAGCTACGGCAGATTTGCAGACGCTGCTAAGTATATTGACCCCAGAGAAGAATAAGGAGGAGGGAGAACAATGGCTGTTACATTTGAAGGTAAAGAAAGAAGAATGGAAAAAATCGAGGCTTGCCTTGCTCAGTACGGCATAGAGAGCCTTGAAGCTGCCAGAGATCTCTGCCTCTCCAGAGGCATCGATGTCGAAGCTATCGTTAAGGGCACACAGCCCATCGCTTTCGACAACGCTGTCTGGGCATACACTCTCGGCGTAGCTATTGCCCTTGCACAGGGCATCGAGAATGCTGCTGACGCTTCCGCTGCTATCGGCGTAGGTCTCCAGGCATTCTGCATCCCCGGTTCAGTTGCTGAGAACCGTAAGGTTGGTCTCGGCCACGGTAACCTCGGCGCAATGCTCCTCAAGGACGAAACAAAGTGCTTCGCATTCCTTGCTGGTCATGAGTCATTCGCTGCTGCTGAAGGCGCTATCAAAATCGCTCTCACAGCTAATAAGGTTCGTACAGAGCCTCTTCGTGTTATCCTTAACGGTCTCGGTAAGGACGCTGCTATGATCATCTCCCGTATCAACGGCTTCACATACGTTGAGACAGAGTACGATTTCTACAGCGACGAGCTCAAGGTTGTTAACACAACACCTTACTCAAACGGCGACCGTGCTCTTGTTCGTTGCTTCGGTGCTAACGACGTTCTCGAAGGCGTTGCAGTTATGAAGCACGAGGGCGTTGACGTTTCTATCACAGGTAACTCAACTAACCCCACACGTTTCCAGCACCTCGTTGCAGGTACCTACAAGAAGTGGGCACTTGAAAACGGTAAGGAGTACTTCTCTGTTGCTTCCGGCGGCGGCACAGGCAGAACTCTTCACCCCGATAACGTTGCTGCAGGTCCTGCTTCCTACGGTCTTACAGACTCTATGGGCAGAATGCACGGCGATGCTCAGTTCGCAGGTTCTTCTTCTGTTCCCGCTCACGTTGAGATGATGGGTCTCATCGGTATGGGTAACAACCCCATGGTTGGTGCTACAGTTGCTTGCGCTGTTGCAGTTGCAGAAAGCTACAAGAAATAATTAACAAAATCTTTATCAAGCTGTCGGGCGGAAGCAATCTGCCCGACGGCTTACAGTATTATTAAGGGGATATTAAAATGAAAAAAACATTACTTAAAGTTATTGCCCTTGTTATGACAGCGGCAATGCTTTTCTCACTTACAGTATCCGCTGCTGACGATTTTTCGGCACAGCCCGAGAACACTCTTCAGTTCGATAAGGACGGTAAGTTCCGTATTCTTCAGATTTCTGATACACAGGATGATATGTTTCCGTCACCCGGTATGATTAAAATGATCGAGACAGCTGTCGAAAAGTACGAGCCCGACCTTGTTATCTTCACAGGTGACAACACAGGCACAGTTGATCTCAAGATGGATGCTAAGTACGCAATCAAGGCTATCATAGATCCTATTGCCGAGGCAGGCATTCCCTTTACATTCGTTTTCGGTAACCACGATGCTGAAAACGTTTCAAAAGAAACCCACTATGCAGCATACCGCGACTTTGATAACTGCCTTGCTTACGATGCAGACCCCGAAATCTACGGTATGGGTACACACAACCTCACAATCAAGTCATCCGACGGTACAAAGGTTGCTTACAACCTCTGGATGTTCGACTCCAATATGTATGATGATGTTGAGGGTTACGACTACATACACGAAGATCAGCTTGATTGGTATGTAAACACATCCAACGCTCTCAAAGAAGCTAACGGCGGCGAGCCTGTTCCCTCACTTGCATTCCAGCACATCGTTCCTTACGAAATCAAGGACTATGTTATTGAGACACCTGAGGCTGACCCCAACGGCTTTACATCTGTAAACGCAGACACAGGTGAAAAGCATCACTATGCTCTTGACCCCAACTATGCAGAGGCAGGCTCGATTCTTCGTGAGTATCCCTGCCCCAGCAGAATCCACGGCGAGCAGATGAGCAAGTTTGTTCAGCAGGGCGATGTTAACGCTGTTTTCGTAGGTCACGACCACGTTAACGACTATGTTGTTCACACAAAGATGAATGCTGCTGACGGTGCTGCTATTGATATCGTCAACACACCCGGTGCATCCTTCCAGTCTTACGGTGATGATGAAATGCGCGGTTGCCGTATCATCGACCTTGACGAAAACAACCCCTGGGAGTACGAGACATTCTCTCCCACATTCTTTGATGTTGTCGGCGATACAGAAGAGACAAGAGCTCTCGCTTTCGTTTCCGATCAGATTGTATGGTACTATGTATCATTTATCGCAAGAATTGTTCCCTTCTTTGGTGAACAGCTTCAGCAGCTTCTTATAAACGCAATCTATAACGCATTTAAATAATTATAATGAAAGAACGGTGAAAAACAATGGATGCTTTTCTCCAGTCAATTTACGAGTTTGACCTGTCTGTTTTTAGCGCAGTTTTCTCAATCGGTAACGATGTGCTTGACACAATAATGAAGCTTATCACACATCTTGGTGACGGTTGGGTAATGCCTGTATTTGCAGCAATTCTTCTTCTCTTTAAGAAAACACGCAAAGCAGGTATGGCTATGCTTGGCGCACTTCTTGTAATGGTTGTTCTCAATAACTTTATTCTCAAAGACATTATTGCAAGAGTAAGACCTTGCTACCTTTTCAACCTTGAAGCACTCAATGCAAATAAGGAAGCACTTGGAAACGAAGACTATAATATAATTCTCGGAAAAATTAACAGTCTTGCCGAAAAATTCCCTGAGCTTGCATCAAATTGGACTAAGGGATATGCATTCCCTTATATTGTGGATATGCCTCACAGCTGGTCATTCCCCTCAGGTCATACGTCTTCTTCTTTTGCATTCGCAACAGCAGTTTTCGCAAACAACAAGAAGTGGGGTATCGCCGCATACATTCTTGCAGCGCTTATCGGCTTCTCCCGTATTTACCTCGGCGTTCACTACTGCACTGACGTTCTTGCAGGTGCGGTTGTCGGTATCATTTACGGTGTTATCGGTGTGCTTGTTGTCGGTGCAATTATCAAGCTTATCAAGAAGAAAGACAACAAGCTTTCCAAACTTTTCTGATTTATATTTTATCGAAAGGATGTTAATCAAATGAATAAACCTGTTCTTATCGAAACATCAGCACGTCACGTTCACGTTTCACGTAAGGATCTTGATATCCTCTTTGGTGAAGGTTATCAGCTTACACATAAGAAGGATCTTTCTCAGCCCGGTCAGTTCGCTTGTGAAGAGCGTGTAGCTGTTATCGGACCCAAGGGCAGCTTCCCTGCTGTTTCAATCCTTGGCCCCGAAAGACCTGCAACTCAGGTTGAGATTTCCGCTTCCGATGCACGTTCAATCGGTGTTGTTGCTCCCGTTCGCGAGAGCGGCGTTATCGAGGGCAGCGGTGCTTGTAAGCTCGTAGGCCCCAAGGGTGAGGTTGAAATCAGCGAGGGTGTTATCGTTGCAAAGCGTCACATCCACGCAACTCCCGAAGACGGCGAGAAGTACGGCATTGCTGATAAGGAAATCGTTTCCGTTAAGGTTGAGTCCGACGGCAGAAGCCTTATCTTCGGCGATGTTGTAGTTCGTCTTAATCCCGCTTATGCACTTGCAATGCACATCGATACTGATGAGTCAAATGCAGCTTTCTGCACACCCGGTATGATGGGCGACATCATCAAGTGCTGATTTAATTTTATTTACAGCGGCAATTCCGTTATCGGTTTTGCCGCTGTTTTTTTGTTGTATGTCATTCTGAGCGTGAGCGAAGAATCTTTACGTGTTTTAAGATCCTTCACTTCGTTCAGGATGACATTATTTTTGTATTGATGTATTTTGTTAGCTCGGTTTTGTTGTCGCACAGCTTTTTGATATGTTTCCTTACAATTGACAAAAGCCTTGTTATAATGTATAATATAACTATCCTGACAAGAGGAATTTTCCGACTGAAAGGTGCAGTTATTTTTGTATATTTTCAAGGGTTATACTATACCTATATACGATTAAAGCCGCACCTGTGTCAGGTGTGGCTTATTTGTTTTTAAGGAGGAGTAAGTATGGATACAAGAGTTGCCGTAATGGGCATTATTGTTGAAAATAAAGACAGTGTTGAGCAGCTCAATTCTCTGCTTCACGAGTACGGTGATATTATTATCGGCAGAATGGGCATACCTTATAAAGAGAAGGGCATAAGTATTGTCAGTATTGCGGTTGATGCTGCGCAGGATACTATTTCCGCTCTCTCGGGCAAAATAGGCAAGCTCGACGGAATCAGTGTCAAAACAGCTTACTCAAATGTGATAAGCCATGGATAAAAAGATAAAAGATATTATAGAAAAACTTTCGGAATGTCACAGCCTCAGTGCCGATGAATATAAATTGCTTATTACCGAGCGTGATGAAGAGTCTGCAGAGTTGCTTCGCCAAAAAGCGGATGCTGTACGACAAAAATATTACGGCACAGATGTTTATGTGCGCGGTCTTGTTGAAATCAGCAACATCTGCAAAAATGATTGCATTTACTGCGGTATAAGAGCAAGCAACAAAAACTGCGAGCGTTACAGACTGAGCGAAGAAGAAATTCTCGCCTGCTGTGATGAGGGTTATTCTCTCGGGCTTCGCACCTTCGTTTTGCAGGGCGGTGAGGATGCACATTTTACCGATGAAATGCTTTGCGACCTTATTGGTGAAATCAAACGCAGATATCCCGAGTGTGCGGTTACTCTTTCACTTGGTGAGCGCAGTAAAGAGAGCTATAAAAAGCTTTTTGAAGCAGGTGCTGACAGATATCTGCTCCGCCACGAAACAGCTACCGATGAGCATTACGCAAAGCTTCATCCCGGAAATTTATCGCTTGCAAACCGTATGCAGTGCCTTGAAAGCCTTAAAGATATAGGCTACCAGGTTGGTTGCGGATTTATGGTCGGTTCACCTTATCAGACTACCGAGCACATTGTTAACGATTTATTGTTTATCGAAAAGTTTCAGCCCGATATGTGCGGTATAGGTCCGTTTATTCCGCATAAGGATACGCCTTTTGCTTCTTTTGAGCAGGGCAGTGTTGAGCTTACCTGTTATCTGCTGTCAATAATAAGGCTGATATGTCCGAGCGTGCTTTTGCCTGCAACAACGGCACTGGGCACAATCGATAAGCAGGGTAGGGAGAAAGGAATACTTGCAGGTGCAAACGTAATTATGCCAAACCTCTCACCCGAGTCGGCAAGAGCTAAATATGAGCTTTATAACGGTAAACTTGCCACAGGCTCAGAGGCGGCAGAAAATCTTATAAACATAAAAGAATCAATGAATAAAATCGGTTACCGCGTCGTTATTTCACGCGGTGATGTCAAGAAACAGAAAGAAGGATAATACTATGGCAAACTACAATCCGAAATCACTTAAGGCTGAAGAATTTATCAGCCACGAGGAAATACTTGCAACGCTCGAATATGCCGAGCAGAATAAGAATAATGTCGAGCTTATCGACTCTATTCTCGAAAAAGCCCGCCCGAAAAAGACTGCCGACGGTACAGTCTGCGCAGGTCTTACATACCGTGAGGCAAGTGTACTTCTTGCCTGCGAAATTCCCGAAAAGGTTGAGCGTATATACGAAATCGCCAAGGAAATCAAGCTCGCATTCTACGGCAACCGTATCGTTATGTTTGCACCTCTCTATCTTTCAAACTACTGTGTAAACGGCTGTGTATATTGCCCTTATCACCTTAAGAATAAGCATATCGCCCGTAAAAAGCTGACTCAGGAAGAAGTTAAGAATGAAGTTATTGCTCTGCAGGATATGGGTCACAAGCGTCTTGCAATTGAAGCAGGTGAGGACCCCGTAAACAATCCTATCGAATATATCCTCGAGTGTATCAAGACTATTTACAGCATTAACCACAAAAACGGTGCAATCCGCCGTGTAAACGTAAATATTGCCGCTACAACCGTTGAAAATTACCGCAAGCTCAAGGAGGCAGGTATCGGTACATATATCCTTTTCCAGGAGACATATCATAAGGAAAGCTATCTCAAGCTCCACCCGACAGGCCCCAAGCACGATTACGCTTACCATACAGAGGCTATGGACAGAGCTATGGAGGGTGGTATTGACGATGTCGGTCTCGGTGTGCTCTTCGGTCTTGAACTTTATAAGTACGAGTTTGCAGGTTTGCTTATGCACGCAGAGCATCTCGAGGCTGTGCACGGTGTAGGTCCTCACACAATCAGCGTGCCGAGAATCAAGCGTGCAGACGATATTGACCCTGATGTTTTTGATAATTCAATTCCCGATGAAATCTTCGAGAAGATTATAGCTTGTATCCGTCTTGCAGTGCCTTATACGGGTATGATTATCTCAACCCGTGAGTCGCAGGCAGTGCGTGAGCGTGTGCTCAACCTCGGCATTTCGCAGATAAGCGGTGCTTCACGTACCTCTGTCGGCGGCTATACTGAAGAAGAGAGACCGCACGATTCAGAGCAGTTTGATGTTTCTGACCAGCGTACGCTCGATGAAGTTGTCCGTTGGCTTATGGAAAACGGTCATATTCCCTCATTCTGTACCGCTTGCTACCGCGAAGGCAGAACAGGCGACAGATTTATGAGCCTTTGCAAAAACGGCCAGATTATAAACTGCTGTCACCCCAATGCTCTTATGACTCTTACCGAGTATCTTGTTGACTATGCAAGCGATGCTACAAAGGAAATAGGCTACAGTATGATTATTGATGAACTCAAGAAAATCCCGAAGGATAAGGTAAGAGATATCGCAACTCAGAATATCAAGGATATCAGAAACTCAAACAGAAGAGATTTCCGATTCTAAAGGAGAATTCAAATGTCACTTAATAGTGTTGCTTCTGCCGAAAGAATTCATATAGGCTTTTTCGGGCTTCGCAATGCGGGTAAATCCAGCGTTGTCAATGCAGTTACAGGTCAGTCACTGGCTTTGGTATCTGATGTTAAAGGCACTACAACCGACCCCGTAAAAAAGGCTATGGAGCTTTTGCCTCTCGGCCCCGTTGTGATTATTGATACACCGGGTATTGACGATGAGGGTGAGCTTGGACTTATGCGTGTAAAGCGTGCAAAGCAGGTGCTCAACTACGCCGATATAGCGGTGCTTGTAGTTGATGCAACAAAGGGTATGACCGACTCGGATAGTGAGCTTGTATCGCTGTTTGAGGCTAAAAATCTGCCGTATGTTATTGCTTATAATAAATCTGATTTAACAGACACTTTACCCGACGAAACAGAAAAAGAAATATATGTCAGTGCTGTCAGCGGTGTTAATATTGAGAGACTTAAAAATAAAATAGCCGAGGCGGCAAAGAACGAGAAAAGCGAAAAACGCATTGTTGCCGACCTCATAAAGCCGGGCGATACGGTTGTGCTTGTAACGCCGATTGATGAGTCTGCACCCAAAGGCAGACTTATCCTGCCGCAACAGCAGACTATACGCGATATTCTGGATACGCACGCTATGGCTGTTGTTACAAGGGAAACCGAGCTTGCACAAACACTCGATTCACTTAAGAATCCGCCTGCACTTGTTATAACTGATTCGCAGGCGTTTGGTGTAGTGTCGAAGATTGTACCGCAAAATATTCCGCTGACATCATTTTCGATTCTCTTTGCAAGGTATAAGGGCAACCTCAATATACTTGCAAACGGTGCAATGCACCTGGATTCCCTCAAAGACGGCGACAAGGTGCTTATCTCCGAGGGCTGTACTCACCACAGACAGTGTAACGATATCGGCACGGTTAAACTTCCCGGCTGGATTAAAAAGCACTGCGGTAAGGAGATTGAGTTTGAGTTTACCTCAGGCGGTGAATTCCCCGAAGAGCTTTCAGGTTATGCTCTTGTCGTGCATTGCGGCGGCTGTATGCTCAATGAACGCGAGATGCAGTATCGACTCCGTCAGGCTGCTGATGCAGGTGTGCCGATTACAAACTACGGCACGGCAATCGCTCATATGAACGGAATACTAAAACAAAGTCTTAAACCTTTCGGTGATATATTGTAAATAAAAATCTCACTGCTTAATGCAGTGGGATTTTTGTTTAAAGAATTATGAATAAATTGTTGCCAAATGATGTATATTATGGTATAATAGCCAAGATTGTGAAGGCTTGTATTTGCAAAAATAAAAGGGAAAAACGATAAGGAGACAAGATGAAAAGAATTATTTCAATTATTCTGAGTATAGTTATGCTGTTTTCTGTTGCAGGTATTGCTGTAAGTGCAGATCAGCCTGTTCAGGTAAACGAAGTTCAGGAAGAATCAAAAGAGCCTAACTTTTTCGATAACCTTACCCATGCGCTTACCTTCTTTAAGTACGGTATAAAGAACACAAGACTTTATCTTAAGGAGACGGACCGCGAAAATATCGGCGAGTTCTGCATTGATTACGAGAGGGGCGACGGTACACCGGATATTGTTCACCTCGGTGCGTATTACGATTCGGAGACAGGCGAGGTTTTCGGTTCCAACTACGATAAAGGCGTTTTTGACAGCGGCTTTGCATATAATGCTGTTCACGACCAGTTTTATGCTACAAACGATTGCTGGCAGCGTCAGTTTGGCTTTACACCTATCTATGACCTTCTTGCAAAGCTTGCATTCGACTATACCACAAAGCGTATTTTCTTTGAATACGGCGGTAAAGATTGGATGATTCAGATATGGAAGGGCAACTACGTATTCAATATGTTTGTCGGCGGTGAGGTTGGTCTGTATAACCGTCCCGACGGCAAGTTCGGTATGTACTATGACTGTGCAACAGACGAAGAGATGATGCCCGTTTCAATCGATGTTTACGATAGTGAAAACACCTATGTTGACCGCGATGCAACGCTCACCTGGTGGGCAACAGGATTCAAACTTGCAAAGAAAGTTGACCCCGATACACTGACTCTTGAAAGTTCACTTACATTCCCTAATCAGGAAATGTGCGATGCATTCGTTGAGGCTGCAAGTAAAATCGACGGTGTCGAGTGCACCTGCGACGGCACAACAGCAGCGATTAAATGGTAAAAAGAAGCCACCCCGTAGGGTGGCTTCTTTTAATTTGGTTTATCGTACTTCATCGCTCTTTCGCTGTCGCATATACCTTTGGTTGTAGGGTCTATTATAATGCCGAGCTGTGCGAGTATAGTTACGACGGTAAGAAAAAGGTTCTGTATTCTTTCCTCTGTAACTGTAGGTACAATATCTGCAAGTGCAAGTATCGAGTAAGCAAAGGTTATAACTACGGGTATTGTCGCAATCCAGAATGCAGGTTGTTTAAGTCTTACTTTCCAGTTGATTTTCATAATATCACTCCTTTTAATTATTCGGGCGATTCGTGAATCGCCACTACGGTATGAGGTTATTTTATTGCAAAACTTACGAAAGCTGTTGCGGCGGCACCGACTACAGCAAATATGAGCTTATCCCACATTGTGCCGGGTCTGCTCTGTATCTGCACTACACTTGCCTTAAGTTCACCGAGCGTGACTAATATGTTGTCGAGCTTGGTTGTAACGGTTGCAAGCTCTTCGTTGAGTTTGTTTCTGCTTTTGAAAAGTGTTTCGATGTCTTCTTCGGCTTTTATAAGTCGGTGTTCAACTTCTTCAAGGGTCATTTTCACTTAACACCCCCTGCGTAAGCAACAAACCCTGCCTTTGTAGTGCCTGCGGCAGAGTATGTGACGAGGTAGCAGCCGTCGACTATCGCAACGCAGGTTGCCGCTTCTTTTGCATCAAGTGAACCGATGCTGTTTTTCTTCGCCTTGCAGTCAGCAACGGTCTGATATACCTTTTCGGTTGTACTGCCGTTTTTCCAGACTAAAGCCATAAAGTCACCTTCTTTGTCGCTGAATTTCTCCCAATTAATTACGCTGTTGGGATTTATGAGATTCTTGCCGTAGCTCCACGTTTTGGAGTTTTGCACTTCGATATGCAGATGTGCACCGTAGCTGTTGCCCGTGTTGCCCATTCTGCCGAGTATCTGTCCGCTCTTTATACGGTCACCGACCTTAACAGCAGGCTTATCCGCCATGTGAGCGTAAAGAATACTGCGGTTGTCGTCGGTGCGGAATACAATGTGGTTGCCGTAGCTTGCGCCGCAGGAATTGACACGGGTAATCACACCATCTGTGCAGGCAACAAGTATGCGGTCAGTGTCGCATACTCGGTCAATACCTGTGTGGTAGCCGAGCTTCCAACTGCCTTTCTTTTTGAACACTGTAGTCTGTCGGGATATTGCCCTGAAAGGTGAATGGTAAATCACGTTAACATCACCTCAAGAATGCGAATTGAATACGCTATGTACAGCCCGAACATTGATAAGAAAGCGTGTATCATAACGTTACCTCGTATCTTTCAAGCAGAGCCTTTACAGCTTCGTTTTTGAGCAGCTTTTTCTGCTGACCGCTGTTGAGGGTGTTATACACTGTCTGCAACGCTTCTCTTGTTTCTGCCTTGCAAGCTTTGACAGCTTCATTTAATGTGTCTTTATCCACCCAAATTCACCCCCAAATCTTCAAGTGCGTTGATATAATCACTTTCGGTTGCTTCGTCTGTTTCGATAGGGGTATCTGTTTCAGTATATTCTCTTTCGATATCGGCAGGGTCGAAAGCTTCGGAGTATCTTACACCATTACATTCGATGTATTTATTCTCATCGGAATATGTTTTGATAAACTGTTTGCCGTTGATAACTGCTGATTCATTAACTATCATTCGTATTCGCTCCCTTCTATTGCAACAAAATTGCACCTGCCTGCTTCGTACAGAGCACTCCAGTTTGTTGCTGCTTGGTAGTTTTCAATCAATGCACCGGGCACATATACGGTGCCGCCGGCAGCATCTGCGGCAAAAGCACCTGCGCTCGCAAAAAGCGATATGCTCGACAGAGCAGAAACTCCGTTACCTCGCAAAACAAGAGTGTCGAAAGAATTGCATCCGTTAAATGAATCAGTTCTTGCAAAACTTACATTTGTACCGAAATCTATTGTTTTCAGTTTGGTTGCGTTTAAAAATGAATTACCGTAAACTATGGTAGCGCTCGGAAAACTTATGTATTCGAGATTTTCGCAGTTTTCAAAACACCGCAGTCCGACATAAGTCGCTTTTGGCAAATTTACATTTTCTAAACTTGTACAACCGTTAAAAGCATAATCGTGGGTGCGAGTTAAATTAGGGAAATCCGCGGATATTAATTTGGTTTGTTCTGCAAATTTATGTGTGCTTGTAAATGCTGTTACACTTTCGCATCTTACTTGAGTTAAAGTGTAATTGAGATATGCATTGAGCGTATCTTCACCGCCGCTATTTTGTGCTGCCTCAATGAGTCTTCTGACTTTATCTTTTAATGTTTCAAGGCTCATTCGTCAAGCACCCCGCTTTCGTCAATCATTGCTTCGATTTCGTCAAGCGAACCGTTGATTGCGGCTGTGACATATTCGGTCATTTCGGAATGTGTTACACCGCCTGTTGTTGCTTCAAACTCATACCAACCGTCACGGTAAATCATAATTTTTATTGGTGCGTAGAGAATATCGCCGTTTATATTGGAGTGGTCGCTTGTGAGGTCCGAAAAGTAGGGAAGAGTGAAGCTCGCAGGAGGTGTGTCAAGATAAACTGTTGTTTCATCGTTGGTGTAATATGAGTTTTCTTTGTCAAAAACACCGCCGATAAAATTAACTGCCCATTGTTCATTACCTTTTACATATTCGAATGTAGTATCATAACCGCCGTTGACGCCTAACCACGAAGTGGCATAAATATAGCCGACTTCTTCACTCGCATTAAGGAAAGTGATTGTAAACTGTGCAAAATCTTTTGCAATAGTTTGATTGAATACATCCCAGTCTATATGAATCAGTTTGCCGCTGTCTTCTGCGGAAAGTACATTGGCACGGGAGTAAACACATATTTCGCCGTCGTTTGCCGTTTCGGGCAGCTCGTGGTAAACGTTGAGTGTGCCTATCATAGATTCAGTAAGGCTGTCAAGCAGCTCTTTGTTTGCGTGGGTGTGCCTTGCGGCTGTGTTTAAGGTGATTTCATCGGCTAACTCGTCGCTGAAAACACCGTCCTCGCCCTTATCGCCTTTGTCACCCTTATCACCTTTTGGTCCTTTGATATTTACGGGTGGAGGATTCTCAAGGCCTGCATCGTTGCTCCAGCTGAGTGTGCCGTCTGTACTGACACTGGGCATAATTACGGGGCCGTTAAGTTCGCCGTTTTCAAATGCTTCGTTCAGTTTGTCGCAAAGTTCTTCAACCTCTTCGACAGTTAGGTTAAGCTGTGCAAGTGCGGAGTGAATGAGGCTGATAAAGCCTTCGCCTTCGCCTATAAGTATTTCCTCATCGCCTGTTACGGAAGGCTCAAAATACAGCCTGAATACGGGTGATTTGATAAGGCTTACCATTCTGCCGTTGCTGTCAATAATATGCGCCTGCACCTGTACATCAAGTGAACCGAAACAGGTAAGTTCAGACGGTAAAGTATACCTGATAATACCGTTTGAAGTTTGTGAAGCGGAAATCATATCGCTTGTGATTTTTATGTCGGGAGGATTCTTCAGTGCGGCACCGGGCTTGAAGCACAGCGTATAGTAGCTTACGCTGTTGTCTTTCAGCTCAGTGTTGAGAGTTATGACAAGCTGAGTTGCACTATGCTCTTCAATATATTCAATTGGCTGTGTTACGGTTGCTTTACCGTTGTTATCGATTTTTACAGTGCAGTCTCTCATACGGCTTTTTTCTCCTCCTCATTGGAATAATAGTAACGCAGATGTTTTTCTGTTTCTGCAAGCTCTCTGCGGTGTCTGTACATCTCGGCGAGATTTGATTTGAGTTTTGAAACGAGCATTTTTCTGTTACTTTCGCTTGCCTGCTTGATTGATATACGGCATTGCGCGATTGAGCGGTCAAGCAACTTTATGTTTTCTGCATATTCATCTGCTAAAGTTACCAGATTGTTTTCTTTCATTTCTTTTCCTTTCTTTTGTTTTCAAAATTCGTTGTTTTCTTCCTTGTACTCCTCGCAGTCAATAAGATGTTTCAGAATGAGATGCAGTTTCTTTTCGGCGCGTCCCAATGCCGCGTGAGCATTGGAATATGACGTGCCCATTATCTCGGCCGTCTGCTTTTTGCTCCTTCCTTCAAAATAATGCAGTATTACGGCTTTGCGCTCGGTTTCACTTAAATCGTTTGCGATAACCGAGTCTACAATTTTATAAATGTTTACAAGTCTCATTCCGGGTACGACTGTGTACTGAGCGTGAGATTCAGTACACCATCTGTCATAAGAAATCTTTGACCATTCGGTAGTTACCGTGTCGCCCTCGTGCAGTGTGAGGGCAGGTGAATAACTGTTCAATTTGTCCCTCCGTTAAAATAATTATTGCAGGGTAAACTTGTCCGGGGACAGACCCTTTGTCCCTGCTGTTTTAACCCTGCAATAATCATAATAGAACAAATGTTCGATGTCAATAAGCTTTTGAAAACAATTTGTTAATGTTCAGATTTATCGATATATGCTAAGACTTGCAAATAATTAGTGAAATTGAATTTTATTCGTTTTATGGGTTTATGTCGTGGAATTTGTCGGTTCTTTTAATTTGTCTGCTCTCTACTTGAATATAAAATACATTTATAGTATAATAAAATAAATATGTCTGTTTTCAGGAGGTTAAAAAATGAAAGAAAAGCTTTATTGGGAAAACCCCCTTATCATAAAAGAAAATAAGGAGGATGCGCACACTCTTGCGTACCCTTATTCCGATTTTAAATCGGCTGTTTACGGTGAAGAGCCGCCTTACAAAAAAACTCTCAATGGTACGTGGAAATTCTATTGGCAGAAGGGTGTAGATACTCTGCCCGGTGAATTCAGCAGTACTTCTCTTGACGACAGCTCTTGGGATGATATTGATGTGCCGTCAGTATGGCAGTTAAGGGGCTACGGTAAAAATGTTTACCTTTGCTCCTTTGTCCCCGGTGCACTTTCAACCTCAAAGCGTAAAATTCCGCAGATAAGCCACTCCAAGAACGAGGTCGGTATCTACCGCCGCAAGTTTACAGTGCCCGATAATTTTGAAGGCAGAGAAATCTTCATCCACTTCGGTGCTGTTAAGTCAGCTTTCTTCCTTTATATCAACGGTCAGCGTGTCGGCTACTCTCAGGGCTCAATGACTCCTGCCGAGTTCAATATCACCAAGTATCTTGTACCCGGCGAGAATCTTGTCACAGTCGAAGTCTACCGATATAGCGACGGTACATATCTCGAAGACCAGGATATGTGGTTTTTCAGCGGTATATACCGCGAAGTTTATATCTTTGCCGAGCCCAAGGTAACAATATGGGATTTCTATGCAAAGGCACAGCTTGACGAAGAATATAAAGACGGTAACCTCGATGTCGAAATTCAGCTTCGTAATTTCGGCGAGAATCCTGTTGCTGTTTTTGCCGATGTTCTGTTTATGGAGGATAAGGAAAATCCGCAGGTTATCGGCAGTGAGCAGATTATCGTCAATCCCGGTGAATGCCGTTTCAACTTCTCTGATGTTATATCTGAGCCGAAGCACTGGTCTGCTGAAGACCCGAACCTCTATCGCGTTACCGTTGTTCTTCGCACAAAGGACGATATCCTTTGCACAAAGACATCACGCATAGGCTTCAAGCGTGTTGAAAAGAAGGGTAATGTGCTCTATATCAACGGTAAAAAGGTGCTTATCAAGGGTGTCAATCGCCACGATTACGACCCCGATAACGGCTGGGCAGTACCCAGACAGAGATATTATGCCGACCTTACCCTTATGAAGCAGGCTAATATCAACTCAATCCGTACAAGCCACTATCCTAACGATCCCTTCCTCTATGACCTTTGCGACGAAATGGGCTTCTACGTTATGGATGAGACTGACCTTGAAAGCCATGGTGTCCGCCGCAAGAACTGTCCCGGCGATGACCCGAGATGGACTGCAGCTTGTGTTGACCGTGCACAGCGTATGGTACTTCGTGACCGTAATCACGCTTGTATCTGCTTCTGGTCACTCGGTAACGAGGCAGGCGACGGTGAGAACTTTGCTCATATGCGCAAGGCAATTCTCGAGCTTGATAACACAAGACTCATTCATTATGAGGGTGAGTTCAATTTCGATAAATCCGACTTTATCAGCCGTATGTATCCTGTTGAAAGCTATGTCAAAAAGCTTGCAGAGAAGCAGGAGATTAAGGTTAACATAATTGAAAACGTGCTTAATATGCTCGCTGCGGACAGCAAGCCGATCGACCCCAAGTTTTATGAGGACAGACCGGTAATCTTCTGTGAGTATGCTCACGCTATGGAAAACAGCCTCGGCAATTTTAAGGAGTATATTGACGCATTCAAGCAGTACGATCACCTTTGCGGCGGCTTTATCTGGGACTATGTAGACCAGGCTATACACGTAAACGATAACGGAACTGAAAAATGGCTCTACGGCGGTGACTTCAAAGAGGGTGCATCCAGCTACTACTTCTGCGCAAACGGTATCATAGGTGCTGACAGAATTCCGCATCCCTCATACTATGAAGTAAAAAAATGCTATGCTGATGTTACTGCAAGAGCTGTTGACCTCAAGGCAGGCAAGTTCGAAATCGTAAACGAGCACTGCTTTATAAATCACAGCCGCTACAGACTCGACTGGCATATTGCCTGCAACGGTGAGATTTTCAACGAGGGTACTTTCGGTACTGTTATGATTGAGCCGCAAAGCTCTGTTGAGGTAACAATTCCTTATGACCTTGATGATATGCCTGCAGGCGAATGTGTGCTTACATTCTCATGGAAGCTCAATGACGATTATTCATGGGGCGAAAAGGGCTTTGAAATGACATTTGAGCAGTTTGTGCTCAAAGATGCCGCAGCTCCTGCTCTTCCCGAGGGCGAACATGCGCTTGATATAATCAGAAGCGGCAGACACCTTACCGTTAAATCTCCGCTTATAAATGTTGAGTTTGTACACGGTATACTTTCTTCTGTTTCTATGAACGGTAAGGAGATGCTTGAGCCTGACCACGGTGTAAGACCCAACTTCTTCCGTGCTCTTACCGATAATGATGCGGCATATCTCAATTTTGTACCGCAGATTAAGTTTATCCACCCGAAATACCTGTGGAGAAACGCAACAAAGCTCTGCCGTGTTTCGGGCTTTAAGGTTGAAAATATTGACAGCACAAAGTGTAAGGTTACTGTCAAGTGGTTTGCGCCGCTTGCAGGTAAAGTTAAAACAGTTTATACAATCAGCTCAAACGGCAGTATCGAAGTACAGCACAGCTCAAAGGCATACTTCCTTAAGATGATTAAGGTTGGTCTGCGTTTCGGTTGTCCGAATGATATGCGTAATGCAGAGTGGTACGGCAGAGGTCCTCACGAGTGCTACTGCGACCGTAAAACAGGCGCCCGTATCGATAAGCACTTTGCAGATGTTGAAGGCCTTGAGCACCGCTATATGCGTCCTCAGGAAAACGGAACACGTGTTGATGTACGCAGCCTTAAGCTCACCGATGCTGACGGCAGAGGCTTCTGCTATGAGGCACTCGACGGCGGCAGCTTCGAATTCAATGTACGTAACTACAGCCAGGAGAAACTTGAGAAGGCAAAGCATCTCTATGAGCTTGAGAATGATAATTATTTATCAGTCGGTATCGATGCCTGCTCCTGCGGTGTCGGTGGCGATATGCCCGGCTATGCTTGCCTGCGTGAGCCGTATATTCTTCACCCGTGGAAGACCTATACATTCAAGTTCAGAATTACTTCCGTAAACTAAGGTTTTTTAAATTATGGTAATAGATTTTCATACTCATATTTTCCCCGATGCACTGGCTCCCAGAGCAAGGCAGAGCCTTATGGACAATACAGCGAAATTCGGCAACAACTATGTGGCGTTTACCGAAATGACTCACGACAGCCTGCTTGAGTATATGGATAAGTGGGGCGTAGATATAAGCGTTACACAGCCTGTTGTCACCAAGCCGTCGCAGACCGTTACTACCAATACCTGGGCAGCACAGACAGCAGGGGAGAGAATTGTACCTTTCGGCGGCATCCATCCCGATACAGATGACTATAAGCGTGATATCGACCTTGTTTCTTCACTTGGTTTAAAAGGAATAAAGCTTCACGCAGAATATCAGGGCTTTTACCCTGACGAAAAGCGGATGCTTCATATTTACGATTACGCTTTTTCAAAAGGACTTATCATTCTTCACCACGGCGGTTTTGACCCCGGTATGCCCGAGCCTTTCAAATCAACACCCAAACGCTTTGCAAAAATGCTTGACGAAGTACAGGGCGGTGTGTTTGTAATTGCTCATCTCGGCGGTCACGCTATGTGGGATGATGTAGAGCAATACCTCGTCGACAGAGATGTTTATCTTGATACGTCAATGGGATTCGAATGCTTCCCGACAGAGCAGTTTTTGCGTATTGTCAAGAATCACGGTGCGGATAAAATTCTTTTCGGCTCCGATTCACCGTGGAGTAATGCTTCAAAAGAAATTGAAATTCTGCGTTCACTTCCACTTGATGAAAATGAAAAAGAGCAGATACTTTCGCTCAATGCGAAGCGTCTGCTGGGACTATAAATTTTATGGAGGAAAAAGCCTTGCAGGAAACAAAGCGTTGTGCCCTTGCAAAAAAATGCGGCGGATGTCAGCTGCAGAATATGGATTATCCCCGTCAGCTTAAATTCAAGCAGGCAAAGGTTGAAAAACTGCTCGGCAGATTCGGCAGGGTAGGCAAGATAGTCGGTATGGAAAACCCCTATCACTACCGCTGTAAGGTGCAGGCGGCTTTCGGTACTACACGCGGCGGTAAGATTATTTCGGGTGTCTATCAGAGCAGCAGCCACCGTATAGTCAATGTCGACAGCTGTATGATAGAGGACGAAAAGGCAGACGAAATTATCGTCACCATTCGCAATCTTCTCTCGAAATTCAAGCTCCGCCCCTATAATGAAGATACGGGCGTAGGGTTTCTGCGTCACGTGCTTATCCGTAAGGGTTATAACAGTGGTCAGATTCTTGTTGTGCTTGTTACTGCAAGCAGTGTGTTTCCGTCAAAGAATAATTTTGTCGGTGCACTTCTTAAGGCTCACCCGGAAATTACAACCGTTGTACAGAATATAAATTCCAAGCATACCAACCTTGTGCTTGGTGATGTAAATAAAACAGTTTACGGCGACGGCTATATTGAGGACAGCCTTTGCGGCTGTACCTTCCGTATTTCACCGCAGTCGTTTTATCAGGTCAACCCTGCCCAGACCGAGCGGCTCTATTCGCTTGCAATCGAGTATGCAGGGCTGACGGGTAAAGAAAAGGTTATCGATGCCTACTGCGGTACAGGTACAATCGGCATCATCGCTTCAAAGCAGGCTGGCGAGGTAATCGGTGCAGAGCTGAACGCCTCTGCCGTGCGTGATGCAAAGTCAAATGCTGCACGCAATAATGCCGATAATATCCGCTTTATTTGTGCCGATGCAGGCGAGTTTATGCGCGATATGGCTGCGGCAGGCGAAAAGGCAGATGTTGTGTTTATGGATCCTCCGCGTGCAGGCAGTGATAAACGTTTTCTCTCAAGCGTTGTCACTCTTAACCCCGAAAGGATAGTCTATATCTCCTGCAACCCCGAAACGCTTGAACGCGACTTACGCTACCTTGTAAATAACGGCTATGAGGTCAAAAAAATGCGTCCCGTAGATATGTTTCCGTTCACTCTCCATTGCGAAATGGTCGTAATGCTTACGCATTCCAACTAAGTTTGCCTGACGGCAAGTGAAGTTCAATTGCTTGAGTGAAGTTACTTCGTAGTGAAGTTTTGCCTTCGGCAAAGTATCGAGGCAAACTTAACTTCACTTTGTTAGTAAGAACAAAACTTCACTGCAAGGCAACTTCACTTTTGCGTAAGCAAAAAATTCACCCAAAGGAGAAAACAAATGAAAGATTCAGAACTTAGGTCAAGAGCTAAAAACCTTGCGTTAAAAATTATTTATGCTTGTGATGAAATTGATACCCGAAAAGGCAGAGGCGTACTTGTTAACCAGATTACACGAAGTGCAACTTCTGTCGGTGCGAATATTCAGGAAGCAAACTATGCTTCAAGTAAAGCAGATTTTATTAATAAGTTTCATATCGCACTAAAGGAATGTGCCGAAACCGAGTACTGGATTGAAATGTTAGTCGGAACAAACAGTATTTCTGAAGAAACAGCAAAAGAACTTTTGCAGGAATGCGGAATTATACGACGAATGCTTGTTAAGTCGATAAATACTGCAAAAGAAAATCTACGAGGGGAAAAATAAATGAATCATATTTTTCTATCAATTTGAAAATGTTACTTTCCAACTAAGTTTGCCTGACGGCAAGTGAAGTTCAATTGCTTGAGTGAAGTTACTTCGTAGTGAAGTTGCACCTTTCGGTGCAGCGGTAAACTTAAATCAAAGAAACGGAGTTGTTTGCGATGTTATTTAAATTTGCGGCGTTTGTTTTTGCCGGCTTTGCCGGTACGGCAACACTTTTTATCGGTAAAATCCCGTTTTTCGCTAAGCGTGCCCTTACGGCAAAAATGCTCTGCTCGCTTTGCTTTGTGCTGTGCGGCGTCTGCAGTGTAGTCGCTTCGGGCTTTACCCCTTATGCGGCGTTTATGCTCGGCGGTCTTCTTCTCGGTGCACTCGGCGATTTCTTCCTCGATTATATGGAGCGTAAGTATTTCCTCTGGGGTGCACTTTTCTTCGGTGCAGGTCATATTCTGTATATTCTGAATTTTATTACCGGCTTTAAAAATTCAATTTTTGTTTCTCCCTATCTCGGTCAGATTATAGGCCTTACCGCATTTATGGCTTTTATGAGTGCAGTTGTTGTCTTGCTCAATAAAATAAGATTTCACGGCAAATTCAAGTGGATGATTCCTTATGCTTTGGTGCTTCTGGCTTCGTTTATCGTTTCTTTTTCACGCGGAATGGTACTTCTCGTCAGCGGCGATTACCCTATGGCTTTCTGTCTGCTCGGTGCGAGTGCACTCTTCATCGCTTCGGATACAAGCCTTGCAATCAGTATGTTCGGCACACCTCCGCATGTGTTTTTTGAGAAGATGACGAAGTGGCTTGTCAATGTTACATATTTTCCTGCACAGGTACTGTTTGCACTGAGCATTATGTTTTACTGTAATTAAAAATCGGAGCTGAAATAATGAAAAAATCAGGTCTTATCCCACGCTTCAAGGAGACTTTTCTTGAAGGCAAGAATTATAAAATACTTTTACTGTCTATCCTTGTAACGGGTCTATCATACGGACTTTACAAGGGTATGCTCGACAACTACCTTGCCGAGATTGTAGGCCTCGGCGAAATGGAGAGAGGCGTTGCGGAATTCTTTCGTGAAATTCCCGGTGTTGTGCTCGTGCTGATACTCGCGCTCTTCTATATGCTCTCTGCTGAAACAATGTATAAGGCAGGTGCAGTGTTTCTGCTCGCAGGTATGGGTATGATGTCAATTCTGCCACCCGGTAAGGTGCTCGTGATTCTCTCTATCACTATGTATTCACTCGGTGAACATATCCAGATCGGTATGAAAAATACCCTCTCGCTCAAGTATGCCCGTCCGGGTCACGGCGGTGCCGCACTCGGTGCACAGAATTCGGCAAGTCAGATTGGTACGCTTGTCGGCTATATCGCCGTTGTCGTTGCGTTCTCCGTGCTTGCAGGCGGTGAGGGTACATATAAGCTCTTCTTTGCCGTTGCGGCTGTGCTTGCGGCAATCAGCGCTGTTATGTCGTTTCGCATTACGGGTAAGAGCGAAACCGATTCGACAAAACGCCGTTTCTATTTCCATAAGAAATACACCAAGTACTATATGCTTGAAATGTTTTACGGTGCACGTAAGCAGGTGTTTTTTACATTCGGCCCTTATGTTCTGATTCTGTTTTATAAAGCAGATGCCGCAATGATAAGCCTGCTGTTTGCAATTTCAGCAGTAGCGTGTTTCTTTGCTTCACCTGTTGTCGGTAAGATTATTGACCGCATCGGCTACAAAACCGTTATGGTTGCCGATACACTGATTCTGGTTATTGTCTGCTTTGCCTACGGCTTTGCACACCGTATATTCCCCGAAAATGTTTCGTTCGTAATTTGTTGCTGTGCTTATATACTCGATGCCGTTATTTCGCTTGCATCAATGGCATCCAATGTCTATGTGCAGGACCTTGCCGATACCCAGGAGGAGGTCAAGGCAACAATTTCAACAGGCGTTTCAATCAACCATGTCATTACCGTATTTATCGCCCTTTTCGGCGGCTGGATTTGGCAGACACTCGGTATGGAGCTTCTGTTTGTGCTTTCTGCTTTGCTCGGCCTCGGCAACAGTGCCTACGCCGCAACAATAAAAATGAAAAGGAAAGCTGTTAATGAATAACAAGACTGAAAGCGAAATCTTTAATAAAGCTGCAGCTTACTATGATAAATATCGTCCTTCATATCCGCAAGAGATTATAGATATTCTGATTAGTGAATCAGGCGTATCAAAAGGCTCGAGTTTGCTTGAAATAGGAGCAGGAAGCGGTAAGGCTACTTTGCAGTTTGCAGATAAAGGCTTTGATATGCTTTGTATTGAGCCGGGTGAAGATTTAGTCAGAATAGGCAATGAGCGTTTTAAAAATGATTCAATTAAGTTTTTATCAGGGCGTTTTGAGCAAATTCTACTTCCCGAAGAAAGCTTTGATTTAGTGTTTGCTGCACAGTCTTTCCATTGGATACCTCAGCCGGAAGGCTTTAAAAAATGCTATGATATTCTCAAACCCATCGGTAGCTTGGCAATAATTTATAATATGTATATTGTTGAAGACAATGAGCAAGACAGAGAATTATTGAGCTTATCAAATAAACACGGCGGTTTTGCTGACTTTGTTACATTAGAGCAAAGTGATGAAAGAATAAAGCTTATATGTTCAGATATTAAAAACAGCAAAAAATTTAATGCTGTAAAAGTCTTTAAAAAGAATTGGATAAAAGAATATACTGCTGATGAGTATTACGGTTTTGTTTTGACAGGTAACAAAATACTACAGAAAAACGAAAATGAAAAAGCACAGATTTACACAGATATAAAATGCTTAGCCGATAAATTCGGCGGCAAGATTAAAAGACCGTATTTATGTGTGCTCTATATTGCAAAACGGGCAACCACACTGTAACAACTAAAGTTTTGTGTTAATATCAATGTACAGTAGAGTTGTAGGGAATGGTCTTTGACCATTCCGTAAAGTCTGATGTAACCTGACGGAACACTCAAGAGTATTCCTTACTGTGAATGATAAAAAATGAGTCATTCTGAGGCGGAGCCGAAGAATCTTACTCGGCTCTCTCTGATGAGGGAGCTGTCGGAATCGCTTGCGATTTTGACTGAGGGAGAGAACAAGATAATAAAGAATATTGAATAAATAATAGATAATTTCCTCCAAGCCGTAGGAAATGGTCTTAGAAAAGCTAAAAAACCACCCGAAGAAGAACAAAGGAATTCTTTTTCGGGTGGTATCTTTTTTGTGAAGTTTCAAACCTGCGGTTTGAAGTGAAGTTGTAATAAATTACAGTGAAGTTTTTTAACAAAAGTGAAGTTAAGTTTGCCTCAAAACACTTGCGAAGCATACTTCACTACGAAGTAACTTCACTGCCGTAAGGCAACTTCACTTGCCCGCCAGGGCAAACTTAGTTTTTGTAATATCTTACTCAAGCGACTCAAGAAGTGCGTAGTACTCTGTTACAAGATATGAACCTGTGTGCTTGCCGACTGAAAGTGTCTCGTCTGCAATGCCTTCGCCGATGATGTGACCCATAAATGCGAAGTTATTGTCAGTAAGTACATAGCCGATAGCGTCGTTTGTAAGGCTTACTGCGTATGTCTTGACGCCGTCAACTGCTGTTGAAAGGCTGTCATACTGCCATTCGGTGCCATCCCAGTTTGCACTGCCTGTAATCTCGTCGTCCCAGAATACTTCGGGATAAAGCTCACCGGGGAAGAGTGCAAGGCCTATTTTGTTACCAAACTCAAGGTAACCCATTTCAGTAGCCATGCAGTATGTTCTGCCAAAACCTGAGCCTGTGTAGAAAATCTTGTTGTTTACAAGGCCGATTTCGCAAGCGAGAGTGAGAATGCTGTTTTCGGGTGTAACAAAAAGCTCTCTGTGCTTTACATTGATGATAGGCTCAAGCTCTGTTGCGTAGTCAGCCGCAATAATCATCTTGCCAAGCTCTGTGCCGAGATATCTTGCCTGTGCACCTTTTTCTTCGTGCTCTGTCATACCTGTTGTGTCAACGTCAATATCGCGTGATACCTGACCGACAGCACCGGGAATCATAATAAAGTTACCGCCGTTTGTCTGCTTGATATACTCGTCAATGTAGTAGATATAGTCGGAGCCGACAAGACCGTTACCTGCGCTGAATGATGTTGCGTGGCAGGTGATGTCGCTTATGTATGTGGGAGCGTTGCCGGAAGCAGGTACGAAGCAGAAACTTGCTGTTTCGGGCAGGTCTTCTTTGGAGATAAGACCGCGCTTATCCTTGAAGTACTCGCTCATATCAATTTCCGTGAAGTAGAGCTTGCCTTCTTCCATATTGCCGAGAGCTTCTTTTATTGCATCAATAGATGTGTCAATGAAGTGCTGCTTGAATGATTCAGCAGTTTCAAGACCGGGAATTGTCATATTATCAAGGTGGAGAAGGTTCATCCAGAAAGCTGCAAGGAGCTTGGTGAAGAATTCTGTGCTGACACCCTGTGTGTCGAGTGCGGAGTGTGCGTGAGTTGCGCTGATGTTGATACTTGCAACCTTAATATCGTTTTCTTTGCAGTATTCAAGTATTGCCTTGCGGATTGTGCGTGTGTCTGTTGATGTAACACCGAGTGCGTCAACTGCTGCGAGTACAACTGCACCTTCACCGCTGTTGTCGTCAAGTACTGTTACGCGTATGCACTGGTCATCGTATACGCCTTGGGCATACTTGTTGAGCAGGTCACGGCCGAGGTTGTACTTGCCACTGTCAATGTCTTCGGGCACGATGCTCTTCTTGGCATAACCGAGCTTCCATACAGCACCTTCTGCAGCTTCAGTACGGTATGTTTCTCTGCCGGGCATAAAGCCGATTTCGTCAGCATCGTAGTTGTCAAGATGCTGCCAGTCGTTCGGGTCAAGGTATATTGTGCAGATTGTTTTTACAAGTCCCTCAACAACAACGTTAAGTGTGTTGTAAAGACCTTTCATAACTGTGTCTGTGATTGCCTGTGTGTTTACTTCCTGAGGCTGCGCTGCATTTGTGCCGAGCATTGAGCTTGTAAACAGCATTACAACGCACATTGTAATTGAAACAAAACGTAAAATTCTTTTCTTCATTAGTGCTTTCCTCCATATTTTCAGAGTGTTGTTCTTATTTTATATTACGGGTTGTTTTTCGTCAATCCGATAGATATAATTTGCAGATGCTTATTTTGAAAAGAATAGGCCTATATGTGGTTATTCTTTAGCGCCTATTCCAAGCTCGTCAGCCATTTCTTTCATTGCCTCAATGCAGATTGCGGCAACTTCTTTTACTTCCATACCGAGCATTTCACAGCCCTTTTTGATAAGCTCTCTGTCGCACTTTGCGGCAAATTTCTTGTCCTTGAATTTTTTCATAAAGCTGGATATTTCCATATCGGTGATGCTTGCAGGTCTCATTCTTGCTGCGGCCTGAATAATACCTGTCAGCTCATCAACGGTGAAGAGTGATTTTTCCATATTTGTAATCGGCTCAATATCATTTATGATTGAATAGCCGTGTGCTAAAATTGCTCTTATTTCGGCTTCGTCAAGACCTGCGTCCCTGAGAGGCTCAGCTGTGAATTGCAGGTGCTCTTCGGGGTGCCGCTCGTAATCGTAATCGTGCAGGTAGCCTATTGCCTGCCAGTGAGCAACATCCTCACCGAAGTGCTTTGCAAGACCGCCCATAGCAGCCATAACGTTTTTGGCATGGATTATAAGATGAGGCTCGGTTGTTGTGGTCGCGAGTAATTCCTGTGCTCTTTCGAGTGTAAGCATTTTTCATTCTCCTTCTTTCCGCATTGTGACTACTATAACACATATTTAACTTTAATTCTATAGGTTACTGTACATTTTGCCAATAATTATTTATTTGTTATTATTTGTTGAAAATTGTTTATCAAAATGATATAATGCAAAAGAAAATTTTTAATGAAAGGGTGCAGAAATTGACAGCTATTTTTCAGTATTTTGACGACATTACTTTGAAGATGCTTGTAATGTGGGTAATCGGCGGTTTGCTGATTTTCCTTGCAATCAAAAAAGAAATGGAGCCTACTCTTCTTCTTCCCATGGGCTTCGGCGCAATCCTTGTTAACCTTCCTCTTGGCGGCGCAGGTGCAGTTGTTCAGCACATTTTCGATATCGGTATCAGCGAAAAAGCACACGAGCTTATGCCGCTTGTTCTCTTTATCGGTATCGGTGCTATGATTGACTTTGAACCGCTTCTTACAAATCCTAAACTTATGTTCTTCGGTGCGGCGGCACAGTTTGGCATATTCTTTACAATTATGCTCGCTTCACTTCTCGGTTTCGATGTTGCGGATGCTGCTTCAGTCGGTATCATCGGTGCGGCAGACGGCCCGACATCAATCGTTGTCGCTCAGAAGCTTAATTCAAGCTATCTTGGCGCCATTATGGTTGCGGCTTACTCTTATATGGCACTTGTTCCCATTGTTCAGCCGCCTATCATCAAGCTCTGCACAAGTAAGAAAGAACGCAGAATTCGTATGAAGTACCAGGGTAAGAAAGTTTCCAAGATCACAAAGATTCTCTTCCCGATTGTTGTTACTATTATCGTCGGTCTCTTTGCTCCCGAGGCAGTAGGTCTTGTCGGCTTCCTTATGTTCGGTAACCTTATACGTGAGTGCGGCGTTCTTAACTCTCTTTCCGAAACTGCACAGAATGTTCTTGCAAACCTTATCACAATCTTCCTCGGTATCACAATCGCTTCCCAGATGGTTGCCGATAAGTTCCTCAAGCTTGAAACATTCCTCATCCTCGGCCTTGGTCTTTTAGCTTTTGTTTTCGATACATTCGGCGGCATTATGCTTGCAAAGGTTATGAATATCTTCTCTAAGAAGAACAAGATCAACCCGATGATCGGTGCATCCGGTATTTCCGCTTTCCCGATGTCAGCTCGTGTTGTTCATAAGATGGGCCTTGCTGAAGATCCTCAGAACTTCCTCCTTATGCACTCAATCGGTGTCAATGTTTCCGGTCAGGTTGCATCTGCTATTGCCGGCGGCCTTGTGCTGAACTTTGCTTTGGCTATGCTTAATAAATAAAGGAGGTTGAGTTGAATGGCAAATAATGTTACAAACGTAAATGAAGAAAACACAACAGTTGCTACTGAAACAACTGCTGTAATCCTTGACGAAAAATCAACTGAGGAAGTCACAGCTGTTGCAGAGACAACTGCAGTTGAGCATAAAATCGGCTTTACCCCCGAAAGCCTTGATTGGTCACTTCCGATTATGGGCAAAGGTATGCTTGGCATCTTTATAGTTACCACAATCATTGTTACCGTAACCGTTGTACTCAACAAGGCAACTGCACCCCGTAAGAAGAACAAAGAGAAAAAAGATAAATAATTTTTTCGGCAGGGTTCGTTATGAATCCTGCCGTTTGATTTTTGTGTTTCCGTTTGCTATAATATGGCAGAGGTGCTTTTATGAAATATGTTTCTTTGTCTGATAAAGTTACACAGAAAATTAAATCAGACCGTGCTAACGGCACTGTGCCGAATTTCGCGTTTGATGACAGCTTTGTTATCCGCCGCAATATGTCGCACGATAAACCGACTGTGCTTCGTACACCTTTTATCCGTGATATAGATAAGATTATGCACTGTCCGTACTATAACCGCTATACAGATAAAACGCAGGTGTTTTCGTTTTATAAAAATGATGATATGACACGCCGTGCACTTCATGTACAGCTTGTGTCACGTATTGCACGCACTATAGGTAAGGCGCTGGGTCTTAATCTTGAGCTTATCGAGGCTATAGCTCTCGGTCACGATATAGGTCATACACCTTTCGGCCACGCAGGTGAAACCTATCTCGATGAGCTGATGTTTAAAACAAGCGGCAGACATTTCAGCCATAACATCCATTCTGTGCGTGTGCTTGATAAAATATTTCCGTTTAATATCAGCCTGCAGACTCTCAACGGTATTGCCGCACACGACGGTGAAATGGAACTTTGTGAGTATTATCCGAAAAAACTTGAGAGCTTTGACGATTTTGACAGTCAGATTGAGGATTGCTATATAGATAAAGCAAATGTACGTCTCCTTGTGCCTTGTACGCTTGAGGGCTGTGTTATGCGTATCTCCGATATAATCGCATATCTCGGTAAGGACAGGCAGGATGCAAGCCGTGTCGATATAGCTGATGACAGCTTATTTTTTGACGGTAAGCTTGGCAAAACAAATGCCGAAATAATAAACAATCTCAGTGTAAACATAGTTGAAAACAGCTATGGCAAACCGTACATCAAAATGGATGAGGATGTTTTTGCTGAGCTTAAAAAAGCGAAGACGGAGAATTATACTTACATCTATAAAGAACAGTCCGTAAGAGAAAAACTCGAAAATACTGTCAGACCGATGATGGACAAGCTTTTTGAGCGGCTGATGAATGACCTTGCCGACAGCAATACAGAGTCACCGATATTTACTCACCATATAAAATTCCTTGAGACAAAGGTGCACTATGAGCGTGCGGTTGAATATATCAAAACCGAGCCTTCACAGATTGTTGCCGACTATATCGCAAGTATGACGGATGACTACTTTGTAGACCTTTATAATTATCTCTTTCCCGACAGCAAAATACGAATAGAATATACAGGCTATTTCGATTGATAAAAAGTTAGAGACAGCACAGATTTTATCCGTGCTGCCTCTTTTTTCTGTATGTATTATACCACATATTATCTATTATTACAAGACTTGTATTACACCATTTTTGCTGTTATATTTTTGTTGCAAATTAAACTGATAAGTGTTATTATTCAATAGGTTTTAATTTTTCGAAAGGAGCAATATATGAGACAGGTTGTTGATTTCAAAGCCAAGGCGCACGTATTCCGCAACACATGGTTTATGATGAAGTGCGGTCTTAAGTGTGCACCGCTTTCCGTACTTATAATCTACCTTGCATATATAGCCGAAAACGTATACTATGCCGTTGTTTTTAACGTTATGTTTCTGCAGACGGCACTCTCCATTATTGAGGGTAACGGTGCATTCCGTGAGTTTGCGATAAAGATAGGCCTTATCATATTCGGAAAAATTGCAATTGACCTGTTTTCTTATTATGCTTTTCATCCCGTGCGTGAAAAGTTTGAAATCAAGTGTGAGAGTTATCTTAACGCAATGATATTCAAAAAAGCTCAGCAGGTCGAGCTTGGCTGTTATGAAGACCCCGAGTTTTTCGATAACTACAACCGTGCTACATGGGTAGTTGAAAAAGGCGGCTTCAAGCGTATTATTGAGGGTACGGGCTGGACTCTCGGCTCTGTTTTCAGTATTATCTTCCTTGCTGTTTATCTCTACAGCATTGACCCGTTTTTGCTTGTGTTTATCCTTTGTCCGCTTATTGTTATGGTTTTCAGAGTCAAGCGTAATCAGGTCGAGTTTGCAAGAGAGAAAGAAATGACTCCGTTTGAGCGTCAGAAGGATTACACGAAAAGAACTGTTTTGCTCAAAGATTTTGCAAAGGAAATTAAAACTACAAATATTTTTGACGTTGTAAAACGCCGTTTTGCTCAAGCGATAGACAACAATATAGCTGTTATAAAAAAATACGGCTGGCGTGTTGCAGTGCTTGAGTCGTTGAGTGACTTCTTTGGTGAGGTCATACCTGTTGCGGGCGGCTTCGGTTACGGTTGTTACCGTCTTATAGCGGTAGGCGATATAGGCGTGTCCGATTTTTCGGTGCTTGTTTCCGCAATAACAAACTGCCGTAACAAGCTCAATCAGCTTGCGCATTATTTTACAATGCAGCAGAAGCACTGTCTCTGGGTGCAGAATCTGCGTGAGTTTCTTGCTTATGAGCCGAAAATCAAAAGCGGTGACCTCATACCCGGTGAATTTGAAAGCCTTGAGTTTAAAAACGTTTATTTCCGCTACGGTGAAAATAAGGATTATACTCTGAAGAATGTTTCGTTCAGAATCAATAAGGGTGAGAGTATCGCCGTTGTCGGCCATAACGGTGCGGGCAAAACAACTCTTTCAAAACTTATGATGCGCCTTTATGATGTAAACGAGGGCGAAATTCTTTATAACGGCGTGAATATCAAAGAATACGATCTTATTAAATACCGCGAGCGCTTTGCAAGTGTATTTCAGGATTATATGATTTTTGCAATGACCGTTGCAGAGAATGTGCTTGTGCAGGAGACAAACGAAACAAATCTTCCGCTTGCCGAAAAAGCACTCAGACAAAGCGGTGTCTACGGCAAAATTGAAACTCTGCCCGAGGGCATAAATACTCTGCTTACCAGAGAGTTTGACGAAGAGGGTGCACTTCTTTCGGGCGGTGAAAGCCAGAAAATTACAATTGCCCGTATGTTTGCAAGTAAGTTTGATATTGCAATTCTTGACGAGCCGTCTTCTGCGCTTGACCCTGTTGCAGAGTCTGCGATGTACGATAACCTTATGGAGGGTACAAAGGATAAGACCGTAATTTACATATCACACCGTCTTTCCAGTGCAACCCGCAGCGACAATATACTTGTCTTTGCAGGCGGTGAGCTTATAGAACAGGGCACGCACGAGGCTCTTATGGCTTCTGGCGGAGCATACTGTGAAATGTTTACGCTCCAGGCTTCGGGCTACAGAGAGGAGGGTGACAGCGATGAAGAATAAGAAGACCGAAAAAGCACACAGCATAAAAAATTTCTTCTTTATGCTTCGCTTTATAACCAGGCACTCACCCTTCCTGATTTTTCATTATATTCTTGCCGATATACTTACCAATCTGCCATGGATGCTGTCTAACGTTGTACTCCTCAAATATATTATTGATGTTGTGAACGAGGGTACGGCTTATTACCGTATAATAATAGCTTTTGCAATATTTGCATTCTTTATTGTTTTCGGTAACCTCTACAATACAATTGTATATGAGATTTATGTGCCCAAGCAGAAAGAAAAGCTTTATTATAAGCTGTATACGGTTATTTATGCAAAAGCCGCGAAAATGGATTTTCAGTCTTACGATGACCCCGAGTTTTATAACGATTTCGTTCTTGCAATGAACTCAATGAGCGACAGAACAGAGAGTGTTATGAACTGCGCCCGTCATATTATAAGCAATCTGTTTTCAATTTTTACCATTACCGCGATTGTTGTCAGTATTGACCCTGTAAGCCTTTTGTTTGTGCTTGCGTGTGTCGGTATTATGGTACCTATAGGCAGAATGATTGCAAAGGTAAATGTTGCAAAAAAGCAGGCGATGACTCCGCTTGACCGCAAAAATATGTATTTTTCGCGTGTGTTTTATCTGCAGGATTATGCAAAGGAGCTTCGTCTCAACCCTGCAGGCGAGATGATCGAGCGCAGATATACAGCCAATATATTTGACCGCTTGAAGACGATTTCGCCGTTTCTCAATAAGCAGTGTCTGCTGTATTTTTCGCAAGACAGCCTGCCGCTGACAATTCTTATCAGCTTCGGCGTAACTCTTTATATGGGCTACAAGGCTATAGTGCTCAAAGAAATATCTATGGGTGATTTTGCCGCTACGTTCAACGGTGTTGCAAATGTAAGCAGCAGTATTTTTGCGCTTACAACTTGGTTTGCCGTTACGTTCCGCGAAAACGGACTCTATGTTGAAAAGTTTAAGAAGTTTATGAGCGCAGAAGAAAAAATCAAAGACGGTTCGCTCGAGAAAAAGTTTGACAAGCCCGTTACGATTAAGCTCGACAATGTTTCGTTTACCTATCCGGGTAATGATAAGCCGACCCTTAAAAATATCAGCCTTGAAATAAAGCCCTACCAGAAGATTGCTCTTGTAGGTTATAACGGTGCAGGCAAGACAACTCTTACCAATCTTATACTTCGTCTTTATGATGTTACGAGCGGTGAAATAACCGTTGACGGCATCAATATCAAGGACTGGAAAATCAAGTCATATCACGAAAACTATGCGGCTGTATTCCAGGATTTCTCTCTCTTTGGTGCAACTCTTGCTGAAAATGTAGGTATGGAAGAAAATCCCGATAAAGATAAAGTCAAAGCCGCACTCAGAGAGAGCAGCTTTGAAAAGAAGTTGCCAAACGGTACGGATTCTATACTTCTTCGCGAGTTTGACGATGAAGGTCTGTCACTCTCGGGTGGTGAAGCACAGAAGGTTGCCGTTGCGCGTGCTTTTTATAAAGACTGTCTGTTTGCAATTCTTGATGAGCCGAGTGCAAACCTCGACCCTGTTTCCGAGTATTCACTCAATGAAGCTATGTCCCGTGCGGCAAAGGATAAGACTGTTATATTTATATCGCACCGCCTTTCCACAACCGTTATGGCGGATGTTATTTATATGCTCGAAAACGGTGAGATTGTCGAAAGCGGTTCACACGAAGAGCTTATGGCTATGAACGGCAAATATGCTTATATGTTCAACCTGCAGGCTGAAAAGTATAAAGAAAACACAAACTAAAAAGCTGTTGACTGCAGATAAAGAAAAGTGTATAATGATTACAGTGAAAATCTTATAAAGTTTGAAAAGAGGTAGGGAAATATGAAAAAAGTAATATCTATTCTTCTTGCCAGCGTTCTTTTACTCGGTGTGCTTTGCTGTGGCTGTTCAGACGGCACAACTGCAGATGCATCAATTAATTCTGCAAACGCAGGTGTAACCAAAACTGTTGAGAATACTTCTTCTGCTTCGGCAGAGTCTGACAATGACACTGTAGATAATACAACTTTCAAAGGCTACACACTCGAGAAATTGGAAAGTGTTATGTCTGATTGTATACAAAGCAACGATTGGCAGAAGCTGAACGGTTATATACTTCCCGGTGCAAAAGAAATTACCGATAAAATGATTGCAACCGAAGCCGAAGAAGCTAAATATGATTACACTTACTGTTCGTGGTACAGTATGGGCAGCATAAAAGACTACAGTGACAGATTTGATGAGCTGCCTTCAGCTGAAAAAATCAGCTATGAGTACCTTGACCTCAAAACAGAGGATGAGAATTACCGCGAAAGCATGTACAATGCTCTCTATCCGACACTGAAGTATGATCACGATGATGAGGATATCGAGAATATGACAAGAAGCCTCAGCGAGATGGCAGAATCTGTTTTTGATGAATACCGAGGTGGGGATATGGAGTATCTTGACCTGAAGGTTATGAAAGCCTGTGCTGTTGATGAAGATGAGTATGGACTTGATATGTTTATTTATGTTTTTGTAATCGAAACAGACCACGGCTATTTCTTCCTTTGCGGTTAAAATATTTAAAAACACAGAAAGGTAAAATATAATGAAAAAAGTAATATCTATTCTTCTTGCTAGTGTTCTTTTACTCGGTGTGCTTTGCTGCGGCTGTTCAAACGGCAAAGGTGACTCATCTGCCACACAGACAACAACTGCACAGGCAAATATCAGTAACAGCGAAATAGAAGCTTCCTTATTAAAAGGGTTCTGGCGCAATCCTGACGGTAATGGTACAAACGGTATTCTTGCAGACAGCTTTTTGTTCAAATCTAGCGATAACAAGTGCTTTGACGGTATTGTAATTGAACAAACCCACGGTGACAGCGGTGATATGCCTTTTGCCATAGACGGCGACGGTAAGATAAAGATTTATGCTCCGTATGGCGAGGATAAATATGTCGAGATGTTTATATGTGAATTTATAAAAGATGAGGCAGGCAAAAACTGCCTTGAAGTTACTGATTGTTTTTCTGCTTTGGGTGGTGACAGTGCTGATAAGGCAAGGTTCTACAATGTTGATTTCGGAAAAGATAACGAGATGATGACAAAGCTCATCTTTGAGAGATGGACAGACTATAATTATCCCATACAGAAAAGGGGCGAATCCTTTAACCTTAGACAAAAGTCAATTGTTGAAAAAGCTCAGAAGGATGTAACCTTCTTTGGTTTCCTTTCATATTACGACAGCTCATCAAACCTGTTTGTTTCATCTTACAAAGAATCTCTGAAATACCAAGCCGAGCATATCGGTGCAACTTACAGTGTTGACCTTGCAAATCGCAGTGTGTCAATCAGCGGATTCGGTTCGGCAGACAAAAACGGCAAGTATGTTTTTAATGAAGACTATACACAGCTTTACAATGCCGAAAGCGGTTGCATGTTATACCGATTCACAGATTTTGCAGGCGGTGTAACATCTGAAACGAATTATAGTGATATTGAACTTGTAAGCTTTGAAGATTATAAAGCAGAGATGGAATCACTTATGGATAAAGCATCATAAATCTGAACGGAGACAGCCCTTTGAGGTTGCCTCCGTTGATTTTTTTATTTTGTTTGTGATATAATACTTTTTACGGAGGTGAGAGTATGTACAAGGTTAATTGTAACGGCAGAGTTTTATTCGCTGAAAAAGGTGAAAAGTTGTCATCGGTACTGATGCGCTACGGTGTTGCGGCTGAGCATCCTTGCGGCGGCAGAGGAGTTTGCGGCAAGTGCAGAATTATTGTAAACGGTAACGAAGAATTGTCGTGCCGCTATGAAATAAATTCCGATATCACAGTTGAATTTCTTAATAAGGCTGTAACTGCAGAGTCAAACTTTGAAAAAACAGCCGACGGTGAATACTGCCTTGTACTCGATGTAGGTACTACTACTCTCGCTCTTGGTCTTGTTTCGCTTGAAAGCAAAAGAATAATAAAAACCGTAACCTCGCTCAATCCTCAGCGTGTTTTCGGTGCGGATGTCATATCGCGTATCGATTATTGCACTAAAAATTCAACTGAAACACTGCAAAAAGTGCTGGTTGATGAAATTAATAATATGACAGCACGATTGAACTGCTGTAAAGCAGAAATACTTTACATTTCAGCTAATACGACAATGCTTCATATTCTGTTCGGTGAAGATTGCTCTTCGCTTGGAGTTGCACCTTATGAGCCTGCGTTTCTTGAGAGAAGATGCGTTAATGCAGACACAATCGGTATAGTCGGTGTAAGTGCTGTAGAGTCGCTACCTTGTATATCATCTTTTGTCGGTGCGGATATAGTTGCAGGTATGAATCTTGTCGGTATGCCGACAGAGAATAAATACAGTTTGCTCGTTGACCTCGGCACAAATGCCGAGATAGTGCTGATGAACCAAAACGGCTCTGTATCAACATCTGCAGCCGCAGGACCTTGCTTTGAAGGTGCGTGTATTTCGTGCGGTATGGGTGCTGTCAGTGGTGCGATATGCGCTTTTAACGGTGGTAAAGTTACTACAGTAGATAACGCAAAACCCGTAGGAATATGCGGTACCGGTCTTGTTGATGCGATTGCATATCTGCTCGAAGAAGGTATAATTGACAGCTCGGGATATATGGAATGTGAGAGCTTTGAGCTTGCAGACGGCGTGTATCTTACTCAAGCGGATGTCAGGCAGTATCAGCTTGCAAAGTCTGCTGTTTACTCTGCAATAATGGCTCTTGTAAAGTATTGTGCCATTACACCTGCTGATATCGAAACCGTATATATTTCGGGAGGATTTTCATCTGGAATATGTATTGACAGTGCTGTTAAGACGGGCTTGTTGCCGCACGAGTTTGCCGACAGGTGCGTTTCACTCAATAATTCAAGTTTGTTTGGCGCAGTTAAATATGCTACAGATAAAAATGACCTGAAAACGCTTGCTGAAAAAACAAAATACATCGACCTTTCGGCCGATGCATTCTTTTCGGATTTGTTTATTGAGAATATGTTGTTTTAAAATGAATTGATAAATCAATTCAAATCATGTTGCAAAGCAACAAATCATGGCGGTACGCCAAATCACGCAAAGCAAATCATTTTTTCAGGTGCTTTATGATTTGCCTTATGGCATGATTTGATTTTTTTGAAAATCATGATTTGCAAAAATTTTTTGTATGATTTGCGTTTATTGAAACGCATTATAAAACGATACTCTGGCCGCAGGAGAGATAGCTCAACTGCGGCATATATTTTTTCATAAATTCGTACTGCTCTGTGCCTGTGCAGTGGCAGGTGTAGTAATCTGTTTTATGTGATGCAAGAACGGTGGCATATTCTTTAAGCTTTTCATCAAGCTCGAGCTTTGAGTAATGGAATCCTCCTACGAGAACATCCGGCTCAAACCATTCTGTGATATCCATAATACCTTTGTGTGAGCATCCGCTTATAAGTACGCGTTTACCGTTTTCGTTTATAAGCAGATATTGCTCGTGCTTGAATTCGTCGGGCATAAATTTGCCGTCACATTTCATATTCAGACCGAAACTGCCGAGATAATGATTCTGAATTTTGTTGTTGCAGGAATAAAGGCAGAGCTCATCATCGATTTCAAGAATTTCATCGACAAAAACAATTCTTTCTTCATTTTGCAGTGATTTGTCAAGACCTATATATTTTTCGGTGCCGTTATAATAGTCGCCGAATGCATAACGGTTTATGTATACGGGTGCGGTTTTGTTGATTTTGAGGAATTCCGTTAGTCCTCCGCCGTGGTCATAGTGTCCGTGAGAGAGTACTGCAATATCAACTTTCGTAAGGTCAATGTCGAGCTTTTTTGCGTTTTCGGCAAAGAGTGAAGTTTGTCCCATATCAAAAAGAATGTTGTGCTTTTCGGCTTCGATATAAAGGCTGAGTCCGTGCTCGGCTGATATATTGTCATTAAACGGCGTGTTTTTCGTCAGAGCTGTTATTTTCATTTTTATTTCCTTTCGGATTTGTATTTTGTAAGTGCGGTATACTCGCGCATATAAAGGCTGTAAATATCCTCACGCTTTTCTTCGGTATAACGAGAAAACATTTCAAGAGCTTCGTCGAAATCAAGCCATACGGGTGTTGCACCGTGCTCGATTTCGATTTCGGTCAGCTTCTGCTCGGCTTTGCCTGTGATTTCGCAGATAAAGTAGTTGCTGACGAACATTATTTCAAAGCAGTATTCGTTAATTGTTAAGAACTGTTTTATCGGCTTTACGGTGTAGCCTGTTTCTTCGCTGAGCTCACGTACGCAACATTCTTCGAGTGTTTCGCCCGGCTCAACACCTCCGCCGGGTGACATATATACATCGGTATTTGTTTCATAAGTAAGCAGAACTTTACCGTCTTTTACAATTATTGCACGGCTTGCCTGACGCACACCCTCGGGTGGGTCGGAATAGGTTCTTGCATACTGAATTATTGTTTCTGTCTTTTCCATATAAATTCTCCGTTATATTATAAATATCAAAAAAACGAGCATACTACTTCCAAAAGGAGGTATGTTCAATGTGCGAATCAAGGTTTTATCTTTGCCGTAAATGCGGCAATATTGTAGGGCTTATACACGGTGCGGGTGTACCGATAATGTGTTGCGGCAGTGAGATGGAGCACCTGCAGGCTTCAACTGAAAACGAGGGCGGTGAAAAGCACAGCCCCGTTGTGAAGGTTGACGGCGACAGCGTAAAAGTAAGCATCGGCAGTGTGCCGCACCCGATGGAGAATGACCACAGCATAAACTGGGTTTACCTGCAGACTGACAGAGGCGGTCAGCGCAAGTGCCTTGTAAGCGGTGAGAAGCCCGAAGTTGAATTCAGGCTCTGCGGTGAAAAACCTACCGCCGTATACAGCTACTGCAACAAACACGGACTATGGAAGACAGCTCTGTAAAACTAACGGGTTGCAACTGATTTTTGTCAGATGCAACCCATATTTTTATCCAAGCAGAATATCTGAAACAAGCATTACGCAGAAGCCTGCAAGCAGAGCGTAGGTTGCACCTCGCTGACTGCCGTGCGCATGAGTTTCGGGTATCATTTCGTCACTTACGACATATAGCATTGTACCGCCCGCAAAGCTGAGGGCAAAGGGGAGAATTGCGACGGAAACGCTGACTGCAAAGTAGCCGATAAATGTGCCGACAACCTCGACAAGCCCTGTTATAAGCGCACTTATAAAAGTCTTTTTAGGGCTTACGCCTGCGGCAAGCATAGGCGCGATAATAACCATACCTTCGGGTATATTCTGAAGTGCTATACCGCCTGAAATGAGCAAAGCCTGAGCTGTATCGCCCGAGCCGAAGCCGACACCTGCGGCGATACCTTCGGGCAGGTTGTGTATTGCTATTGCGGTTACGAAAAGCAGTACTTTACTTAAGTTTGCGTTGTTATGCTTTTCGTCATCGGGGCCAACAAGCTTATGCAGGTGAGGTACAAGTTTATCGATAAGATTAAGACAGAGTGCACCTGCGAAAATACCTGCTACAGGAATTAAGATGCCGTATACCTTTCCGTGCGTCATACCGTGTTCAATTGACGGTATGATGAGGCCGATTATTGCGGCGGCAAGCATAATACCTGCGGCAAAGCTTAATATAATGTCAGAAAATTTGTGGGATATTTTTTTGAAAATGAAGCCGATTGCAGAGCCGAAAAGTGTTGCTCCGCCAACTCCGAGTGCGGTAAGTAAAACAACATTCATTTGCAGAATACCTCTTCTTTTACTGTTACATTAAATATTATAGCACATCATAAAACTCAAGTAAATATCAAGAACCAAAAATGAGGCAACCCGAATGTTTTAGGGCTGCCTCAAAATGTTTATTGCATTGATTGTCTCTCGACACCGTAGTTTACATCTACGCTTTTCTTAAACAGCATATAGTCGTACTGCGGTCTCCACTGGTCACCGACCTCGATATTATCAAATTCTGCTTCGCTTGCTGCTACATTGATTACCGAGATGCCTTTGAGCTGGTTATCTTCTTTGTAAACATCGTCCCAAAATGCGTGATGACCGATATAGGTTACGCTTGAAGGGATGTAGATGTAGCTCATAGCCTGGTTGTAGCTGAGTGAATCGGAGCCGATATACTCAAGACCCTCAGGCAGTGAAAGGTAAATTTCACTGAAGCTGTCTTTTGCTTTGTAGCTTGTGTCACTTATTACATTGTTGGTTTTGTAGGTGTAAATGTTTTCGAGTGAAGGTGTGTTGCCCCATTCGTCCTTGGGCTCGTGGAGCTTGAATACAGAGAGTGTTTCCATTCTCTTGAGACCTTCGGGCAGGTAGATATCTCTGATGTTTGTGTAGGCAAAGCAGAGCTCGCCGAGTTTTGTTACGGTAGAAGGTACGACATAAGTCTGGATGTCAAGTCTGTACTGCTCGGTTACATCGTCACGGTACATTTCCTTTTCGTAGCCGAACTTCTTTCTCAGGTACTCATCGTGGTTACACGGGTAATTGATAAGCTCTGTTTTAGCTTTGTCATAAAGTACGCCGTCAATATCGCAGTAATAAGGGTTGTTTTCGTCGACTTCGATATTTTCGAGCGCCCAGCAGGAATAAAATGATTTGCCGTCTATTTTCTCTACATCAGCACCGATATAGATTGTTTTAATCTTATCGTCGCAGTTGAGTGCATATTCGCGTATCTCTGTAACCTTTTTGTTTTCATCTTTTTTGAAAACATATTCTTTCGATATCTGATTGTATTCAACTTTTGTCACGTAGTCGATATGAAGCTCTGTCATCTCGCCTGTGTTGCTGAATTTTGTCAGGCGGTATGCATTTTCAGATACGATTTCGTATTCAAAGGTGTCTTTGTTTGCGATTGCAAGGATACTGAAATAGAAAGAAAGGCCGACTGCGATTATTATTGTTACAATGAAGATTATCTTTTTGAGTGTGAAATGCTTGTACGGCTTGTTGATATGCGGTGCGGCAAGACCCGGAATCTGATATGTCCAGATTTCATCTTCCGGAATATCAAGCTGTAATTCAGGCTCGTTTACGGAAGCTACATCAATATTCTTTTTGTTGTTTTTACTCATAAATCTGCAGCCTCCTTTCTTAACCTTTATATCCGCCGGAAACCTTTTCGTCAGCTTCCAAAGCGTGCTCTTCGGTTACTGCGGCACGTCGTTTGAGCACTTCCATAACCATATTCTGCTTCTTGCTGTCGTAGTCCCAGAAGAGATAGGGAATGGTCATAAGAAGGAAACCTATGACATCAACAATCAGCGGTATTGCAATAATATTTCTTCTTGAAGCGTCGAGGAAAAGTACTTCCCAGTTGCTGTTGAAACCGTAGCGGAGCAGGAAAATCGGAATCAGCAGGCCGATAAATGATGTTACGGGGCCTGTAAACCAACTGAATACACTTGCGAAATTCTCAAGTCTTTCACCTGAAATATACATCTGGTAGTCGGCTATACGTACATCCATATCGTGACCTGCGGTTGTGGGTACAGTCTTTGTCATTTCCATAAAGAAGAGAACGACAACACATATTGTACCGCAAAGCACAAGGTTATCACCGCAGAACCAGATTGCTGCAACAATTGCGGCGTTGCCGAGTGCTCTTGTCAGCTGATAGAAAATCATAATCTGCTTGTATGAGAAACGTTTGAGAAAATAGGGGGAGAAGAAATCGGGCGGAGTGCCTGCAAACGAAATCAGCATAACAATAAGGCTGTAGGGGAGACCGCTCAGACGGAATGTGTAGAAGTAAAGAACCGTTACAAACGGCAGCATACCGTTGCCGAGTGCATCAATAAGCGCAACAACGTTTTTGATAAGCAGATATTTGTTCTTGAGAACGCCGAACATACCGTCCCAGAATTTAATCTGAACCTTTTTCTCAACGGGCGGCTGAGGTATTCTCTCTTTGATTCTGCCTGCAAAAATCATTGTCATTGCGGCAAGGATTATAAATGTTATCGGAATTACGTAGCGGTAAACATTTATGTCAGCCCACTCATTACGGAGCATACCGATGAAAATCGGCATTATAATACCGACGATTGTGTTGAAAAAGTGAGACAGCTTTACGGGATAGCTTCGCACATAAATTCGCTCCTGCAGATTCGGGCTTATGCTCTTGGTGCAGGTTTCCATATTGTTGGCAAAGCCGAATACATTGTATGTTGCAAAGAGCAGGTTTGCAACCCATACACGTGTTTCAACAGCGGCTATGTTGTAAACAGGCAACCAGCCTATAAGTATTACCATTATACACTTGGGTATAACATCACAGTAAAGCGAATATTTATATCTGCCGTATTTGGGAAGGAGCTTTTTGCGCCAGAAAATATTACGGGCACCGACCCAGCCTGTGTACAGAAAGTGTGTGCCGAATACTTTGAAGCACGCCGTGGCATTCATTCCTTCAAAGCTGTTAAGAAGGCGGATGAATCCGCTGCTGGGGTTAAACAGCGTTGAATAGTCGAACAATATAGTCGATATACCGAACAGTATCATTGCAAAGTAAACGCCGTAAAACTTTTTCTCGGTACGTTTTGGCAGGAAGCCCAGGTTGTCGCATACAAGCCACCACATAAGTGCGGATATGTAGCCGAGAGGCATATTGATAATGCCTATAATGGAGAATGTGAGATAGGGCAGCTTGTAGTGGTGCATAATGAGGTAACAGGCAGAGAAGAAGCCTATATACTCAAGCACCTTTGAGCCTGCATAGTTACTGCCGACTGCAAGCACAACATCTTTGTACTCCTTGTACGGCACGTATTTGCCTTCTGCAGGGGTGTTCCAATGGGTTTTGATTTCTGTAACGAAATCCTTGACCTTGTCTATGGACAAGGTCTTTTTATTGTCTCTTCAGCAAAGACAAAACCCCCGGTTCTACCGGGGGAATAAAAAAGCTTCAGTAAAAATAAACGTGGCGAGCAATGGCAAGCCACAAAAAGCAGTAGAGAAGAAATTAACCTCCAAGTATAATAGAAATGGTTTGGCAGCCGCATTACTAAAATACAGGAGGTTAAAAACATGTTTAAAAAAGATGGCAAC
>JBGVKJ010000007.1:0-42347 GCA_045123695.1 Acutalibacteraceae bacterium
CAAGGGCATTATTGCTATTGCTGACAAGTATTTTGCAAGGTATAGCGGACAGCTTACCCGTACCGGTGTAAGATACGAGTTCCTTGCGGCGGCAGATATGTTATTTGATCTTACGGCAGAGTCGGGAGACAGGGCGTATGCGAGTGTTGAGGCGCTAGCAGAGGAGCTGGTTACCAACGAGAAGGACACAAGCGGTATGACCGAGGATATCAAGGAGATGAAACGGCATATCCGCGAGATAACCTTTGAGGTCAGAGAACGTGACAAGGGCGAGTTTGACAGTGTTGGCGGTTATGCACAGTTCCGAAAGGATAACTTCGGCAGGTTGAAGCTTGCCAATGATGGCGCAAGCGTAGACTCGGTGTACGCAGAGCTGCAGAACCTGTACGGAACCAGCTATTTCCCCGAGCTTAATACTGTAGGCGAGATGCTTATTCGCATAGCCGAGGTAATGAATATGGAGCCTGATGTAAGAACCGAGACCGATGCGGAGCTTGAAGTAATCAAATATGAGACTGCTGTATCGATCATGGGCGAGCTGGCAGAAGCCTTTAACGTCAAGATTCCCGAAAAGAGTCAGAGGCTGTCAAAATCCGATGCAGAGGCATTTAAGAAGAGAGCCAATGCAAAGGCAGAGACCAAGGCTGCGAAGGAGATCGCAAGAGCAAAGAAACGTCTTGAGCAGATTGAAAGCAAGATGAGGACAAAGCTGCGCGCAGAGTATGAGACCGACAGGGTATTCTCGGAAAGCGGAGTCAAGAAGAGGCTTGCTACCATTGACGGATATAAGGCGTTGCCTGCGAGCGAGAGAAGCGATATTGAAAGCCGCATCTGGACCGAGCTTAACGAGAGTGACGGATATGATGCAAGAGAGTGGATAGGACTCAACTGGACCACCAAGCTTACCGACAGGCTTGTAAGTCAGAAGGGCGAGGCGGTAAGCCGTGCTGAACGATATGAAATATACAAGCAGGTAGACGATACTATAAGAAGCATCATTGGATCGGGTAAAGAATCTGTGCGAGGCCGAATGGAATCTGAGATTCGAAAAGAACTACCCGACAAAATCAAGGCCGAGGCTAATGCAAAGAACGACATCCGAGCTGAGATCTATCAGACACTTAAAAAGATTGATGACAAGAAGACCGGCAGGTTTGCATCGGCATCAGAGTATAAGGGCAGAACCTTTAAGGGCAGTATCGAAAATCTTACCAAGATGGATTGGCGAGGAAGGTTGAACGATAAGATCGTCAGACGCGAGATCGGCAATCTTAACCAGTGGTATGAGGTAAATAATCCTATGCTGAAGGACTTTGAAAGCAAGGAGCTTAATACAACGCCCTTCCAGGAGAGTATAAAGCGCAGGCTTGAGATCCTTGCGGATGGAGAGGGAGAGCTTACTGTTGAGGAGCTTCAGATGCTAAGCGAGGTTATGACCTACTTTACAAAGCTGATGGACGAATACGATATGGTATACACCGAGGGCAAGTGGCAGTCGGGTACGGATATTGTATATAAGTACCGTGATACCATTGAGAAGCAGAAGAAGATCAGGCTGCCGATGTTTATCAGAGTACTGCGCAACAGACTTTTGTCAGGAGATCTCAGAGCCTTCGGAGATCCGCTATCCATAATGAAGCTGGCAGATCTGTATGAAGACGGTATTTTTACAAGAATATACAACGATTGGCTACATGGTGAGATAAACGCCGGGGCTGAGGCAATGGATATTAAGTCGGAATACGATGCCTTTATGAAAGACAAGAACAACAAGAATTATCTTGCAAAGGCGAAGGATCAGAAGGTAGAGCTGCACGGTGTGAAGATAGACAAGCTGCAGCTGATCTCCTACGTTATGACCTTAAAGCGTAAGGGCAGCTGGCTTGGTGTTGCAAACGGCGGTGTAGTATTCAGAACCGAGGACGGTCAGGACGTGGAAATGCATCCTATAGCTCCGATGGTTAAGGGCAGAGACTACAACTCGAAGCTGGAGGCGGCTATCGGACAAGAGAGAAGTCTTGCTGAGAGCCTGCTCAGTGATCAGGATAAGCAGTATATGCAGATACTGGAGCGAGGCTTTGAGAGGGCAAGACAAACAAAGGCGGCAGGAGATATGCAACGACTGGGCTTTGTAAACGTTATTGAAGGCTATTATTATCCTATCAGACGTGCGTATACAGATCATATTTCGGAATTTGAAGCAGATATGTTTGCGACAGACAGGTACGCAAACGCATCCTTTAACAAAAAGACCATTGAGGAAGCAAAGAGCGCGCTGTTGATCGGCTCGGCAGACTTGATATTTAACAGTCACGTTGATGGTGTGGCAAGGTATATGTATCTGTCACCGGTAATAGATAGCTTTAATAAGCTCTTTAAATTAAAGGTGCTAAAAACCAAGCCCGGACTTGGCGCAGATCTTGACGCACTTTATAAGTTGCAAAATTCAACTTTCAGCCTGCAGAGTCTGGTCTCACAGTCGGATTCTACCTGGAGACAGAACGGAAAGATCGTCGGCTTTGATTACCTGCAGAACCTGATGCTTGATACCATGGGCCGAAAGAACGACAGGGTAGGAAGCGATCTTGCAGGCTTGTTAAGAGGCGGATACGTAAGCTTTGCTCTTGGTGGCAACGTTAAGGTGCTGGCAACGCAGTTCTCCTCTCTCATAGCATCAAGAAGCATACTCAAATTCGGTACTCACCTGCAGGGTATAACTCTGAAGGGCAAGGATGTTGATACCTACTCGACAGTGGCGAAGCTGCGTGACAGCGATTACGACCTGCTTAAGACGATGGGCGTAACCGACAGGGTAAACAATTTTGCAAAGTGGTTCTCAAGGGGTATGTCCTTTATGGACAGAGTGGTAGTTAAGAGAGTGTTTGCGGCGGCGCAGGCACAGGTGGCAAGGAATGGCGGTCCCAAGATAGGCACCGAGGAAAATCTTATTGCCGCAGGAAAGCTTACCGACAAGATAATCCTTGAGACCCAGCAGAACGCATTTGCATCCCGAAAGACAGAGGCGGCAAGGCGAGGAAACGAGCTTTACAAGACAGCGATGATGTTTAAGTCGGACTCTGTTACAATGATGGGCAGAGTTATAGACGCTTACGGTGAGATGCAGTACCTGAAATCGCAAAAGAGTGGCGCAGATGCAGAGGGCAAGAAAAAGATCAACGCTAAGATCAAGAAGGTTAATAAGAGTCTTAACAAGGCTGTAGGATCTGTAGTCGGAAGCGCCATATTCATGCTGATGCTTGGAGAATTATTCAAGAATCTTTATGGCAAGGCAGACAAGGACGAGACCGAGGAGGAGAGAGCAAGAAGGCTGAGCGTCGAGTTCGTAGGAAACCTGGTAGGCGGTATACCTGCGTTAAGTAGTGTTATGGAGTTCTTTGCCTCCGGATATGATCTTGAGTCAATGGAATTCTCGGCTATCAACGATATACTCGGAACAGCAAAGGATGCTATGGATATGGCGGCAGATGCTGCGGCCGGAAAGACAGAGGGCAAGGATCTTGTCAAGATGGGCGAGAAGCTTGTTTATACCTTCGGTCAGGCAACCGGTATTCCTGTAAGAAACCTTAAAAACTTTGCGTGGGGAGTAACAAATCTTATCTCAGGCAAGACTTCCTACAAGTGGAACGACCTTACCAAGTCACAGAGCTACAGCAAGGATCTTAGCGATGCGATAGATCACGGAGATTACGATCTTGCGGCGGTTATCGTTGAGCTTGGATTAGGTGACAAGATGGGCAGCGGTCTTTCGGATAAGGCAATAGGCGAGCTTGTAAGACTCGGCAAGACCGGTGAGAAGGTTATTCCGTCGGCAGTAAGCGACAAGATAACGGTTGACGGAGAGGAGATCGAGCTGAGTGGCAAGGAGCTGAAGGCGGTGCGCGAGAAGTACAGTGAGGCCGTGGATATGGTCAATATGATCATTGAGAGCGACATTTACAAGAGCTTTGACGATGAGGCGAAGGCTGATGCGGTAAACAAGATCTATACCTTGTACAAAAATCTTGCATACGACAGCGTTATCGGAAGCAAGAAGGACGAGGAAGCCTATATTCTGTCAAAGATCGTGGACAGTGATATACTTTGCCTTAACGAGCTTACGTATATGCAGCCCTCTGATAAAGACGAGAAGGGCAACACCATATCAGGCTCGAAGAGAGGGAAGGTAGTTGCGGCGATCAACGGTCTTGACATATCCGAGGAGGAGAAGCTGTTGCTTATTGCGACACACGGCTACGGTCTTAAGGACGGTGACGTTGGCGGTATGAATAAGACGAGGGCTGACAGGGTGCTGTTTAACTACATAGCATCGCTGGGACTTACTGAAGAGGAGATGCTGAAGCTGTATGAGTATGCCGGATATGACGTTGAGAACGGTAAGGTTTCCGGAAGCGCGGCAGTTGCAGGCTCCGGCAGTTCGACAAGCAGATCTACACCGACACTTGGCGGAAGCAGAAGCGGAAGCAGTCGACTGGGTGGAAGCTCCGGACGTCTCGGGGGATCATCGAGGCTTGGTTCGGCAACACTGGGTTCTACAACAAGAAACAGGGTAAAAAGACTTGGAAAACTTGTGTAAAATGCGAATTAAAGGGTACCAAATGAAGTAACTTTTGTGTTATACTCTATACAGAGAAGCCAAAAGGAGCTAAAATATGGAAATCACCTATTCTCCATCGGAGAAAAAGGACATCGTAAGGATCCATTGTCCCGAGTGCGGAGAGCGAGTCCGTAACATAGGACTTGACCCGGACAAGTGTAATCTTGACGGTCTATCCTGCAGATGCAAAAGATGCCGTAATTTGTTTACGGTAAGTGCCAAGAGCAATAAAACTTAATAAAAACGAGCCATTGAGCCACATATCACCCTACGGGGTGTGTTGTGGCTCTTTTTTATTACAAAGAGAGGAGATGCCAAATGAAGAAAAACCCCTATCAGACCAACAAGGGCGACGTGATTAAAGCCCCTAAGTCGCAGAATGGCGGCGCGCCCAAGGCAACAGTAACCAAGGGCAGCGATCTTCGTGTAAGCACGAAAAAGAGCAAGTAAAGGCGTATAACGCGGAAAGGACCATAGGATATGGATGAAAAAGATATGATAGAGACCGAGGATACGTATTACGACGGTACTCGCGACGAAGATACAGAGGATGCCGCGGACACCGCAGAGGAGGATACCGAGGAGGTAAAGGATTCTGATGACGGTGACGAGGAGGATTACTTTGATCTTGATGATGAAGAAGATCCCGTAGAGGAGGAAGCCGAGGAGGAGTCGGATGACGAGGATCCCGGCGAGGATGAAGAAGACGAAAACGCCGATGAGGAGTCTGAAGAGAAGGGCGATGAGGCTGACAAGACCCTTGATAATTCAAGTGAAAGCGAGCTTTTGGAGGCGGTAAAGGATTTACTCCGCGCCTGCAAGATCGATAACGTAGAGAACGTTCCCGAGACAGTAAGAAGGCTTACAGCCGAGGCACTTGGCATTTCGCCCGAGGAGTATGCAAAGCGCATCGAGACGGAGAGAGCACAGAAGGCAAGCTGGGAAGCCCAGATGCAGAAGGATATAGATGCTATACACGAGGCATTTCCTGCAACGAAAAAGTACAAGAGTCTGAAGGAGCTGCCTAACAAGGAGAAGTTCGCGGCTCTTATGGATGACAAGACAAAGAATCTCACGGCGGTAGAGGCCTTTGCCGCATCGCACACGGATATTGTTAAGGCTCATAGCAAGGCACCCGGAAGAAATAGCGATCTCAAGGGCACAAAGGACCATATCAAGTCTAACGTTCCGAAGGGAGCGAAGGACACAAGCACATATATTTCCAAGGGAGAGATGGCGGCATACAGAGAGATGTTCCCCGGTCTTTCGGACAAGGAAATAAAGAAGCTATACAAAACAGCTAACAATTAACGGAGGAAAAAATAATGTTTGAATGCAAAAAAATTCTTAATGGCAGAGGCAACGTACCCGAGCCTGAGGTGCATGTTGCCAGCGGCGATATCACAGCCGGCTCAACTCTTGCACTTAGCGGTGGCAAAGTGGCTATAAATAGCACAGCTCCTACACATATTGCTCTTGCTGATGCGGCTTCCGGTGCAAAGGTTGCGTGTTACGCAATCATTCCCGGCATGATTTTTGACGTGCCTTTTGCATCGACAGTTGCAAACGTTACAGTAAAAGAGGGTGACAAGGTAAAAATCGACTCAGGTATTGCTGTAACAAGTACTACAACTGACGGTGTAGTAACAATCGTAAACCTTAACGGCGCGACAAAGGCCGGCGACATCATTCAGGTTAAGTTTTAATGAAAAGGAGAAATAGAGAATAAATGGCTAATATCATTTATGCAAAATCAACCGGCAAGCTTGACCCGATGATCGGCAAGCTTGAAACCCCTCTTAAGATGATTATCGAGCACGAAAGCGATAACTGTGTTAAGAGAAATGACGTCAGAAATGGACTCTTTAACATCGAGAAGTCCAACAAGTTCGGTGAGACTATTGTCGGTACATCCGACTTCGACACCTTTATGGCTGTTGTTGAGGGCGGCGGTGCAGAGAACGACTCAATCGAGACTACATACAAGAAGTTCATCGAGCATATTCAGTTCATGAAGGAGTTCACCATCACCGCAGAGATGATGGAGGATGCAAATCACGGTGTATCTGCAGATGCAAGACGCAGAGCAGAGAACTTTACAAGAGCATACTACAAGACCATGAACAAGATCTGTGAGAAGGCTCTTGCACACGGTACAGCTAAGAGCTTTGTATTTAACAAGGCAGAGGTAGACACAACTGCATACGACGGTCTTCCCCTCTTCCATAAGGCGCATAAGTATACAAGCTCTAAGATGAAAAACAAGGGCACACAGGCTAACAGATTCTGCTGCGCAGGAATTACAGCTGATACCGAGAGCTTTGAGAAGGCGCTTAACGTGCTTGCAAACAAGATGCGTAACTTTAAGGATGAGAACGGCGAGGCGCTTGGTTACATTGCAGATACCATTATCCTTCCCGGCAACCATCCCGGCCTTGAGGCTATTGCAAAGAAGGTATGCGGCTCTGAGAGAACCACAGGCAACAATAACAACGATATCAATATCCAGTACGGCAACTGGACTATCACAGTGCTTCTTGAGTGGCAGACAGAGACTCCTGCCTTCATGGTAATGAGCTCTGAGGCAAACAAGCAGCTTTCCGGTAACGTATTCTTCAACAGAGTACCTCTCAAGATCACCAACTGGGTGGACAACCACACCGGTAACTACATCTGGAACGGCCGCTGCCGCTTTGGCGTAGGCTTTGGTTCCTACAAGCACATCCTTCTTGCAGAAGACGGTAACGATACCGCAAACTGCGAGGTATTCACCATTTAAGGAGAAGATATGAAAATAAACGAGCTTTACGCTTCTGTAGCGCAGCTCGGGTTTGAGGATTCCCTTGAGGATATCCCGGCATTCTTTTCAGCGGCAAACAGGGCGCAAATGCAAATCAATGCACTGCGCCCACTGACCGCGATATTAGATATTTATCATCGCCGACCCGAGAATCTAATACCGGGAGCAAATCATAACGTATACGAATATAACGGCGAGGAAATTATTTTTACTGCCTCCGGACCAGCAAGAGCCTATTACTTTGAGGTAATGGGAGAGGGAAGATGGCAGGTGCAGCTTTACAATCAAGAGACAGGTATATGGGAGAACCAGCCTGTTGTTACCTTTGATTATTCTGCATTTACTCCTGTCAAGGGATTAGTGCAGGATGACTATACATTTACAGACAGACCTGTAAGACTCAGGTTTGATGGAGAGTATGCTTTCCAGATACGCAACGCGGCGTTATGGAAGACGGTGTATTCTTCAAAAGTAGAGGACATTCCGGCATACGAGAGATATGCAAGGTATGACCTAAAAAAATATGATCCCAATTTTATCGGAGTTTGTGACAATCCGTTTGTTGACGGTTTCACAAGACTTACGAAGGATTATTACTTTGAAAGCAATTCAATTCTCATTCTTCCTGCAGAGGAGGAAGGGGAAATTAAGATTAAATATAAAAAAGCTCCGAGGGAGTTAGAATATACCGATTCGCCCGAGGATGATATAACCGAGATCGAGCTTGATCCTGAGCTGGTGCAGCTTATGCCGCTGCTTGTCGCCGCATATATTTGGGCTGACGAGGGAGACGGCAAGGCACAGTACTATCTAGATCTGTACTACAGAAGGGCGGCAGAGATCGAGGCAAAAAACAGAAGCCGTGAAGGAGCAAAATACGCAAACGTGACCGGCTGGTAAGAGGTAAGTATGGCAAGCTTCAAGAACAAAAAGAACCTTCTCCAGCAGAGGGGCGAATACGCAAGATATTTTGATAGGCTTCGAGGAGTGGATTTCTCCAGCGATCACAACGACGTTGAGGACAGCCGATTTGCATACCTGGTGAACATGTACCGCGATTATCAGTCCGGACAGGGCGGAGCGGTGGAGACTATACCGGGGTTCAGAGCGCTGAGAGAAGGATTTTCACAGTTTAACGGTATACATATCGGTAACGGAGACGTTTTCTTTCATCTCGGAACCGGCCTCTATCGAATGGGAACGGTTGAGGAATTTGAAGAGAATAGTATCGCCTTAGTTGCAAAGGATCCTTTATGTTACTTACCAAACAAAAAGACAATTTCGTTTGTTAATCAAGGGAATCTTTATATACTTGGCGGAGGAAGCTTTGTTCGTATTGAATATGACAGTGATAAAAATCCTGTCGCAAAATACGTTTATGAGTTGGCATATACACCAACTACCTATATAAACATTGACATAGGCGCACAGTTTGATTTAAACCCTACGGATTTTGGAGAAGGAAGAGAGTTTGAACAAAGAAATCTGCTTAACCCAAAATACAAGCTTACCTATATTGCAGCCAAAAATAGAAGCTATTTTTACACTAAGGAGCCTATAGATAACGACTGGACTTTTGAATCAAACAAAAGTGACGTGCCTGTCTTCCCGGATAATTTAGGATTTGACGTATATCAATACGGAGTGAGGCTGCCGCTTGCTTATAACGAAGGAAACGGTGTGCCAAAAGTTCCCGCCGGTTACCCGAATGCTATTGCATCCATAAGACCTGATAATTCGGCATCAGGTAGCGGAACGATACAGTTGGCAGATCCAGTTCCATTACCTGAACAAAACACATGGAATCCTAAAACAAAACAATTTGATTATACCCAAGCGCAAATAGACAAAAACGAGGTGCCTGCATCCTATCAATGGCCGTTTGCTTTTAGCAGAGGGCATGCAGGAATAGAGGTTACCGTCAGACGTTACATAAAGACGGTGGGCGGAGTAACAAATCCAAAGGAAACAATTCAGCACGAAATTATTTCTAAATGCACGATAGCCGCAGCTTATGACAACAGAATATTCCTTTCGGGAAACCCGGACTTTCCGAGGCATATTTTTTACTGCGGTATTCCCGAAGGCGAGGAGACACCGAGCGCCCTATATTTCGGACAGCTAAACTATGAGTTAGAAGGCACGAGCAACGCAGCAGTCGTTGCAATGATGAACGTAGGCGATTCGCTTATGGTCATGAAGGAGGACAGCGACGAAGAGGACAGCGTAATACTGCATACGCCCAAGATTCAGGCAGGTAACGATATACAGCCTGTGATCTACCCCTCGCAAAAGGGTCACAAGGGCATCGGATGTCTTGGACCCTGCTATAACTTCCGAGATGATCCTATTTTCTTATCTCGATTTGGCGTTGACGCGTTGGGCCACGTATCTACAAAGTACAGACGAGCTATCAAGCACAGATCAAGCTTGATTGATGCAAAGCTGCTTAACTGTGATTTAAAGAATGCCTCTATTGCCGAGTGGAACGGTTATTTGATGATACTTATAGCCGGCAGGATTTTCATGGCAGACTCGAGGCAGATGTACAACACCGAGAGCGGCAATACTGAATACGAGTGGTATTACCTTGAGGACATCGGAGTGTATAACGGACAGTTTGACGAGTACGTTTATGCAGAGTTTCCGACAGATCTAAGCGAAGAGGAACTACTTGAAAGAACAGGCGGTGTAGAGCTTGTTGAAGCAAAAAAGGTAATTAACGAATTTGGTGTTACAGAATCGCTTATCGGATCGCCGGCAAACAATAACAACGAGCAAATAAAATCGATTGAAAACGAGTACGGTATTACCTATTACAGAGAGCTGCCTGAGTACGATGAATACTCGGATCCAACCGGCAAAACAATTAAATACTACGTTGTTCCAAGCGGAGGAAAGACGGGCGGAGAGTTCTCAGAGGCAGTAATGCTGAAGGTGATCGGTAATGATCTGTACTTTGTAACAAAAAACAATACGTTTTGTAAATTTAATTTTGACAAGAGAGACCCTGTGACGGGTCTTATACCTAATGAATATTACGACTTTAACGGCAGAGCGATATTTTCCGGCTGTGCGACGAAGATGGATAACTGCGGTATTCCGCATTTAACCAAGACCACGGTCAAGAGATCTACCGTTATAAAAACCAGAACCTTTGAAGCATCCGGCATAAAGGTAAAGGTGAGAACCAACCGCAAGGCGTTTAATCAGGTGGCAAGAATCATTAACGGTCAGGCTACCTTTGATGATCCAAGCTTTGAGGATTACAGCTTTACTACCAGTGACAAGAGCATCTTCTCAATCAACGAGAGGGAGAAGAAATGGGTGGAGAAGCAGATATTCCTTTATTCTGATGAGTTCCACCGCCCCTTTGCAATTCATTATCTGGCATACAGATACGTCATAGCCGGAAGATACAAGGAGTAGGAGGGAAAGAATGTTTGAAAGGATAACCGAGGCCGAGATAAATGAAAGATCTATGGCCAACGTATCAACTACCCCGGGCAGACGCACAGCCTTCGGTGAGGGTGGCTTGGATGCCAAAGCATTAAAGCTGAGGTTTGACAGACTCGGCAGATATCTCGCTAAAAGGCTTAACGAGGTATTTGACGGCATTGCAGACGGAAGCCTTGCCGAGGTGCTGTATATTGACAGCGAAGGGAAAAAACAAAGTCTGAAGGACTTTGTAGACAGTCTGCTTACCGGACAGGTCGAAAGTATCAAGATACAGACAAGTGACGGTGTAATTACCCTCACTGAGCTGGGAGACAGAACCCAGGAGATGTATAACGGTCTGGATACAGGAGATCTGGCAGGAAAGATAAAAATAATTGAGGGCGTGACGCTTAAGAAGTTCTACGAGGACTTTCTTAAGCTTGAAGACAATATCGCGCCTGTAAAAAGCGTTAACGGAAAGACCGGTGAGGTTAAGCTCGGCGCAGAGGACGTAGGGGCGAGACCTGACACCTGGATGCCTACGGCACAGCAGGTTGGAGCAGATCTTTCCGGAAGCGCAGCGACCGCGGTGAGCGGTCATAATACAAATACAGCATCACACAACGACATAAGACTTGAGCTAAAGAGATTAGCGGTAATTATTGCAGACCTGCTTGACAGTGACGATGCAACGCTTGACGAGATGCATGAGATCGTTGCTTATATCAAGAGCAACAAGGCACTTATAGACGCTATCACAACCAGCAAGGTTAACGTAGCGGATATTATCAATAACCTTGATACAAACATATCAGATAAGCCTCTTTCGGCGGCGCAGGGCGTGGCGCTTAAGGCTCTGATAGATGAGAAGGGTAACGGATCATCGACAGAGAGCATGCTTGGCGAGTGGGAGTTTAAAGATGAACTCGAAATATTACCGACTGATATCGGTGTTGAAATTCCATTAAAATTTAATTCAAAAGGCGTAAGTTTTACATCAATAGCTAAAGTTAGTCTCGGTCCTCCTTGCTACGGTTTAAAATATAATAATCCAAGTACAGGAGCATCTCCTACTGTCCACAATTTCAAGCAAGACAGTATGTATGGCTTTACACCGGGTTGGCGTGACGAAGCCTATAAGACTATAGAGATAACTGAAGAGCCTACCGATGAAGTTATAAAAGCTTGGATAAAAGCAGAAGCCAAAAGAAAACAGCCTGTTGGGGTTGATAAAGTGACCTCAGTTGACACTACTTGGTATGGTATCGATAATCTTTTTGAGGAAGGTTACGGTATTAATTGGGATGATGGAATCGCTTTTTTAAAAAATGAAGATGTGATTTCAACAGCCGCTATACATCAACGTGTTCCCATTTCCGCAGGAGAAAATGTCACATTTTCTTATGACGGAGAAAGTGACACAATCAAAATCAATGCCACGGGCGGTGGTTCGGGTGGAGGCACTACAGTAAAGTACAGCGAAGGGCTTGAGTATGAGGATTACGAACAAGGATATGCAGTTATAGGTATAGGTACTTGCACTGACGAGGACGTTCTAATTCCTCCTGAATACGATGGAAAACCCGTGTATTATATTGAGGAGGAAGCATTTGAATCCGATGGTATAATGAAATCCTTGTATATCCCTAAAACGGTAACAGAGATTCCAGGCAGTATTTTTGCATCAAATGGATATGCGGTAGTTAACATTTACTGTGAAGCGAAATCAAAACCTGACGGATGGTCTGAAGATTGGAATTTTTACACCAATAACAACAACCTTGTTGAATGGGGTTATGTGCTTGGCGGTGGAGCAGGCGGCTCTAATAGCGGCGGTTCACTTCAGATGCCACAAATTCGATTTGCTAACTTTACCGAATACAAAAATGAAGAAGACATGACGATGTATCGGTTTACGGTAGAAAACCTTGGCGGTGGCACTCTTCAAGCTGGTGATAAGCTACAAATTTGTTGCAGGCGAAAATATCCCGGTGGTAAAAAGAAGCTACGTAAAATGGCTGAGTATGAGATTACTGAAGAGGATATTAACCAGAGGTTTTTAAAAATTGAGGTTAATCCAAACGTTCGTGGTGGTGGTGCCGAAAAATGGCTATTCAGAAACGACCGAAAAGAGGGCGACACACTGTCAGCTATGTATTTTCGTCTTAAACGAGTAACGAAATACAGTGACAGTGACGGAAGGGAATGCGATGCCATTTTCTCAAACGTCGAAACCGTATGGAAGACATTCCAGATAAATAAAGGCGAAAACGGAAAAAATTATATTCTGAAAATAAAATAAGTATTTTTTTGAGAGCCATTCAAGCACCCCTTCGGGGGTGTCATATAATGCACCCTTCGGGGAAGATCATAAAAGCTCTCGTTTTCATAAAAACAAAGAAAGGAAAAATAAAAAATGAAACTTTTTGTTAAAACACAAGACAAAGCAAGACTTCTCGAGGTGAATTGCGTTACCTACGAGGCGAAGCGAAAGGTTAAGAAAAACGTAACTTCTGATACCGTATTCGAGGAGATCATTGAAGAGAGACACAAGCTGACCTGCTGCGGCACAACGCTTGGCGAATATGCTACAAAGGAAAGATGCCTTGGCATTATGCAGGAGATCGAGGACAAGATCAACAGCGAAAAGAGCTATAACGCTGTGACCTACAATATGCCTGAGGTATAAAATATAAAAAATCTGGGAGGCAAAAAATGAATACTATTTTTTATCTGGGAGGACAAGCCAATGGGTAGTTTAGAGGGTCGCGCAGAGTAAAGCGCGAGATTTATAATTACGGCTTTATGCCTCCTGGGAAATAATAAATAAAAAACAAATTTTTTAAAAAAGAAAGGAATTTTACTATGAGACTTGAACACGAAAATGATTATGCATCTAAGGGAGTTGCCGGCACAGGCCTTGGCCTCGGCATCGCAGGAACCGCACTTGGCCTTCTTAACAACGGAGGCTTTGGCAACCTTTTCACCGGTGGCGCAGCGCCCCGTGTATGTGGCCCTGAGGACCACGCAGTTAACCGCTATGAGGCTGCTCAGGCAGCAAGAATCGCTGAGCTTGAAACAGAAGTAAAGCTTCGCGATGCAAACACCTACACCGATCAGAAGCTGCTTGAGATGTACAAATACTTTGATGGCAAGATCGGTTGTGTAGAGAGTGCTATCAATGCACAGGCGGTTTATAACGCTACTAACACCGCAACCATCAACTGCATCACTGGTCAGGTTGCAACGCTTATGGCACTTACTAAGGTAGTTATTCCTACCACCAGCATCTGCCCTGAGCCTATGGCAAGATACAACAGCTGGGTAGCACCCACTGCACCTGCAACTACATAATTAATATCAAAAGCGGGGGAGGCAACTCCCCCGTGATATAAAAGGAGATTGATTATGGTACATAAAAATCAGGTGATAAACGGTGTCATGGCGTTTATGGACAACAATATGATTCCAAACGCAAAGGATAACTATAAGATCATACTGCGCACGGTTCGGGCAGGTATGACGATAGCACCCGAAAAGATTTGGGATCTTATTAAGGACAATGCTATAATTAGTATGACCGGAGCTGTTCAGGATGATCAGATCGACATCGATCTGCTTGCAAGAATCCTTACAGAAGGGTTTGGCGCAGATGAATTTAACATGGGCTTTAAGCTTCTCGGAGGGGAATACAAGATATTTCTTTCCGGGGATGATATCAGAGCGTTAAAGGGTTACATTGAAAGGGCATAGGTGTAAAATGCATAATAAAGAAGAAATACTTGAAAACCTTACCGAAGAGCTCGAGGAGGAGCTTGAGGGTATAATAAACTACGAGGACGTTTATAACTCGCTGAAGGCCAACGGGCTTGACGCTGAGGCGGACGTTATTGAGGCTATTGCCGGGGACGAGTACAAGCACGCTTGCGCCCTGTGGGATATGCTTAAAGAACACGGCGTAGATCTTTCCGGTCACGAGAAAATCAGCAAGGACTGGGAATGCGTCAAGAAGATTTTTAATATCAGATAATCAATAAAGGAAGGGTACATAATGCTATACAGACTTTGTAACAACGGGCGGGCTATTTTATTAGACAGGCAGTTTAAGATCATCGAGGACAAGCTTAGAATAGAGATCGATGAGACAAACGACTTATACACTGCAGTGATTAAAATAGGCAATAAGATCTATTACAGAACCATCAAGGATGGAGTAACGGATCTTGATAAGAGCTTTATCACACCCGGTATTATTACGATAAGCATTATTAAAAACGACGAGATCAAGCCTACCTGGGTCGGCGATGAGCTATATGCTGACGTAAAAGGTCAGGCTGTTGTGATCGGCGCAAACACCCTTCAGTATGATATTCTTCTTAATGAGCTTCGTGTTGAAAATGACGTCTACCGAGAGAGGATGACGGAGCTTGAAAACAAGATCAACGAGCTTGCCCGTCACTACGAGGAGATATACGCGGGCTACGAAATACTTTAAGGAGAAATATCATGAAAAAGATACTTACTTTATTTATTCTTGTAACGGTAATGATGATTGCTTTTACCGTATGCGCTTATGCAGAAGGAGCATCACCCGAGGATGCAGCAAGCTTGTCATCGGTTTACGATCGAGCTATTGAGTGGTGGAAGGCCAACGAGGACGAGATCACATCGCTTGCGACAATGGTTGCAACGGCAATATTCGGTATTTTTTACAGCAAAATTAAGTTAGGTATTAACGATCTTATCGGCAAGAATGGATCTTTGATCACCGCGAACGCAAGCTCCAACAAAACTATGGGAGAACTCATTGTAGGTTATAACAGTCAGGTTGACGAGATCAAATTGCTGAGAGTCGAAAATTTCGAGCTTAAAAAAATCAACGAGCAAAATGCAGCTGATATCGCAGCACTTAAGGGGGAAATCGGACATATTGCTCACATTCTCACTACCGTATATACAAACAGCAAGGCTTTGCCTCAGGGTGTTAAGGACATGATTAACATTGAATGCGCTGAATGTATGAGACAGGCGGGTATAACAGAGCTTGTTACAGGAGATAAGGTAAATGAAGATATCAAGACGGACTAAAGGTAAAATCGCAAAGGCGGCGGCGCTTACACTTGATGTAGGCGCTCCGCTTATTGCTACAATAACGCAGTTCCCGGTATGGGTAGAGCGCAGCGCGGGATCTACAGTATCGGGAATTTTTGTTGTTTTTGCACTTTTGTGCTCGATACCGGCGTTTAAATCGTTTGGTAAGCTGATACAGTCGCCTTCGGCTTATATTCTATGGGGAATCCTGCTCGGTTTGTTTATAGCACTGAGGACGATCGTGGATGAAATGATTTTGATCTGCGGAGTGGGTTTTGCAGCAAACCTTATCGGTGCTGCTATTTATAAAGTAGGCGAGGGCCTTGACAGAGAGGAGAAGAAGAATGGATAAGATTGAGTTTGAGACTATGACTGATGTTGAATCTGAACCGCAAATTAAAGATAAGGTTGAGACGTTTCAAAAGAAGTACAACGTAGTCTCAAAAAACATCATCCACGCTCTCGGAAAAAACATCACGCTGTTTATATGCATGATGCTGCCTCTTTTGCTTGTTGCGTTTATCTGGGTAGATTTTGCGGCAATTATAATCAGCCCGAAGCTGATAACAGACGGTATTGTTACCGTGCTGCTTTTTATCACAGCGGAAGCAGCAATGACGCGTCTGGGGTGCGACGGCGGTAAATTAGATTCGGATTTTACGTCTTCCAAAAAAGAATACGACGATCTTTCGTCCAAAGTGAAGGAGATCGGAATTGATTTTATGGGGATATTCTGTAATTGGCAGATTGATCTTGAGTTGAAGCAGACGGTGATTCATCGATTAAGACTGATTCACATGACGCTCAGAGAATATGAAGCTGTTAAGGATTTTTCCAAGGAAGAGCTTGAGAAGAAGTTTGGCAGCTCTAAGGCGGCAAAGATCCTTGAGATAAACAATCTTAAGCCTATAGAATTAAATGAGGCAATTTTGCTTTACGATGGCGAGAAGAATCTTAGGGGTGGTATTCCCGAATCGGGAGATAAACATCTGAAGAGCAAAAAGCACATCGTGGAGGTCGTGGTTTCTTGCTTGTTTACAGGATTGCTTACTGTCTCGGTTGCAATGTCTATGACCACCGACGTCAACATAGCAAGAGTGGTGTACACTGCATACAAGCTGGTTATGATGCTTTGGAGAATGGCGAGCGGCTATAATAGGGGCGCAAGAGCTTTCAACACAATCCAGGTGAAGGCAAATAAGGCGAAATCAAATTATTTACGTCAGTATTTAAGGTTTGTAGAAGAGAAGATTTATCTTAAACTTGGAGATAAGTATGGGGATGTACCACAGTTTATCGGCGATTATAATGACGTAACATTTACGGAAGAAAATACAGTGAAAAACACGGTATAATTTTACGATATTTAAAGCTATTAAAATTTATTTTACTTGACCAATTTTGACCCAAAATATAGGAAAAAATCAATATATATGGCACAATCGCAAAGATACATACTATATATTGATGAAAAAAATAATCCCATATCTCACCCCAAATAAGAAAAACCGAGCGATTTGCTCGGTTTTTTGTTTTAAATGTATGTTTTTGAGGGGAAAAATTGTGCAAAATGACGAAAAATGGGGCGATTTTGCACATAAAAAAACGCGAGAGCATTTTATTTCGTGACCCACTTTTGACCCACTTTTGACCCACTCTTGCCCCACGGGGCGGGTGGGTTAGATTTTTATTTCCGAAAGTGCCTCTACAATCATTGAATTATCGTCCGGAAGGAAGTGAGAGTAGGTGTCAAGCGTTTGCTTGACCGATTTGTGGCCCAGGTGGTGGCTGACCGCCACGATAGTGACCTTTTTGTGTATCAGATAGGACGCGCAGCTGTGGCGCAGGTCGTGGATGCGGATGCGTTTGACTCCTGCTTTTTTTGTGCCGTTGGTAAAATAACGTTCTATGCTGGTGGGAGGAAGAGGATCCTCGGCACCGAAGACAAAGTTTTGTACCTTTGTGTTCTCAAGCTGCCACGTGCGATAGCTCTGCAGCTCGGCAAAGAGAGAGGGCGGCAGGTGGAGCGTTCGGTTACTTGTTTCGTTCTTTGGCGTGTAGACCTGGTAGGGCTTTCCGTTCTTGCCGACCTTATAGGCGACGTTCTTCGAGATCTTTACGGTGCATTTCTCAAAATCAATATCATCCCAGGTTAATGCCATTGCTTCACCACGTCGGCAACCTGCAAGATAAAGGAATTTGAACAGGGCGCTATATGCCGGGTGATCTACGTGAGGAATAAACGTAGAGAACTCGTCGGGAGTCCAGAAAAGCATTTCTTTTTTGCCTTCAAGATTTCGCGGTGGATCTACCTTATCCATTATATCAATGATATCATGATATTTGTATGCGTAGTTATAAATTGATACGAGATAAGTAAAAATGTCCTTTTGATAAACATAGCTGTATTCGGCCATAACCTTTGACTGCCAATCGAGAATAACAAGAGGGGTAATATCCTTCATCTTCATATTGCCGAAGTAAGGTAGAATTTTGTTTTTGATCTTTTTTTCAATATCGTAGTAGGACTGCGCCTTGAGGCGAGGCTTTTTAAACGTGAGGAACAGCTCAACCAGCTCGGTGAAGGTCATATCAGAGGCGGTGGGCTGCGGTTCGGGAGCAGGTGCAGAAATTTGAGAGGGCTGCGGCTCGGGGGTGCGAAGGTAATCCTCGTAGGCGTACTGCGCCTCTTTTTTTGTTTTATAGCCTGAAAGACGTTTGTACGTTTCAACACCGTCGGGGCTTGTGATCTTGAATCGGACAGACCACAAGCCGGACGGCCTTTTTTCATAAGATGCCATTGGGATCCTCTTCCTCCTTTTTCCTGCGTTTAGCTCTTAGATATTTTTCAGTATTTAGATGTTTTGAAATATAATCTTTTTTCTGTTTTGCGGTGGGTTCTTTATCTTCGCAGGTTTCAAGCTCAAAATCATCAATTCTGAAATCTTTATTCAGAATGTCCTCGATGTTTGGAAAGAGAGCCTTTATTTCTCCCATTTTGTATTCAAGCTCTTTGTATTTTCTTGTTGCTTCGTGTGCTATTACGCGCAGATCGGCAACTTCTTCGTGAGCTTTTTTGGCTCGAGGGTGTTTTATGCGAAGATATGCGTCGGATTTTGCAAATTCGATAAGTACAAGATCTGACATAACCCCGGCAAGTCTTGAGTAGCAGTTTGGTGCTTCGTTTATAACACGAATTACTTGATTCATCAAAGAAATAAGCTTATCTTTTGTCTGCCGTTCTTCCTTAATTTCTTCTTTCAATTCAGCAATTTGTACAGCGAGGTTATTATATTCTTCTACGAGATGATTGTAATCTTTTTGGTCGATCTGCAATAAACCTAACAAATATGCGAGATAAAGCATGTGCTTGCAAGGACGATGACGGTGCGCGTGATCTGAGCAAGAACAGGAAAATAAAGTTGTCTGATATTCTTTATCCTCACTGCATGAATGAATAGTAGCAGAAATATCAAGCTTTAAAATTTCCGGTTGCTGCTGAAATGCACGTTGAAGCAAACCTTGCATAATGCTTTTCTGATAAGCTTCCATATCGCATAGCTTATAAAACGCCGAAAGAAGCTCGGGGTGCGGTTTAATGCTTTCCTTTAAATACTGCGTGCGTTCTGATACTTCTTTTGTTATTCTGTTTTCTAACTCAGACATTGCAACCTTGTATTTTTTTGTAAGCTGTGTGTGTTCTGTAAAGTATTGAGTTCCTTGACTTTTTGCATAAGCTAAATCCCGGTTCATTAGTTTTATTTGGTTGTCTTTTTCTTTGCACGTGCTTTCCAATTTTCTAATCTGGCATTTGGCTATCTCAAGTTCGTTTTCTAATTTTTGAATGTATTCTTTGTTCGCATCAATTTCATTCTTAAATTGTGTATTTTGAAGAAGAATCTCGCTTTCTGCGTTTGGTACTTGAGAAGGTTGTGTAGGAGAAGTCTCATCGAAAGTAGATTTGTTGTTTTCAACAGTTGTTCTAAATGTTGATATAAAGAAAGCAACAAGGAAGAAACAAAAACCAATAACAACTAATCCAAGAATAAAATCCATAGATTAACTCCTTGCTTTTGCTCCCGGTGATGCCGGGATTTTTTTATTGTGATTTGATTTTAGTGAAATACTTTACAAGCTCGATGAGCTCGTCTTTGTGTTGGGATTCGCGGCGGGCAAGCTCATCACGGAGAGCCTGAAGCTCGGCTTCCTTGGCGATAAGCTCATCACGGAGGGCTTGGTTATCGGAGAGGAGGGTGTTCTGCTCGGCTTCGAGCTCCTCTACGACTTCCTTAACCTCGACAATGGACTCGGTCGCTATGACAACGTTGGTATCGGAGAAGAGATCTCCGAGGTCATAGTCGCCCATCGCCTTGACAATCAGGTCAAGCGTGTCCGCATAAGGATGATCGGATTCACCGGCAAAGATGCGGTTTATGGTACGCAAGGGAATTCTTGACTTGTCAGCGATCTGCTGACTGGTCATTCCTGACTTTTTCTTCATTTCTTTTAGATTATCGAGCCACATAGTTTGTCCTTTCTTGTACAAAAGTTGTGTTTTTAATTACAAAAGTTGGGGTAGCTAAAGGATAATGTTGGGTATTGATTTACAAAGCTTGCTCGGTTACAATCATCTTACCAACCAAAAGGAGGAAGGAAAAATGACAAACAACGAGAAAAATCTTATCGAGCTTATCAGAGGAAGTGGGGATCCCGAAAAAGCTTTAATAATAGCAGCAAATATTATTGCTGATTATTTAAAGCACCGCGGATCATCCGAAGAACAAGTTCCTGCTCTTCAGGAGAAACGTTCCTAAATAATTCAAGAAGAGCTACCTCGCTGTCGGAGAGCTGCGGCTCTTCCGGAGTGGGGGAGTCAATAGGGGTGTCATTGCCGAGGAGATAGTCAACGGATACATTGAAATATGATGCTAACTTTAGCAATGTATTGTTATCAGGTTCTCTATTGCCGTTTTCGTAATTAGCGTATGCTTGGCGAGAGATTCCAAGAAAGTCAGCGAGTTCTTTTTGAGTGGCTCCCTTTGATTTTCTTAATTTTAATAAAGTTTCCATAATTAATACCTCCTGTTTATATTATAAGCAACAAAATGTAGCGTGTCAAGAGGGGGCAACAAAATGAAGCGAAATTTCAACTTTTTTTTGAAAACCTATTGACAAAGCAACAAAGTGTTGCTATAATAATTAACGTAAGGCAACAAAACGAAGCACAGGAGGTGGCAAAATGCGTGATTGGCTTATAGAATTTAGACAAAAAAAGAATGCAACACAGGAGCAAATTGCAACGCTCTGTGGCATTAGCAGACAGTATTACGGTTTCATCGAAGCTGGTAATAGGAACGTGCCTGTCAAAACCGCAAAAAAAATAGCCGAGGTACTCGGCTTTGATTGGCAAAAGTTTTTTGAGTAGGAGGGGATATGACAAACGTACAGAAGCTGAAGGAGCTGATTGATCAGGCGGAGAAGAGGCAGGACATAAGCTGCAGCGAGGAGCTGGCAAGGTTTCTTGACGAGCAGGGTGTTATTGTACCAACGATGCCGGTGGAGATAGGTACACCCGTGTGGTGCCTTAAGGCAAAGATGCGCAGAGCTAACGGTTATATGATGCATTGCGTTGTAGATAGCGTAGCGCATTATGAGTGGCTGAAGAAGAACGGCGCTGAATTTTATGTATATCAGAAACCTTTTCGAAAGAGTGATTTCTTAAGACTTGGCAGGGTATATTTCCTGTCAAAGGAAGAGGCTGAGAACAGAATGCAGAATGCAGAGTGCAGAATGCAGAATTAGCAATTAAGGAGGAGTGCAAGTGAGAACGACGTATACGGCGGTTAAGCCGCTTGAACCGGGAAAGCCGGTTGACGTGGTCGAGAGGGATGAGTCGGGCGCGCTGGTGGGGGCGTGGCACGGATACTGGAGCTTTAGGCGCGGTACGGTTGCGCTGTATCCAAATCCAAAGAACCGTTACGTAGCCTGGCCGAACGGAGAGCTGCCGAAAAAGAGGATCGTCAGCGACAGAGAGGTTACTGTTAAGAATGCAGAATGCAGAATGCAGAATGCAGAATTGACTACACCTCATCCGTCAGCAGAGCTGACACCTTCCCCTCCGGACAAAGGGGAAGGCTGTGGTGGAGTGCAGCAACAGATGAAATTTTATTAAGGAGAAGGAATATGTCGCAGGGCGACGTGAAAGGAAAGGATAAAAATTATGTTAATGGAAGAATACCGTGATGCATATATGAAGGGATACGTTGACGGTCTTGCTAAGGGACAGGCCGAGGCGCAGGAGGACAAGCCCTTCTTTACTATTGAGGATATTATGAAGAGATACGACTGCTGTCAGTCAAAAGCAGGTCAGATTCTGCGTGCTGTACGCCACGTGTGCAACGGCGGTGGTCTCGGAACGAACGATAAGGTGAAGAGGGCTGAGCTACTTTACTGGGAGACGATAGTAGACAAGACGTTCCTCAGAGAGCTTAAGGCAACGGAGGCGAGATGATATGTTATACCGTAGAAATGAAAAAGGCCGTTACGAGGGTGTAACGGACAAGGGACAGATTATTGTGTTTGATGACGCGGAGGAAATGGTAAAGAGCGCGAAGATCAGATGGGGCCTGAGCGACATGCTTGGCGGCATTGAGAGCCTCGAGATCGATGACAGTGTGAGAGATCTGTTTATCAAGAAGGAAGCTCCGGCAAGAGCTGCAGCAATCGAGAAGAAGGTAAAGATCAGAATACATAAGGGTGTATATACCGTATCGGGTGAAAGACTCATAAAAAAAGCCCTCGCATAGACGCCCTGGGAAAGCGATGCGAGGGTAAAGGAATGTTGATGAATTGAGACTTGAACATCAACGTATACAGTATAGCATAAAATGACGAAAAAGTCAAGGGGAAACGAAGAAAATGCAGAATTCAGAGTGCAGAATGCAGAATTATGGAGGATGAAAAAGTGAACGAGATTATTGTTAACAGACTTGAGCAGCTGCTTAAAGAGAGAATGGCGGGGCTTACTTTTGGCGAGGAGGATGCCAGATCGCTTGCAGAATACCTGGCGGAGAGTGGTGTTATTGCCGCACCGGTGAGGATCGGGCAGAGGGTGTATACGCTGCTTGACGATCAGATATGGGACGATGACGATCTGATTGCTGAAGAGTTGGTCAGCGAGGTAGGATCAAGAGGATTTTGGATCAGCAGTTGCAATCCTCCACAGGATGATATGGGTATCTTTTTTGGCTGGGATAAGATTGGCAAAGAGGTGTTCTTGAGCCGCGATGAGGCGGAGAAGGCTTTAAAGAAGGAGAAAAAAGAAAATGAGTGAGATTAAGCATAGCTTTAGAATTATGATCATTGATATCGAGAAGGACAAGGTCGTTGTTGACGAGTTCGCCGATGCGATCGTGGGAGAAATAGCGAAAAACGGAAGTAGTCCAAAAAATATTGATCGATCAGAGATATGTGCTTGTAAATGTAGTTTTGCTGCCGGAATTGGAGCTGTTGCAGCCGCGGAGGCAGCAATACATACTCAGAAAAAGCAGGTAATTAAAAACTTTATGGAAAAGGCTACGCCGGAGATGATAAAGGAATGCTTCGGTATGGAAGACGTTGATAAGTTAACAGATATTTTAGAAAAAGTGATGGAGGACGAGGATGAATCAGGTAAGTAAAGAAGTGCTTATTAAGGCTCAAGGGATTATTGAAGGAATTGCATACGTTACCGAAGCGGAAGTATCGAATGCGCTTGTAAGAGTAAACGAGATGATAGACAGTGCGCTTGTTTTTGAAAGAGACCCAAATTTACGACCGCTCAGATTATACAGCGGGAATTGGATCGAGTCATCAGAGATGCTTCCTAAAGAGAATGAAGTGGTGCTTGTTTTGGCGGATGGCAAACCTACACCGAATATAGAGCTTAGTGGTGCTTATTTTATCGCCGAATATAGTGACGAGGATGGTTGGATCCTTCTTGGGCACGAGGACTGGTCAAGAGACGTTAAGGTAACGCATTGGAGAGAACTTCCTGCGCCACCACGTAAAATAGGAGAAAAATATGAAGGTTAGAGTTCCGAAGGAGTTGACGCCCGGGCAGCAGCGCCGGGCGCAAAAGTGGGCCGAAGAGCTTGCTGTTGATCAGTTTGAGCACCAGGGCAGGATCCTGCTTGATACCTTTATCAAGATGATATGCATGGATCTTCACGATACGTTTTCGTGGGATGAGGAGCAGCTTATGCTGCTGCTTGGTTCGTTACGTGGAGTTTTTCATGAGCAGCAGAAGCTTGTTGCTGCAGGAAAGCAGCCCGAATACCTTAATCAGAGGATGGCGGAAATCTTTAAGACAAACGGTTATCCCGACGAGTATTTTGCGAGGATGTTTGAGGGAGGGCTAAAATAATGTCGCTTTGAAAGCGACGTGATATGGATATTGCCGAAGGCAAATCCGTGATATTTTTGTATTCAAAAGTGATATGGACGTCGCCTTTGGCGAGTCCGTGATATGCCGCACTGCGGCGTTTGAAAAAAGGAGATTTTAACGATGAACAGAGATAAGCAGAACGAATATTACGAGCTTGAACGCCTTTTGCGAGTAAGAAAAATGGATATTGAAAAGCAAGGGTGCGATTTATATAGTTTGCTACACAAAACAGAGAATGAAGAGCAAAGCCTTGCGAGGTATCTTATAGATTGCGGCTATTGCAAGTCTACCGAGGTTGCCGAGGAGATTTTTGCGGAGATTGATGAAATATTTGAGCGACAAATATATGAATCAAGATGGTTAGATCAAAACGGCAAAGTGCTGGGGGTTGTAGATGTATTTTATGCTTTTGAGTGTTGGAGGGATTATATTAAACCCGAACTCAAAAAAAATACACGGAGGTAGCGAAGCGGCGTGAGGTATCAGAAAACAACACAGTGCGTTGTTTTCACCCGAGCGTGACCGAGTCGCAACGAGAAGCGGAGCAGCGTGAGGATATAGAGAAGAGTCCGGTGGACTGTTCGACTCCGAGCGTGACCGACTCGAAAGGAGACACGGAATGAGAGATAGATTAAAGCATTTAATTGACGATTTGGGAATAGACATAATTCTCACCGAAGATGAGAAGCAACACATAGCAGATTATCTTATCAATGGTGGTGTCATTGTACCGCCTTGTAAGGTGGGGGATATAGTTTATACGATAAACAGAAGGCATCCTAAAAAGTGGAAAGTACACTTTATCGGATATAATTCGCAGGGCGAATTTAAAATGCATATAGCAACAGAAAAATTCACCGAAATGCTTGAGGTGTGGGACTATGCAATCGGCAAGACGGTATTTCTCACCCGTGAGGAAGCCGAGAAAGCACTTGAAAGGAGCGAAAATGGAAAATAGAGAATTGAAGCCGTGCCCTTTTTGTGGGGGCAAGGGGGAAATTATTGTAGTGCAAAAGGGCGTAAAGTCCATCATTACTTGCAGAACATCATATTGTGGCTTTAAGCGTCAAAGTTTCAACAATGGTGAAACGGACGAAGATGTGGCATCGAGGCTTGCAAACGCTTGGAACAGGAGGGCAGAAAAATGATTTACAGATGTGAGAATTGCAAAAATAGACACGATTGTTGCGAAAACAAAGAGCAGTACGAAAGGACTTGCGATGTAATAAGTACCGTTGCAAGAGGAATTGACGAAAGCACCGACTATCATTGCTATTATAGCTTGTCTCTTCGTTGCGATTATTGGTGCGAGGATAAGGAAACATATATTGGCACAATGGAAAGCAGGTAGCGGAGAGCAAAGAATGAAAGACAAATCTATGCTTGAAGCTGCGATAATTATTGCTATAGAGTTGGCTGTTGCTGTTTCGGCAGTTTTTTTAATGTATTATTTTTTTAGTTAAGGAGATAGGAAATGGTTAAGGACTTGAATAAGGTGAAGAAAATTGATAATGTTGAGGATTTTGAGTTGGAGTATGAGGTAAGCGAAGTTACTCAGGGAGGCGGGCTTGTGATGCTGCCGGTGGACAAGCTATATCCTCATCCGGATAATCCAAGAAAGAGCTTGGGAGATCTCTCGGAGCTTGTCGAGAGTATTAAGGCAAAGGGTGTGATGCAGAATCTGACGGTTGTGCCTCGCGAGGAGGTCCCCGGTACGTACACCATTATCATTGGTCATCGCCGTCACGCAGCGGCAAAGAAGGCGGGACTTTATGAGCTGCCCTGTGTTATCGTAGAGATGGACGATCAGGAGCAGATGGCAACAATGCTGCTTGAGAACATACAGAGAAGTGATCTTACTGCATATGAGCAGGCAAAGGGCTTTCAAATGATGATGGATCTTGGCGATAGCGTAAGCGGTATCGTAAAGAAGACCGGATTCTCGGAGAGCACGGTGCGCCGTAGACTTAAGATGGCAGAGCTTGATGATGAAACACTGGAGAAGGTATCCGGACGTCAGCTCAGCCTCGGAGACTTCGACAAGCTGTCGGAGATAGAGGATATTGATGTCAGAAACAAGGTGCTTGCGGATATTGGAACGGCTAATTTTAATAATTCCTTAAAATCTGCCGTTGATAAGCAGAAAAGGGAAGCAGTTTTAAAAAAAATACGTGAAGTTTTTAATGCTAAGGGCTTAATAGAGGTCACGTGGAATGAGTACCAGGAGAGTTATAATTATGATGCCGCCATAGACGGCACTGTTGATGATCTTGAAAAGCGCGTTGATGATGCTGTTAGTAAGGGTGTGAAAGCATATTATTTCTCTTATTTAACTACTTTTTACCTGCTTACAGAGAAAAAAGCAAATCCGGAAAAGACTCCCGAGCAGATTGCCGCCGAGGAGCGTGAGCAGGCTCGTAAAGAACGCTATAACTTGCTTGAAACAACTTTTAAAAAGCTTTACACGCTTCGCCGAGACTTTATTGATAATTATTCTTTAAAGCAGGCGGCTATAAATCTTCACAAAATAGTATCATTTATAGCTGTAACCGGTATTAACGGAGATCTTTACGATGAGATAGGTAAAGAGAATTTTGACAGGCTGGTGTTTGGCAGAGAAACGGTAATTTCGTCTTATGAGGAAATGTGTTCCGAAATAGAGCCGTCTGCTGCAGCAAAGGCTTTGCTTGCGACTGCGTGGATTCTTACCGATGATGACGGTTTGGACTGTCACGATGGGTATTGCAGATATGACAGTAATGCGATACTTGAAATGGTTTATGAGTTCCTTGAGTCGCTTGGTTATGAGATATCAGACGAGGAGAGGGAGCTACTTGATGGAACGAGTGAGCTGTACCTTAAAGAGGAGGAGTAAAAAATGCAGAATTCAGTGAGCAGGCAAAATCGGTTGATAAGCGATTTTGACGTAGCGAATGCGCGGAAACAAGGAGCAGTCGATGCCGAGTGTACCGAGGCGGAGAATGCGAGTATGTTTCAAGAGTTGGAGCAGAAAGACAACTCATTCGTCGCTGACGTTGCACCCGGCAATGTGCAGAAAGGACTCCTTCCACCGCAAGCGGTCCCCCTCCCTCAAGAGGGAGGCTTGGATGTGGTGGCGGTGATACGCTGTCGGGACTGCAAGCATGGGCAGCAGGTCGGCGGGTACGGTGTGCTGTGCGAGTATGGGCTGGAGGAGCTTCGGCCTATGGATCATTTTTGTGCATGGGGCGAGGCGAGAAGCTTTGAGCCCTGTGATGATGAAGAAGAATAACGTTGGCTGGGAAACGACGTTAAGTAAAAGGAGACTTGAACGGATATGAAAATTACAAGAAGTACAAACGAGCTGCCTCCCGGCACGCTTGTTGCTTTGCCTGATGGCGAGGTATTTAGAATAGAAAAGTTGGTTGATCCGATGGGTAAGGTGTACAGGGTGCAGTTCCTTGAGGACGACGGTGACGACTATATTGAAGTCGGTGGAATCAGATTTATGCGAGCCGATGAGATGATTGGGGCCGAATATTGAATGCATAGTTCAGAGTGCAGAATGCAGAAATAAGGAGGAAAAACAAATGATAAACAGAATAAAGTTAGATCATCTGGTAGAGTTGATGGTTAGCGATAACTACAGGGACAGATTTTGCGCAGAGTATATTCAACTAAAACAGAGATACGAAAGGCTTAAGGCCTTCAACAATAAGATTGAGGCGGCAATGAGAATGAAAAACTTTGACAACCGCATAGAGGAGCCACCTCACGATTGCCCGGAAGGGTTGCTCAGGGAGCAACAGGCGGTGATGGGAGAATACTTACATCTCCTTGAGATTCGTGCCTTTATAGAAGACATTGATCTTGACGATGTAGAAAAATATCTCATTGGCAAGGCGCTTAAGGCGGAGAGGGCGTATCACGGCTTTGATGCGGAATGTTAAGATTCTCAAAAAAATTATGAAGAAATTATACAGGAACGCAGACTTGAACTTAGTGTTTGCGGTGACTGTATTCATTTCCCTATTTGTAATTATCTTGTGGGACGTCTTGAAAAATTTAAGTTGTCGAGTGAAAAGAACTCTTGTGATATGTTTGAGAGCGTTAATGGTTACGGTGAAGAGCGCCTAAAAGATGAAAGCGATGTTACATTAAAGTGATTTGACAAGCCTTGAATATATGATAGAGGCAGAATATTAATATGTCGCAGCGCGACGTTTAAGAATTATGGAAGATTACAGAGATTACAGGTGCCCGAGGGAGTGTTCGGGTAGGAGCAAGGACTGTCACATTGCTTGTGAGAGGCATGGAAAGTATCGTGAGCTTAATGCACAGAGGCTTAAGGCTGAGCATGATGAACAACTGACGATAACCGAGGCTTTTCGTAAGAAGCTTAATAAGACGGTAAAGGGAAGATATACAAAAACGATGGGGGATTAAATTCTTCCTTTTATATAAGACGCAGGCGCGTAAGCGCCGGCGCAGCGAGAGAACTCGCGGTACTGTTACTTAAATGAGGGGCATCCTCATCCACCGCCACAGGCGGTCCCCCTTCCCCTGTCTTGGGGAAGGCTTAATATTGAGCTTATAGATTTCGCCTCTGCGTTGCGCGTGTGCGCACGCACGCGAAATCGGGCTCGTATCGTTATATTAATAATTCAACCACGAAAGGATTTTTTAGGATGAATGAGTGTTCGTATGCTTCTCTCCGTCCCTCCTTCCGCTCTGCGATCAGCAGAGCAGAGAGACAGGTGGGGTACGGTGAGATAGTACATGATAGAGATAGCGGCACGGTGGCACTTGCACACGAGCTGTGCATGATAATGGCAGAGGTGTTTATGATGGACCCGGACAAGCCGATCAGGATCAGCGGCGAGTGGCTTGACGGTCACGTTGTGCAGCAGGTATTTGGCGAGCTGACACGCGAGCACGTGGAGATGGTGATCGATGAGTTTTGCCGTCTTACCTGCGACGTGCGAAACAAGAAGGCGTACCTGCGAACCGCGTTATATAACTCGGTGTTCAGTATCGAGGCACATTACAGGAACAGAGTGAATTACGACCTGAAGGGGGAGTGAAGGCGAGCGCGAGAAACGAGGCGGCAATACATTAAGTGCAGAGTGACACCTCATCCACCGCAAGCGGTCCCCCTTCTCCCGCTGGAGAAGGCTATTGATTTTTACTACTACCAAAAAGGATCATACAGAAAGAAAAATGAGAAGAACGTACAGAGAGAAAATATATCGCTGTGGCGATTACATAGACGTGCAGGTATTTCCTGTATTCAACAAGGGAAATACAAGGCGCAAGAGAAGATCCAAGCCTACAAGCGAGATGCAGGCGAAGCTTAACCAGAAGAACGCGGAGAGATCGCTTATCAGACTGCTGAATGCGAATTTTACTGAGGATGATATATCGGCAACTTTAACGTTCCGAGATGAGTGCCTGCCCGAGAGCTATGAGGAAGCCGAGAGAATGGTAAAGAACTTTTTGCGCAGGGTGAAGAGACTGCGCGCGAAAAAGGGACTTGATGAGATCAAATACATAATGATACCCGGTCCGGGAAGATTTCACTTTCACATTCCCATGAGTGGCGGTCTTACGGACAAGGAGCTGCAGGTATTGTGGCCCTATGGATATTTAAACTGCATTCACTTTGAATTTAACGAAAACGGTCTTGAGGGACACGCAAGATACGTAGCCAAGCAATATGAGGAGGATCAGTACGGCGGAGAGGATCTTTTCTCTATGTATGAGGTTGATGAGGAGACCGGAGAGGTACATGAAAATGCAGAATGCAGAGTGCAGAATGCGGAATTAAAAAGAGCGAAGGGCAAAAGACGCTATACCTGCTCAAGAAATATTGTAAGACCCGAAGCAGAGGAAAAAGACGGAAGGATCTCGGCGGCAAAGGTTGAGGAGCTTGCGACGGTTGACAGCGCATCCAGAGCTGCTTTTGAGAAGCTGTATCCCGGTTACTGTCTTGCAGACTGCAAGCCGTACTACAACGAGGAGAACGGTGGATATTATCTTGAGATCAGGCTATACCGCAGTGATGCGGCGTTTATAAAGACGAGACAAAAGTACAGGCGCAGAAGATAGATATGAGAGGAAGACCGAGGATTTTTATAAAGCATGAACTGCCGAGCGGTGTGGTTGGCGTTTGTGTAGCGGTTATTGCCGATTATAATAGAAGAAGCAGAGAGATTGCGAAGGGGGCATTATCAGAGCCCCTTCTTTCGTCATACAAAAAATACAATGACATCGTAGAGGAGGCACTTGGCCACGTGGAGGAGGATATGCGTAAGGAGCTTATATCTGATATCGAGAGTGGAAGAGGTTATTGTCACTCCAGGCTTGCATCTACTTGCAACAAAAAGACTTACTATAGCCGAAAGCGACAAATTATCTACGTTATAGCCAAAGAACTTGGTTTAGCCGATTAAAAGGGTACCAAACGAAGTAAAATTTGTGTTATACTAAATTTAGGCAAAAGAAAATAATACAAACGAGCCGTGACACAGTCACCGTTTAGCCGCACAGTCGGTGAAATGAGAGCCACAGAACGCTAAATTAAGCGCGCTGGGGCTCTTTTTGTTTTTTTAACGGCGTTTATACTACGCATAACGGTCAGGCGCGTGCGCGCTATAAAAAGCCGATTGATTCGGGCGAGAGTCGAGTGGGCGCAGGCGCGAAAGATATTACTGATAAAAAGGAAAATATTACTGATAAATGAAAATAAAGCGGTTTATCAGGAATAAGTGCAAATGGTCATCCTCATCCACCGCCCCGGGCGGTCCCCCTTCCCCTATCTTGGGGAAGGCTTGAGGGGATGCAGAATTGGAGAGATATGGAAGAGAAAAAGAAGGTAGGAAGAAACAAGTCGGGAAGGTTTACGAAGGGCAACAACTTTGCCGAGGGTAGAGGAAGTCCCGGGAAGTATAAAAAAGAGTACACAGACCAGCTGATAGAGTACTTTAGCAAGCCTCCGACAAGGGTCGAATATATAAAAAGATACGATCGAGAGGGAAACGTGAAGGAGGAAGAGCCTATCGTTATAGGCGCAGATTATCCAACCTTCGAGGGATTTGCCATTGAGATCGGAGTAAGCACGAGAACGCTTGAAAACTGGGCTGAGAAGTATCCTACGACCTTTGGAGCTGCATATGAGAGAGCCAAGGACGTACAGAAGAACATGCTTATTGTAAACGGTCTCGGAGGGCGATATAACAGCAAGTTTGCGCAGTTTATTGCATCGAGTCAGTTTGATATGGCGGAGAAGAGCGAGCAGAAGATAAGCGGCCTTGAAGGAATCGATCTGAATATTGAGCTGTTAAGCTCGAATGACGGAGATAAGGTGAGATGAGGCTGAAGATAGATTGGCAGATCTCGGAGAAGCAACAGGCATTTATCGATGCGAAGGCGACCGAGGTGCTGTATGGCGGTGCTGCAGGAGGCGGAAAAAGCCACGTGCAGGTTATGGATGCGATGATATATGCGTTGAAGTACCCTAAATCAAAGCAGCTTATCTTAAGAAGAACCTTTGCCGAGCTTGATAAATCGATCATCAGAACGGTAATGAATCTATATCCTCAGAAGATATTCAAGTTCAATTCTTCGGCGCATACAGGCAAATTTACAAACGGATCGCTGATAGACTTTGGATACATTGCTACAGACAACGATCTTAACAGGTATCAGTCATCGGAATATGACGTTATAAGGTTTGACGAGCTGACGCACTTTACCGAATATCAATATACCTATATGCTATCACGAGTGAGAGGCGCGAATCCTTATCCAAGACAGCTGAAAAGCTCCACGAACCCCGGCAGTATAGGGCATCAATGGGTGAAGAGGCGATTTGTAGATCCTGCGCCGGCAAATACTGTATTTGTTGGAGAGGGAGGACTCAGCAAGGTGTTTATACCTGCGCTGCTGTCGGACAATCCATTCCTTGAGAAGAATGACCCTACATACAGAGAGAGACTTATGGCGCTATCAGAGAGGGATAAAAAGGCGCTGCTATACGGAGATTGGAACATCTTTGAGGGACAGTACTTTGATGAGTTCAATGAAAACATACACGTTTGCGAGCCCTTTGTGATACCGAAGGAGTGGAGAAGGTACAGAGCTATTGACTACGGCCTTGATATGCTTGCCGGTGTGTACGTGGCAGTAAACAGCGAGGGCAGAGCTTACGTTTACAGAGAGGTGGCAGAAAGCAACCTTCCTATATCATCTGCTGCGCGAAAGATACTTGATGCGTGCGAGAGGGATGAAGAATTTTATATTACGTTGGCACCGACCGATCTATGGAACAGATCGCAGGAGACCGGACGAAGCAAGGCAACGATATTCTACGAGGCAGGGCTTACGTTATCAAAGTCGAACAACGACCGAGAGGCAGGCTGGCTTGCGATCAAGGAGCTGCTAAAGGTAAATGCAAACGGTGAGGCAAGGCTGCAGATATTCTCAACCTGCCGTGAGCTGATACGTTGCTTACCTGCGCTTATCAGAGATGAGAGAAAGCCTACGGACTGCGCGACGGAGCCACACGATATTACGCACGTGCCTGATGCGCTCAGGTACTTTGCTATATTCTGGTGGAGACCAGGTGAGGTAGTAGATGCGTCAAAGAAGACGGTGTGGACGAGGGATATGTACGAGGACTATGCAAATGCGGATGCTGCAGGCAGAGAGTACTTGATAAAGAAGTATGGAAAGCCCAAGTAAATGCAAAATTCAGAATGCAGAATGCAGAATGTAAAGTGCGGAATGATCATCCTCATCCACCGCCACAGGCGGTCCCCCTTCCCCTATCTTGGGGAAGGCTATTTAATGCGAGTGCAGAATTACTTAATATTTTATATAAACGGAGGAAGAAATGAAGGTACCAAAGAAGGGAAGGTTACAGTTCTTTAAGGATCTGTATGATGAGGCGAAGGCATTGCAGGAGAGTGCCTTTGAGGAGCTTGACAAATGGTATAACCAATACAAGGGAGATCCGAGCATTGATCCATTGCCGGGCGAGGAGGGAATAAATTCACCGATGCAGGCAACGGTGGTAAGAAATATCACCTATGAGCTTATTGAGTCGCAGAATACTACATATATTCCCTCACCGAAGTGCGATGCGCTGTCCTACAGTGAGAGAAGCGCAAGATGTGCTATGAGTGCGGAAAAGTATCTTAATTCGATGAGAAACGCGCTGCCTGTAGAGGAGCTTAACGACATCGACGAGCGAATGACCTATATTTACGGCGGTTCGGTGTGGCTGGTGGAGTGGGACAACAGTATAAAGACTCACAACACGGTGGGAGGCATCAAGCTCAGCTGTCTGTCTCCAAGACGTTTTATTGGTCAGCCCTATATCTACCGTATTGAGGATATGGAATACTGCTTTATCGAATTTGAGACTACGAAGGAGGATTTGGTAAGGCGATTTGATATTTCATACGAGAAGGCAGAGGACACGGCAAACGATCAGAATCAGGACGAGGACACCGCAACGATGTACGTCTGCTATTACAAGGATGAAAACGACTGCGTATGTCAGTACATATGGTCAAACGAGGTTGAGCTCTTAAATCTTGAGGACTATTATTCAAGAAAGCGCGAATACTGTGTAAGATGCGGAAAGAAGAAGGAGCTGTGCGAGTGCGAGGAGCCCGAGATCGAGGTGAAGGACGAGGAGTACGAGGAGCTGACCGAGGATATAGTGCTTACAGACGGTAAGACGGTTATTCCTGCCGAGTCGCCTATGTATGACGAGGAGGGCAATCCTGTCATGGAGGACGTGGAGATGCCTGTACTTGACGGAATGGGACAGGCATTATCAGCTTTTGACGAGGCGAGCGGCCTTACGTTGCCGCTGATGGAGCCGAGACAGATACAGAAGACAGAGGCAACGAAGCTTCCTTTCTATAAGCCGAAGAGCTTCCCTGTGGTGATAAGAAAAAACACGTCGAGAGAGGGATCGGTGCTTGGTCAGAGCGACTGCGAGTTCATCAGACCACAGCAGCAGGCAATAAACAAGGTAGAGTCGAGGATCATGCAGAAGCTGATGAAGGCAGGTGTTACGGCATATATTCCCGAGGATGCTACTATTACGCCAAATAACTCGGTATTCGGTCAGGTGATAAGAGTAAGACCGGGCGAGGCTGGACAGTACGGTGTTATTGATACCCAAGTAAATATACAGCTGGATATTATAGAAGCAGACAGACTTTACGATCAAGCAAAAAGAGTGCTGGGAATCAGCGAGTCATTCCAGGGTCACTATGATCCAAGTGCTAAGTCGGGTGTGGCAAAGCAGACACAGGCAATGCAGTCCTCGGGCCGTCTGGATTCTAAGCGAAAGATGAAGAATTTTGCATGGAGTCAGATAGACAGAATAATGTTTGAGCTGCTGCTTGCATTTGCAGACGAGCCAAGACCTGCAGCATACGTAGACAGCTACGGATACGTGCAGGAGGTAAGCTTCTCAAGATATGATTTCCTTGTGCAGGATGAGGACGGCAAGTGGTACTACGATGATTCATACCTGTTCTCGGCGGATGCGTCGGTGGATATGTCTACCGACAGAGCGACGCTGTGGGCGGAGAACCTTGCCAACTTTGAAAAGGGAACGTATGGAGATCCTAAAGATCCTAAGGCCCAGCTTATGTATTGGCTGAATCAGCAGAAGGCGCATTATCCCTTTGCTCAGGACAACGTGGAGAGGATCAAGGCGGTTATTGCAGAGCAGGCGCAGATAGCGCAGATGCAGCAGATGATGGCGGCGCAGCAGGAGCAGATCGCGGCATTGCAGGGCGAGGCAGAGAACAGAGCTGCTTACGGTGAGCATATGTATAACGTGGCAAAGGGCCTTGAGAGGGACGTAAAGGATCACGAAAGCTATGAGAGCTACGTTGCCGACGAGATAAAGAAATACAATGAAGGAAGATAAGCAATATGACTAACAAGAAGATAAAAAGAGCTACCGGCAATTACACGCAGGAGTTAGTTAATAATCAGCCTGTAATGCAACAAGCGGTACTAAGGCCCGGTGAATCGAGTACACTGGAGAAGTTACCTTATAAAGTGGGAGAAGCGAATACACTGGTGCAGGCGAGCGCGATAAATCCTACGGCTGTGGGAGGAAACAGCTATCAGGCATACGTTAACAGTGGCGCACCTACAACACCTGTACAGATGAGATCGGTGGTAACGCCTGCGCAGAATCCCACGGTTACAATGGAAGGACAGTATACGAGAAATCTTGTGAAGCCCAAGCAGTTGAAGAACGAGGTAGGAGGCGAAGAGACCGGAGGAGAAAAAAAAGAGTTTGAGGTTGAGGATCCTAACTCTTATATTGCAGCACTCAGAGAGAGGGAAGAGAGCATTGTAGATCAGTATAACGCAGATATCAATTATGCAGAGCAGCTGAAGGATGATGCTTATAAGAAGGCAGAGGATCAATACAATATTGCAATGCGAGAGGCGCAGGGCAATTTCAGAGCCAATCAGCCTACCTATGGAGCGAAGGCGGAGCAGCTGTTGGCGTCCGGACTTACGGGCGGCGGATATTCGGATTATCTCGGCGGTAAGGCGTATGAAGCAAGAACAGACGAAATCAATGCGGCAAGAAGTCAGATGAGCTATGCGCAGCAGCTTGCGGATTCGAATTACAGAGATATGATGTATAAGGCAAATACCGACAAGTACAATCAGCAGGCGGCGCTGGACCAGTGGAAGCTGGAATACGGTGTGCAGCTTGATGCGGAATATAAGGCGAAGGTTGATGAGGTGCTTACGGAGATTAAGAACGGCGATATCAATGCGGCAGAGGCTGAGGCAGTACTCAAGAACTATGCAAGCGGCGGACAGATATCTCAGGATCTTGTTGATTTGATTAATGATTCGTACAGTTTGTTCCTGTTTACAGACTATATGACGTATATGTCAAGCCTTGGACAGACACCTAATGCTGATGCAATGAGAGAATATCTTAAGAAGGCTAATGTAGATGATACGACAGCTGAGTCGTATATCAATATGTACTTTAATGCTGACGGCAGTTTGAAGGACGGCGTTAATTACGGCAATGGCGGCAACGGGAATACAGGCAATACCGGTAATACAGGCAACACAGGTAACACCGGAGGTACAGGCAATACCGGTAATACAGGCAACACAGGCAACACCGGAGGTACAGGGGGCAGTGCAAATAACGAAAACGGTGGCACCGGTGATAATGAGGATGGTGATGACCAGCCGATTATTGAGCCTCCTGACTCGGGTTCGTATGATAAAACCCAAACTTATGATAAGATCTTAGAAGCTGCCACAGGAGGTAACAAAGCAACCTTAAATTCGATTATATCCGATGTGGAAAAGCTTGTTAAAGAAGGGAAAGCAGATGCAGGTGCTTGGGAGGCCATAAAAAATATAAAAGAAGATTTGGTCATTACTAGCAACGGAAATCTTGCAGAGAACAAGGGATTATTTACGGATTATCGTAAGGGCGATGACTTTACTGTAAAAGTCGGAGACATAGTATATCGCGTACAAAGTGGCGGAGAGGCAGATACAACAGTAAAAAAAGCATCGCAAATGGTTTCTGATGGGGTGGTCTTTGGATACGACTCCGACCTGTATTTAAAGGTTGGAAATACTGCCTATAAAATTGAGCCAAGAATGCTGTTTGGAAAAGCGGATTATGATAAACTTTGGGGAGATGTATACACCCAAGCAATCACTAATGCAAAAAATGACATTCCCGTAGCTAATGTGGAAACAAATAATGATATAAAACTTACTCAAGCCAAGAATGCTATGTTTAAAGATGATGCTGCCGGCCCCAATAAGAGCTTAGGCAAGGGCGATAACTTTAACATTACGGTTAACGAAAAGACCTACAAAGTACAAAGCGGTGGAGAAACAAAAAACAAGGAAATTATTGCCGCTGCAAAGGCTGCAGGCGTCCAGGACAGAGAGGTATTTGCATATGGAGATCAGGCATACTTAAAGAAGGACGGAAAAATTTATGAGATAGAAAGTAGATTACTTTCTCCCGGTACGGAAACCAAGTTGGCAAATGCGATAGAAGGTGAAGCCGGAGCTACAATAATACGTGGAACCAGTGCTGAGTTTAAGGGAGACGCTTTGGGAGCTAGAAAGGATCTTAGCGCAGGCGATAACTTTAACATTACAGTTAACGAAAAGACCTACAGAGTTGAGAGCGGCGGAAAGATCGATTATAAGCCTCTTATAGATGCTTTTGCAAGCGCGAAGATAAGAGACAACGAGGTGTTTGCATACGGAGATCAGCTTTATTTAAAGAAGGGCGACGATTATTATATGATTAACACCAGATTCTGGCATCCAAGGGCCGAGAATAATGCACTTGAGGCTTTGAAATCAAGTGTATATGTTCCTTCGGAAAAGATTGCAGGGCTTAGCGGCCAAGTAAAGTCGAACGGAACACAACTTCCAAGATTCTCTCCTATGAACGACGGAACAGCATTGTTCCTTTTTGAAGAAGACAATATTGAAGAAGACAATAGCATTACTTTGGATTGCGAAAAACTTGAGTCTAAAGACATTCCTACTGGAGTAAAAATAGATATGAACGATTACAGCGATGAAATTGTTGTTGCATATCAAGAGGGAACATATTATTTATGTCATCATGATGGTAGTTCTTATAAATTCTATAAGATCACCCCTCAAAACGAAAACGACAAAGCACTGCTTGACGAAGCAATAGGAAATAACAACAAGGAGTAATTTATGGGATTACTAACCGATAGTTACAACAAATATAAAAGGCAGCAGGGTGAAAACTCTGCTGCCGGAAGTAATACGAGCACTGAGGATGAAGAAAAGAAGGTCACGGTGATCGGAAAGGTAGAGGAGACCGAAGAGAATTCGGGCCCGAAGAACGTGGGCGGATTTGGCGGCGGTCTTGAATACCTGGGTACAAAGTTCGTTGACGGTCTTGTTAGCAATATTGAGGGTATAGTTGACTTCGTAGCCGGAGGCATTGCCGAGATAAGAGGCAATGATGAGAAGGCGCAGGAGATATTCCAGAACGACTGGTATAACTATAACCGTGCTGATGAAAAATACAATCCCGGTACGGGAATGAAGGTAGCAGGAGATCTAACCGGAGTGCTTGGCGGAGCTGCGCCGGATATTGGCCTTGGTTTAGTATTAGCGGCTGCAGGTGCGTCTACAGGTCTTGCGATGTTACTCGGTGCGGGCTTAAGCTTTACGTCCGGATCGGGCCGAGGAATAAACGAGGCAGTAAATAAGACGGGTGAGCTTGGCAATAAGGAATGGGCCGGCGGTATGGGAAGCGGTGCTCTGGCGGCAGGTATTGAGCTTATTTCCGGTGGCATTGGAGCAGCTACAGGTGGAATGTTTGGTAAGGCTACAACCGAGATTGGTATGGAGATCGGCGAGAGCTTTAGCAAGAAGGCATCCAGCAAGGCTATTGGCGGAGCTCTTGGTGAAATTGCAGAAGAGGGCAGCGAGGCAACAGCCAAAAACATAATAAAGAAGATATTTAGCTCAAAGACGGGCAAGGAGCTTGTGGGTGAGATGGTATCCGAGGGTATTGAGGAAAGTATTGAGACCTTTCTTGAACCTGCAATTAAGCAAAATACCTACGACCCCGATGCGCCGAATGCCAGTGTAGGTGACGTTGCATACAGCTTTCTTTTAGGTGCGGCAGCCGGTGGACTTATTGAAGGCGGTAAAATCGGAATAAGCTCGGCGATAACTACAAGGAGAGGTGCTAAGATCTCTGCAGATAGCACAAAGATGAATAACCTGATGCATAACGCACAGGCTGTAAGCAACTACGAAAGCGAAAAGCAGACGGGATCTGAGGTGTTTCAGGCTGTTACAAATCTGTATAACGAGGTACAGCAGAGACTTGCGGCAAGCGGTGGCAAGCCTACCATGGCAACTATGGAGAAGATCGGCGAGCTTGACAGAATGGTGACAACGGCGGTGCTGGTTCCCTCGATGGTAAATGCGGCAAAGGGTATAGCACAAAATGCACAGAGTACCGTTGATGCGCTTAACAACTTCTATAAAAAGACCGGACAGGACAGCATTACGGTAGAGCAGCTTACTGCAGGGCTTGTAACCGACAAGGGCGGCAAGGCTTTTGTCAGAAGCGTTGAGAAGGCGATGAGCGAGAACGGATTGCTTCGCACGGTTGTAATAAACAACATGCTTGGCAGAATGGAGTTTGATGCACAGAGCTTTGCAAACAGCATATACGGTGATATTGATATATCCAGCATTGCTACACAACAGAATCTTAACAGATTTTTGTCTACGGCAGATGCGGCTACAATTAATCAGCTGGGTGCGGCGCTCGGTATAAGCAACTGGACGGCAGTAACACCCGAGGATCTGGCAGCAAGAATAAAGGCCTTCCGTGACAGCGGACAGGCAGAGCTGCACAGAGGCGGCTATGAGGCTATCGAGAAGGCGAAGAGAGCAAAGGGATATACTAACGGTATGCCGACGAGCGTTTCTGCCCTTGCGCAGGGTGCTACGAGGTTTAAGACAGACAAGGCAGACTTTGCGATAATACGAGAGGGAGACAAATTCCGTCTCTACGATTTTGAGACCGGGCACGTGACAAATGCTATGAGTCTTGCCGACATGGAGGCTATTGTTGCAAGGTTAAAGCAAAGAGCCGCAGAAATTGACGCTGAGAGCGAGATGGCGGCTCTTGACCGCGAGCTTAATGATTTTGCGAATGAGAACGTACCCGAATACAAAAAGCTGACAGAGGCAGAAAAAGAGGCTGTCAGGGCAACCTTACGTAGCGCAAGAGCAAACGGTATTTCGGTAAAGGATCAGATCCTGTTCGCAAGGATCGCTGCCAAGAGCGGATTGAATATTATTGTAGATCCGACGATTGAGGCAGACAAGCCTGCGAGGTATGACGGACGTAATAGTATATACATAAATCCGAAGTCACCGAGAACAAGGCTGTATTCGGGACTGCTGGGTCACGAGGTGTTCCACAAGATGTTCAGGTCATCTAAGATCAAGAGACTGTTCATGCAGGCGTGGAACAACCTGGATGAGGCGAAGCGCGATTCTGTTACAAAGCAGTATATGGCGGAGGAGCAGAAGGAGAGAAGCTATGATTCCGCAAGGAGAGTAAGCGCCGAGGAGGTAGCGGCGGCATATGCAGAGGAGGTATTTAATAATCCCGGTGTATGGGAGTATATTCTCAGCGAGGAGCCGAGTCTTAAGGACAGAGTAATAGCCTTCTTCAAGGGTGCACCGAAGAGATACAGCTTTGCACCCGAGATGGATGCAGCGGCAAAGAAGTGGCTGCAGGAGTACAAGAAGATCTTTGACAAGGTGGCTGCAAGGAATGCAGGAATGAACGTAGTCGAGGACGTGACGACGGTCGATAAAAAGGAACAGATCAAGAAGATCGGAAAGCTTGTTGATGAGCTGGGTGGCACGGCAACACAGGTGCCGAAGAAGGTTATCAAGAAAATTGGTAAGCTGGTGCCGGATGAGAATGCCGAGAGCAATAAAAAAACCGCCTCCGGCACAAAGGTGCAGGATAGCGGGGAGAGGTTTGCAGCGGCAAGACCGAAATTTAGCGATTATGATAAGCCGATTACATTTGCTGATGTTGAAGCAATACATAAAATTTACGAACGAGATGAAAAGTTAAGCATTAACAAATTTACCGCAGAAGATATCGAAGCAACACAAAAGTGGGCATACAAGTTTTATAAAGAACTTGGTGTAAAATCTCCTTTTTTCCGTGCATGGTTTGGTGATTGGAGAGCATATGATCATTCTCCTGTTAATATAGTGGAAGTTGATAATTCTGCTAAAATAAGTTCTGGAAATGCTATAAACGCAGATACGGGTCGTAAATTTTCTTGGAGTAAGGATATTGCTGTTGAATCTGCACTACATGCTCCAAAAGCATATAAGGGCGACATGTTAATTATTGCATCTAATCTGCCCCATATTGTCGAAAAATCAATATTACTTGATACTGTTGTATCTAATAACACAAGTAATAAAAAATTAAATGGAACCTCTTGGATGCACAGCCTTTATGCTGTTGTAAATTTGAATGGAAAAAATATTGTTATTAAGCTTTTTGCGGAAGAAGCATATTCACAAAAGCAAAACCAAAGTTTTACCAGAGCGTATAGTCTTAAATATATACAAAAAGTAGCCGAGTTTGATAACGGTGTTCACTCCAATAAAGGAGGCTTAACCGATTCGCCCTCAGCTACTACATATAGTATAGCCGATTTGTACGATTTTGTCAAGACATATGACAAAGATTTTACTTCTGCGCCGGAAATAAGTCCGTTGCTTCTTAATGATGATGGCACACCAAAGGTGTTCTATCACGGAACGAGAGAAAACTTTACAACTTTTGAGCTTCAGGATAAAGCAAAATTCGGCAGAGCTCTCGGCGATGGATTTTATTTCACTTCGAGCTATGATAAGGCGTTCAAGTTTGCTAACGGATTATTCTCAAAAGGACAAGACAGAGGCGGAATTATAATGCCTGTATATCTTCACATGAAAAACCCATACGTAATAGAAGCGGATGCTGATAGAAGAAATTGGGCTAAAGAATATAATGCCGGTGATTATGACGGTATCATAGATCTCAAAAATGATACCTATTACGTTGAAGGGCAAACGCAAATCAAATCCGCGACCGACAACGTTGGAACGTTTTCATCGTATGAACCTGACATTCGATATGCACTTGCAGACGGGAAGAGGGCTACTGCGGGCGAGGTTGCGGCGGTGAAGAGCTCGATCAGCAAGAAGGGTATTGATCCCAAGGGCATTATTGCTATTGCTGACAAGTATTTTGCAAGGTATAGCGGACAGCTTACCCGTACCGGTGTAAGATACGAGTTCCTTGCGGCGGCAGATATGTTATTTGATCTTACGGCAGAGTCGGGAGACAGGGCGTATGC
>JBGVKJ010000008.1:0-12745 GCA_045123695.1 Acutalibacteraceae bacterium
TGAGCTTGCACGCCGTGCAAGAGCAACTGTCAAAAAAGGCGTTGAAGCTATGGATGCGGCGGCTGACCCTGTTGATGGTTACGAGGATGACGGCGATTATGTGCTCCCCAGACCGCTCAAGGTAGGCGATAACGTGCTTATCGTCGGTATCAATAAGCAGGCAACCGTGCTTGCACTTGAAAAAGGCAACAATGTACAGGTAATGGCAGGTACTGCAAAGATGCGTGTGAAGGTTGAAAATCTTCGTCTGCTCAGCGAAAAGCAGAAACAGCCGCAGTCCAACGCGCCGCGTAAGAAAGGCGACAGTCTTGAGGGCAGAGGTACACTTGCCGCTGAAACAAGGCTCGACCTTCGCGGTATGATGGTAGACGACGCGCTGATTGAAATTGACCGCTTTATTGACAGCGGACTTCGTACCGGCTTAAGTGAATTTACTATAATACACGGTAAAGGTACGGGTGCACTCCGTGCGGCAACTCACAACTATCTTCGTAAGTGCAGTTTTGTCAAATCTTTCCGCCTCGGTGTTTACGGCGAAGGCGAAACAGGCGTAACAATAGTAATATTGAAATAAAGAAGATGGCTTGTATCAATGCGATACAAGCCATCTTTTACATCTGCTCCAATATATATTGTTTTACATCTTCAAGTTTGCTTTTTTGCCATTCGTTGCTGTCTGCTTTTTCCGCAAGCGGACAAAGAATATAAAAGTCGAGTGTTTCGCCCGGCACGCGGCCTGTTCGGAGCGGCTCTGCAAAGTGCTCTGCCCACTCTTCTTCGGTTGCGTTTTTGAACCGTGCAGGGTTGAGGTAGGTCATCTGTCGCTTGGTAGCGGCTATGTGCATTTTTGTAGATAAAGGAGAGAGAAGGTTGAATTCCTCCTCCTGCACATCGGTGAAAATTCTCGGCAGAGGTGATTTTACGATATGTTCGTCACCACGCAGTATTTCAAGCCCCATAGGCTCCCATGTAAAATCTGTTTCGGTGAAGTTCAGTTTAACAATCAGACCGAATTCGGTGTTGTACTGTGAACGCTGATAATCGGTATCAAATATAAAGTTGCCAAGTGAATAAAAAATCACCTTATCGCCAACGGTTTCGTAGTTCATCGGCACGTGCGGATGATGACCTACAACAATGTCTGCGCCCATTTCAAGATACAGGCGGTATCTTTCTCTTGTGTAAGGAGAGGGCAGGGGAGTAAATTCTTCACCTGCGTGCGCTACAACAATACACCAACGGCATGTCTTTTTGATTTCGTTTATCGTTTTCTGAATTTCATCAAGGTCACTCCAGCTGTAACAGCCTGCCTTGTTTTCGTCTGCCTTGCGGCACGCACGCTGATAACCTACGCCGAACATTCCGATTCCGCCTGCTTCGTCGAGGATTACAGGCTTTCTTGCCTCGTGAATATCCATACCTGCGCCGATTGTTTTTACATTGTTTTCTTCGGCAATTTCAAGTGTGCTTCTGATTCCGTATTCGCCTGCATCCATTATATGGTTGTTGCAGATATTCCATATATCGGCGTGCATATTGTTGAGTACTTTTACAGCCTTCGGGTCGATAGTGTGAAGCAGCTGCTGAGCACCCTCGGTTGTTGTGTTTTGTTCAGCGACTGCAACGGGGCCTTCAACGTTTGCTATAACGTGGTCTGCACTGTGAAGGAAAGCGAGTATTTCGTCGGAGATAAGCTCGTTGTCGTCCCATTTGCCGTACATATATCGGTCAAAGCCTATGTCGCCCGTAAAAACAAGTGTGGATTTGTTTTTCATATTATAAATCCCTTTCGGTTTATATCTGCTCTTATTATACAGTAAAGAAATAAAAAAGCAAGTTATATACCGTAATTGCCTGTTGACATATCCATAAACAGCGGTATTTCCGGCTGAACGAAAGTCAGGATAACGAACAGCAGCGCAATCATACATAATATAATAAAAGCAATACAAGGTGTTTTGAAAATCTCTGCCTGATTTTTTAAAAGCAAGGTTTCGACATAATATGATGTGCCTGTCGCGATAAAGAAGATAACTACATTGAACCAGTCTGAGATAACACCCAATGCACCCGTATAAGTGTAGAATAATACAGGTATCAAAAGCAACCCCGATAATGCACCTGTAAGTTTTGCACACCAAAAATTTTCATAATCTTTCCCGATATATGTGTACTCAATTGCGGCAAATGCAAATGTCGGGAAGAAAAGGAGCTTCATATGCTCCCATATCGATTCATTTACTGCCGAAAACGGTGCAACAATTATACTGCCGTTTGTCAGGCCATAAAGAAAATGCAACAAGACTCCAGCTATGCCTGTAAAAATAAAACCGCCGATTTGCCATAGTTTCAATGATCTATTCAAATATATCACCCCAAGGTAATATATGCAGACTAAGTTGGTTGAATCCGCGATTAAAACAAAAAGCATCGGACATTTTATCCGATGCTTGGCATTTATATGAGTTTACATCCAACTTTCAATTATGTCTTTCAGATAATTCAGTTTCAGCTCTTTTTTATGGTCGGATTCCTGCCAGTAAACAAATTCACTTGCAATTCGTGCCAACGAGTTGTTAAAGTCTGAGGTATGTTTCGGGGCAAGTTCTGAAAGATAATCAGTGACAGCTTTATTATTAAGGATTTTAAAAAAACTGCGCAAAAATGATTTGGATGCTCTGTTTTCAAAAGCAATTTCTATTATCTCTGTTAATGTGTTCAGGAATGAGCGGTAAATTTTATTTTCGGATATACCTTCGTAATCGCCTGTTACAAAATCTGAAAATACCGCAAACAAGCTGTCAGTCAGTTGCTCACTTTGAGGAAAGCTTTGTGTGAGTTCGGCTTTGGCACTTACCAGATATGACAAACATTCAGATTTTACGCTCATTTTACATACCTCCATTCTGACTTTAATTATAACAGAGGTTGCGTATTTAAGCAACCATATCTTACTCTGCCTTTTAATATGTCCGCCAACATTTCTTGTTCTAAGTATTTACGCATACCACTCCAAGAACCTAATGCTTTGCTCGATCAAATCCCTCGAATTCCGAACTAATGCGTTAAAACTATTTGTTATTTTCTTTTGCTGTATTCAAAGTTGAAACAAGGATTCTTTTTATTTCCAAACAATCGTTTAGCAACGAATCTCCTTCTTGTTCTGTTATATAATCTGATAATATAAGAAGTCGAAGCCAATATTCCGTTTCTGCTGTTTCTTTTAACGAAATCTGCAGTTTGGCGATAAAATCCGCTTTTGATACACCGTAAACTGCTTCATTTGCATTTGCACCGATACTTGTACCCGAACGAACTATTTGCTTTGAAATAATCGTTTCTTTTTTCTCTTTAATGAGATATTTATGGAGTTTAACAATTCGTGCGGCAAATTTCAAGGATTTGTCAAGTAGAATGTTATCTTTCATTTCTTACACCTCAAAAGAATAAAGAAAAAAGAATATTGAATAAAGAATAATACAAACAGCGCCGCAGCACCATTTTATTATTTATCATTTATTCTCTATTCTTTCTTCTTTTAGCCTCGCAAGAGGCGCTGTTTGGCCCGCCCGAAGGGATTCGAACCCCCGGCCTTCAGAATCGGAATCTGCTGCGATATCCAGCTTCGCTACGGGCGGAAATCAATCAACATTATAAACATAAACAGCTGAAAAATCAAGTCTGAAAATGGCGGATGTTATTTTAAAATTACAACTTGTCTGCTGTTGGTTGCTTTATTTATATAATTTTGATATAATAACTTTAACTATCTGTTTTTAGTGAGGTAGAAAATGAAAAAGATTCTTACAAGCTGTTTTGAAATTGATAAGCTCATACAGCGCTTTATTGCCGCCTGGTGCGGTCTCAATGTTTTTGTGATGCATCAAAATCCCATACCTTTTACGGATATTGAGTATGCATTCAATGTTGATGTAATAGATTATGCAACAGCCCTTTTCGGTGTGTTCGGTTTACTGTCGGTTGTACAAATTGCTTTCCCTAAAAAGAATACCGATTCGTGGGCTATGGCAGTTTTGTTTGCAGCTTTCAGTTCGTTCTTACTTACGGTAAGGTTCGATTTCTGGCTTTGCCTGAGTCTTATAATACTTGCTGCAATAATGCTTGTTTTTCTTCTTAAAGATGACAAGCTGTCTCTCGGCAAAATAAAAATCGGTAATAAGCTTACTGTTGCTATGGTCGCTGTGATGGCGTTTGTTGTCTTTTTTGTTATAGCTCTGCTTACCTGCCTGAGGTATGCTACTTACAGTTCGCCTAATTTTGATTTCGGTCTGTTTGTGAATATGTTCCATCATATGAAAGAAACAGGTCTGCCAATAACTTCAAGCGAGCGTGACAAGCTGCTTTCGCATTTTGCCGTTCATATTTCACCGATATATTATCTGCTTTTACCGCTCTATTTTATTTTTCCGTCACCGTATACTCTGCAGATAAGCCAGGCGCTTGTGCTTGCAGGCGGTATTCTGCCGCTTTATCTGCTTGCAAAGCATAAGGGCCTCAGCAATAAGATAATAATTCTCTTGTCTGTTGCATACGCATTCAGCCCCATAATCATCTGCGGCACAAGCTACGATATTCACGAAAACTGCTTCCTTGTGCCTCTGCTTTTGTGGGTGTTCTATTTCTTTGAGCGTGAAAAGTATCTGTTTATGTATATTGCGACATTCTTTGTTTTCTGCATCAAAGAGGATGCCTGCCTGTACATTTTCTTCTTCGGTCTTTTTGTTTTTCTTTCACGTAAGAAATATCTTCACGGAATAATACTTGCCGTGGTTTCGGTTGCATATTTCGTTACTGCGGTGTCATTGCTGACACGTTTCGGCGACGGTGTGCTGTCAAATCATTACCAGAATTATATGTACGAGGAAAACGGCCTTATAGGTATGGTGCGCATAATTCTAATCAATCCGGGATATGTTTTTGACCAGACACTTAAGGTTGAAAAGCTGAACTATATTGTATATATGTTGCTGCCTCTCGGCTTTATGCCGCTTGCAACCAGGAAGGTTTCGCACTTTATACTTTTACTGCCCTTTATGCTTTTTAATCTTATGACAACTTATGTCTATCAGTTTTCAATTGATTTTCAGTACAATTACGGTGCTATCACCTGTATGCTCTATCTTTTCGTTATAAATGCTTCAGAGCTTGGAGAAAGACCGAGAAGATATATTTCAAGTCTTGCGGCTGTAGCTGCCGTAATGTGCAGTTTGGTTACGGTTGGCCCGAAACTTGGCGCATATATTATGCGATATAACAGCTCTGAAATCAGCTTTGATGTTATGGATAGCGTGCTTGAAACTATTCCCGACGACGCTTCCGTCAAAGCAAGCACATTCCTTGTGCCGCATATCGCAGACCGCCACGAAATTTACGAGGTCAATTCCAAAAACGAGACCGATTATATTGTATTTGATATGCGCCCATCACTTGCGCACGAAACAGAGCAGCTCAGAGAGTACTACCTTATAATGGGTTATGAGGTTTATGAAGAAGCGGAGAATCATGTGCTGATTCTCAAAAATCCCGAAGCAGAATAAAGGAGCAATAACAATGTCATACAGTTTTTTTGCAATGTTTTCACGAATGAAATATATCGACCGCTGGGCACTTATGCGCAACACACGTAAGGAGAATCTCAGTGAACATACTCTTGAGGTTGCGGCGATAGCACACTCACTCGCTGTAATATCAAACGAAAAGTACGGTGCATCGCTCAACGCAGAGCGTGCCGCACTGCTGGGTATTTATCACGATATGCCCGAGATAATTACAGGCGATATGCCGACCCCTATCAAATACGGCAACCCTCAGCTCAAGCAGGCTTACAAGGCTGTTGAGCGTGAAACTGCGGCGCATCTTGTTTCGATGTTGCCTGAGTATATGCAGGATAGTTACAAAGGTTTCTTTGTAAAGGATGATGCGGATTCGGAGCTTTGGAAGCTTGTAAAGGCTGCCGATAAAATCTCGGCATATATCAAGTGTATAGAAGAAGAAAAGGCAGGTAACACCGAGTTTAACAGTGCAAAAAAAGCAACTTTTGCATTGATTTCACAGCTCGATATTCCTGCAGCGCAGACGTTTATTGACGAGTTTATTACAGCTTATAATCTCGATTTAGACGAATTACAGCAAAAAAACTAATAATTTTCGACAATTTTTCATCGCAGTTGTAAAAAATGTATAAATTTTTGCAAATTTATCGATAAAATCTATTGACAAATATTATTTTATAAAGTATTATAACTGTACTTGTCCCAATGAAAGTGAGGCACTGCAGCTTGAACGAAGCTCTTTTAAAAGAATTATCCGACGAAGAGCTTGTTATTATGGCAAGAGCCGACAGCTCAAGCGGTGCGGTGGTTGAATTGATGAGCCGTGTTTCCGGCTTTGTCAGCTATAAGGCAGCGCAGTTTGCAGGCTTCGATTCTCAGGACAAGCAGGATTTTCAGCAGCAGGGGCTTATCGGCGTGCTCCACGCAATCCGCTCATACGATGCGGGTAACGGTGCTAAGTTTTCTACTTATGCCTGTCGCTCGGCTATAAACAGTATGATTGCGCTTTACAAGCAGCAGAATAAGAGTAGTGTCCCTACAGTCACTCTCGAAAGCCTTTATTCGACAGAGTACGGTACATACGACGAATTCAGTTCATACGAAGCTGTTGAAGAGATTTCCGAAAAAATCAGAATCCGCCTTTCAGATTTTGAGAGGACGGTGCTCGCAAGCTATCTGCGTGGCAGCAGCTATGCACAGATTGCGGCTCAGACAGGCAAATCCGTCAAATCAATCGACAACGCTGTGCAGCGTATACGCCGCAAGCTAAAGGCTGATTGACGAGTAAGCATATATGCCCATGTAGCTCAAAAAGAGCGTGTTATTTAACAAGATGGCGGTGCAAGTCCGCCCGGGGTGTCAACAAATATTTTTTTAGCGAGGTAGACCAAAATGTACGAAGACAAGACTCTCATCTGTAAGGAATGCGGCAACGAATTCGTTTTCACAGCCGGCGAGCAGGAGTTCTATGCTGCAAAGGGCTTTGAAAACGAGCCTCAGCGCTGCAAGTCCTGCCGTGATGCACGCAAGAACGCAAATAAGCCCGAGCGCGAGATGTTCGACGCTGTTTGTGCAAGCTGCGGCGCAGAATGCAAGGTTCCCTTCAGACCCCGTGAGGATCGCCCTGTATACTGCAGCGAGTGCTTTGCAAAGATGAGAGAAGAAGCATAATTATATAATTCTTTTTTCTATTCTTATGCACAAAAAATTCAGCCGTTCTCTTCGGGGGGCGGCTGTTTTTTTACTTTCGGGGCATACTTAATTTTGAAAGGTGATGGTGATATGTGTACTGCGGTTACTTATAAAACAGAATGTTTTTATTTTGGCAGAACTCTTGATAACGATTTTTCATATAACGAGCAAGTTGCGGTAACTCCGCGTAATTTTGCACTTGAATTCAGAAACGGCAGAGTAATTGAAACCCACTATGCAATAATCGGTATGGCTTACATTGTCGATGATTATCCGCTTTATTACGATGCGATGAATGAAAAAGGGCTTTGTATGGCAGGGCTGAATTTTGTCGGCAACGCACACTATTTTCAGCCTGCCGATGATAAGGATAATATAGCACAGTTTGAGTTTATACCTTGGGTGCTGTCACAGTGTGATAGTGTGAAACAGGCAAAGGCTTTGCTCGGCAGAATCAATATAACAGGTGAGGCTTTCAGTAAAGATTTGCCCGCATCACAGCTTCATTGGATTATAGCGGACAAAGAGCAGGCTATAACCGTAGAGTCGGTAGAAGAAGGGCTGAAAATTTACGATAACAGCGTAGGTGTGCTGACAAACAATCCGTCATTCCCGATGCAGATGTTTAATCTGAATAATTATATGGGGATTTCACCTATGCCGCCACGCAATACTTTTGCACCCGATATAAAGCTTGATGTTTACAGCAGGGGAATGGGTGCAATCGGTCTGCCGGGTGACGTTTCGTCGCAGTCGAGGTTTGTGCGTGCGGCTTTTACAAAACTCAACAGTGTGAGTGACTCGGATGAAAAATCGAGCGTAGGGCAGTTCTTTCATATCCTCGGCAGTGTGGTGCAGACGAGGGGATGCTGTGCACTTGAAAACGGAAAATACGAAATAACTGTGTATACTTCTTGCTGTAACGCCGACAAGGGGATATATTACTACACAACCTACAATAACCGTCAGATTACTGCGGTTGATATGCACCGCACAGACCTTGCTTCAAATGAGCTGATAATGTATCCGCTTGTTGATGAAGAGCAGATAAATTATGCGTTATAAAGAATGCCGACTTCCCGTTGAGAGAAGTCGGCATATCTTATCTGTCATAATATATTTCTGTGTCTTCCGGTGTGATTATTTCGAGAGCTTCGTCATAGTGTGTTTTTTTATTACACCCAGTTCCTCGAGCGCTTTTTTGGCACGCATTGAGTTGAGTGAAAAGCCGAATACGGAGTCGTTACGTTCAGCCTGCTGTGCTCTTACGAGTACTTGTCTGAGTTCAAGATAACCGGTAGGATGATACTCTAAAATTGAATAGTTTTCGGTGATGTCGGTTCCGTACTTATTGTCGTAATACTTGGCAAGGCGAACCATATCGGGCACAGCGGCATCGCCTAGGTTGTTGAGTGCAGCGACGTCAACCGTTGGCAGTGTGCTGTCAAGGTAGCGGTCTACGTTGTACTTTGCAATAATACTGTCAGCGTTGCAAAGCGAGAGACCTGCAAATGATATGACAAATATGGCCGATGCAACTGCTGCAATCTTGATTTTAGATATAAATCTGCTGAGTGCAACGGCGATAAATATCAGTGCGAGTACAGCCATAAACCACGTTGCGTAAACTCTCTTCTGCGTAAGACCGTAGCATTGGATATACATTACCATTTTGGCAATGGCGGTGCTTATAAGCACGAGCGTAAAGACTGAGAAAACGCAGGTGAGGACTTTGATAACAGCACTGTAAAACCTGCTCTTTTTTGAGAATGCGATTATCAGCGCGATAATCACAAGGTTTATAGCAGATACGGTACAAAGCTGGAAGAAGCCCTCTCTTGCATACTCCGCGTAACTGAAGTCTTGGGGTAATACACCCGTAAATCCCGATATATAATATTTCCACTGTGATATGAAAAATATTACATAAACTGCAAGCAGTGGTACTGATGCCGCAACTGAGGTTGTGACAGGCGAAAAACGGATCTTTGTTTCTCTCTGTGTGATTTTTTCTTCTGATAGAAATACTATCTGCCTGCCGTCAACAGATGAAATATATAAGCTGTAGATAAATATTCCTATCGGAACGGCATAAATAAGGCTTACGATGTGTGATAAAACGGTGACTATATCAAAGTCAAATATGCGGTTGATAAGGCTTTCAAAAGATGAGTCATAGAGCAGAAGCAGAAGTACAACCGCTGTGGGAATTGCGGCTGCTGCAAGGCCGATTATGAGTTTGAGAAAAAAGCCCATACTTTTCTTTGTTTTGCCTTGAAAGAAGACACGCGGCATTTCAAGTTTCCATAAGTATTTGAATGGCAATAAAACAGCACTTTTAAGAAAGTCGGCAATTATGAAGTTTGAAAAGCTTGCCTTGAATTTGCTGCCTGATGAAGCATAAACGAAGTAGCAATAGGCAGCAACGGCGTAGCTGAATGCGAAAAAGTGGATGAACGTATTTGACGAAAAAACAAACGAAAGCGAAATGACAACCGCAGAAATTGCGACCGCACTTGCCGTGATATTCGGCTTGCGTTTAGTTGCGAGCAGGAAAACACCCGTAGCGGCAAAGAGTATTGCAATAAAAAGTGTTGCGCCGAGAGGTGAAGATGCAGTATGTACCGACCTGCAGAAAAGGTAGGCGAAAATATAAGAAAGCCAGGCGAAAATAGTTTCTGATGCTGTGAAGCTTCGTTTTGCCTTTTCAAGCTTTGGCGGTGCAGTCGGTATAGCCTGCGGTTGAGCTACAGGTACGGCTTCGGGGTAAGAAGGCTTGTTGATAACGGGGGTTTGTTGAGCAGGTACCGTTACGACAGGCTGAGACGCTGCTTTTGGCGTTTCGTTTTGCCTGAGCTTTTTTTCTGCAAGCTCTTCTATTTTCTTTTCAACAAGCATACCGACAAGCTCTTCGAGGCTTTTGTCATTGGTAGTATTTTGTTCCATAGCTTACTCCTTTCTTTATTCATCGGGTGTGTATTCGATTATATCCTCCACACGGCAGTCGAGTGCTTTGCAGATTGCATCGAGTGTAGAAAACCTTATTGCCTTTGCTTTGTTGTTTTTGAGTATGGAAAGGTTGGCGAGCGTTATGCCGACTTTGTCGGAGAGCTCGTTTAGTGACATTTTGCGTTTTGCCATCATTACGTCAAGATTTATTGTTATCATTTATCATCTTCCCTTATTACACTGTTAAATCGTTTTCGTTTTTGATTTGTGTTGCTTCGTCAATAACGTTTTTGGTTACTCTCAGGCAAAGTCCAAGGAAAAACGCAAGAAAAGACACGACAAAAGCAATCTGAAAATAAAAGCCGAGAACAATAAACAGCAGGCATATTATGTAACAGCACCACGAAACACTGCGGATAAGAAATACGCTTTTAGGAGTAAAAACCAAGCCTTTTTTGACCCTTTGGAGCAGGGTGAAAAGGAAGCAGTTTGCCGCAAACATATCGGCAAGAATGAGGTAGGATGTGAGCATGACAAGTGTGCGACTCGAATCGCTTATGCCGTCGCGACTGCCTATGTTGTCGGGCATTTCAATAAGTAAAGGTACGAGAGTTGGCAGGATAAAGGTACCTGCAATACACAGTACAAAAAAGAGTGCTGATATGGCGATTGATAAATTGATTGATGCTTTGGTTGATATTTTAAGCATATAAGAAACCTCCGTTTATATATTTTCTTCCTTTGCCTATAAAATACACCCGTAATTGATGAATGTCAATATATTTTTATCGTTTTTCGATAAATGTAATACTTTTGTAATTTTTTGAACGTAAAATATCAGTTGTCAAATCTGACGTGTTGAATAGGGTGTGGCATCTCGGACAACCCCTCCGAGTCGGCAAATGCCGACCCACCTCCCCTTACACAGGGGAGGCTTTTAAATAGGATAAATAACAAAGGCTCTGCACGGATAAATTCCGTACGGAGCCTTGATGTATTTTATTGATTTTACAGATAATCTCTGTTGTATCGCGGGCTGATTTTGAATGTGCCGTCGGGTGCGATATCTGTCATAGTGACACCCTGTACCCATTTTTCTTCGCCCCAGCCTGTTTTTTCTTCAAGTGTATAGGTTTCGTAACCGCCGCACTGGCTGTATACGAGGTAAACACCGTCATATATCGCACAGAAATCGTTTACGTGGTCGTGTCCGCTGAACATTGCCTCGGTGCTGTCGAGCTTCTTTATGAGGGCAAAAAGTCCGCTGTTGTGCTTTGAGCAGCCGACGGATTCGTATACACCGCCGTAGAGAATCTCGCACTTATCTGTGAAACCGAATCTGTTGTTTTCATCCTGAATTACAGCGTATTCGTACTCGGGAATCGGAATGTGCATATACATAAACGATTTTACTTCGCCGTATTTTGCCTCCAGTGTTTTGAGCTTGTTTTCATACCAGTTCATCTGGTTGTTTTTGATGAAGTCGTATGAGCCGTACTCCCACGGACAGCCGTGCTCGTCACGGTATTCGTCAATTATATCTCTGCCCGAGTCGAGCATAAACAGTGTTTTGAGAATTTCGGTTTCGTTTTTAAGTATATTGATGCAGTAGTTGCAAAGACCGAAAAGCTCTTTTTTACCCTGACGTGCAAGGCAGTGGGGGAATGTGGTCTGACATTTCATAAGCAGCTCTTTGAAGCGGCCTTTTTCTTCACGTGCCTCGTGGTTGCCGAAGGTGAATGCCCAATAAACGCCGATTTTTTCCATAAACTGTGCAAACTGAACAGCATCAAAGTGCTGATATTTGCCGAGAATTATATCACCTGTAAGCACAACAAGGTCAGGCTTAGTGTCGGCAATATGGCGCATAAGCATACCCATACACTTGTCACGCAGTACGGGGTCGTCACCGAAATGCAGGTCGGTTGTTGAAAGAATACGGAAGCCCTTATCGAGAATCTTGCCGTTTTTGTCAAACTTTGCGATTGTTACGCTATCCTCATCTTCGCTGATAATTTTTACATCTGTGCCGACGTTGGGAATATCAAGGCTTGCGGTAAACATAATCTTTGCAAGCTTGCCGCCGCTGATACCGTAAACACCTCTGCCCACGCTGAGCAGAGCTTTGTCAATTCCTATTCTGGATTTTTCGTAGATAATGTTCATTGTAGTCACCTTTGATTATATAAATTGTTTTTTGCATATACAGGGTAGGGCAGGGGCTTGCCCCTGCCGTTTTTGTCATATCTCTTTTATGGCGGCAGAGGCAAGCCTCTGCCCTATATTCCCAACTCAATCAGGGTGTCAGATAATTTTATAAAATGAAACAACAAATAGTTATTCCATCCATTTTCTATGTTAAAATGATATCACAATAAACCGACGGTTTCAATAAAAATAATTGTTTTGTCACCGATTGCCGATTTCATTCGTTTTATAAGTGAAAGGAGGAAGTTATGAAAGCCCGGGACTTTGAAAAAGAATTCGAAGAAAAGTATAACAGCTACGGCAGTATGCTGTACAAAATAGCT
>JBGVKJ010000009.1:0-1559 GCA_045123695.1 Acutalibacteraceae bacterium
GAGGCTAATACCTCGTTCATATCGTAACCGAATAAATCACAGTATTCGATGACATATGTTTTTAATTCTTTCATATCCGATTCCTCGGCAGGGCGAGCTGTTACCTGACTTGGAAATTTCACGTCCTTACATTCGCTTCTGAGGAACATTTTACCGCCATGCATTCCCGTGCAGGGAAAGAACCCAACGATTTTTTTATCCTTTGCCTCAAGGCCGAGAACAATAATAACACCGCCTGCCTGATATTCGCCAAGAAAACTGCCGGCAGTTCCGCCAATCACCATAACGGGAGCCTTTTCCTTGTAGGCTTTCATATGGATGCCTGCTCGGTAGCCTGCATTGCCCTTGACAAAAATCTTGCCGCCGCGCATAGCATAACCCGCTGCATCGCCGATATTGCCATGTATAATAATTTTACCCTCGTTCATCGTATCACCCACGGCATCCTGCGCGTTTGCATTTACGATAATGGTCGATCCATTGAGATAAGCACCGAGAGCATTGCCGGGTACTCCGTTAATTGTGATGTTCTTATCAGACATACCGGCGGCAATGAAGCGTTGACCGCAGCATTCTTCAAGCGTAATATCCGTGGCATTCTTTCGCAAAGCTTCGTTTAGAGCTTTGTAATCCAGACTCCTAACATTCAATAGCATAATATTATACCACACTTCCAAATTTTTTTCTACGATTTTCAGGAGAAAATGCGATTGAAGTCGCAATTTTTTTCATTGTGTCAAAATCAATCGTGTCAAGAGGTGTCCTTTCACGGATGAGAGAGGTATAGATTCCGGCACGTTCGGTCTTGCCAATCAGGATAAAACCTTTTAACAATCCATCCTTTGTAAACAGTCTTTTTAATGTACTGTCGGTCTTTTCTTCGTACATTTCGCCCACGTAAGTTCCGGCCGTCATAATGTGCAGACCGAAGAACCCGATGGAGTTCATCGGAATGGCTTTGCCAAAAACTTCATTACCGCCTGCCATGTTTACACCGGCAGTATGCCCCTGCATATAGGCATTTGGCAGAAGAGCGAGAACCCTTTTTTGTCCCAGGGATATATCATTTCCTTCGGTACAGTCACCTGCGGCATAGATGCTTTCAAGGGAGATCTCCATGCGGTCATTCACAAGTATGCCACGGTTTACTTCGCCGCCGATATCTTTGACAAGAGTTGTATTTGCACGGACGCCAACAGCAAGAACGAGCGTGTCAAACTCTACGGTTTTTCCGCTTTTCATTTGAGCAAAATTCTTATCAAAGCGAACAGCGGTATCCCCAAGCAAAAACTGAATACCGTTTGCCTCTAAATGCCTTTGCACAATAGTGGCGCAGTCGGTGTCAAGAATACTGGAAAGTACACGGTCGGCAAGATCACAAACCGTAATACTTTCCACACGATCGTGAAGACCTTCGGCACACTTAAGTCCGATAAGACCGGCACCGACGATCAATACGTTGCTATCTTTGTTGATTGTTTTTTCAAGAGCAAAGGTATCGTCAAGTGTCATAAAACTGAACTTTTTCTCGACCGTATCAAGTCCTTCAAAGGGAGGAA
>JBGVKJ010000010.1:0-91606 GCA_045123695.1 Acutalibacteraceae bacterium
TAATTCGCAAAATCCCTGCCGATACAAACTATACCCTCAAAACAAAACTTGGTTATACCTGGACAACAACCGACCTTAAAGTAACATCATAACAAAAAACCTCACTGTGTATGCAGTGAGGTTTTTTAATTAGGAATTCGGAATTAAGAATTCGGAATTGTTCGTAGGGGCGAACTGTGTTCGCTCGTTTTTTATATCGCTGTAAATTGCTTTGTCACAAGCTCCCTTTGAAGGGAGCTGGATTTTGCGAAGCAAAAGACTGAGGGTTGTTATAGAATCAAATCGCTATAATTTTTTCGCAATCCTCCGTCACGGCTTACGCCGTGCCACCTCCTTTAAAAAGGAGGTTTTGAAACGGCATATCTCTTTTACCACGGGCGAACACAGTTCACCCCTATGGTATGCATAATAAAATAACTATTGGCTTATCTTCTGTAAAGGTAATTGAGTCTTTGCCAACGTTTTTTATCGATTGAATTCAACTGGTCGGCTGTTACGCGGTATTGCCAGTTGCCGTCAGCTTTGCCGGGAATGTTAAGTCGGGTGTCCGAGCCGTAGCCGAGCAAATCCTGAATCGGAAGAATTACCGTATCTGCGTGTGAAGCAAAAATCGTCTGAATAATGTTCTGATATCCGTTATTCCAATCGGGTGAGGTGTAGCCGCAGTATTCGAGCATACCTCTGCGCGCATCGTCCGAAAGCTCCCAAACATAGCCGAGCAGGGTATTGTTGTCGTGTGTGCCTGTATAGGCGATACAGTTATCGGTGTAGTTGTGAGGCTGATGAGGGTTATCATTATCGGAAAGGAAACCGAACTGGAATACTCTCATTCCGGGGAAACCGCTGTATTCGACAAGGTCAATAACTTCTTTTGTGATGTCGCCGAGATCCTCTGCAATAATCAGCTTTTCGCCTGCAATCTCCTTTGCCATATCGACAAAGGCTTCGCCCGGACCTTTAACCCATTTGCCGTTTTTAGCTGTGGTAGCGTTGCCGTCAACGCTCCAGTAGCTTTCAATTCCTCTGAAGTGGTCAATACGCACTGCATCAAACATTGTAAGGTTGTGGCTGAGTCTTGCTCGCCACCACTTGAAGCCGTCAGCCTGCATCTTATTCCAGTCATAAATCGGGTTGCCCCAAAGCTGACCTTCCTCTGCGAAATAATCGGGCGGTACACCTGCAACGCAGGATGGCACATTATCTTTGCCGAGCAGGAACTGTTCTTTATTTGCCCATACATCACAGCTGTCAAACGATACATAAATCGGGATATCGCCGATTATGCTGATGCCTTTGCTGTTGGCATATTGTTTGATTTCAGCCCACTGTGCGAAGAACTCATATTGGATAAATTTCCACATAAAGAGCACATCTTCGTCAATTTCTTCTGTTTCCCAATCAGTCCAGGGCTTTTCGTTATTGGCTTTTTTGAGTGCCATAAATCGGCAGAACTGCTCAAGATAAACGTTTTCTTTAATAAATGATTCGACTTTTTCTTTGAGTGCTGCGTCAACACGCTTTGCGGCATTCATAAGTACGGCAGTGCGTGTGTGGTAAAGTCTTACGTATTCAGCACTGTATGGTGTCTGCTGGCGGCAGGAATCAAGCTCCTCTTTTGTCAGCAATCCCTGCTCAAAAAGAGTGGGCAGGTCGACAAAATAAGGGTTGCCTCCGAAAGCCGAATATGATTTGTAAGGTGAGTTGCACTCGTCAACAAGGCAGAAGGGCAGTACCTGCCACATTGAAAATCCGCAGTCTGAAATAAAATCTACAAACTGCTTTGCTTCTTTACCGAAACTGCCGATTGAATATTCACCGGGCAGAGATGAGATGTGCATAAGCACACCGCTTTTTCTTTTCTTTGTTTCTATGGTAATCAACTCCGATTTACTGAAAATAAAAACCCGTATGGTATTGTAAGTACCGTACGGGCTTACTTATTTAATCTTCTATTGCTGATTTGAGTCTTTCGAGACCGAGGTCAATTTCTTCTCTTGTTATATTGAGAGGAGGCAGGAGACGAACAAGCGTTTTGGCAGTCAGGCAGATAACACCGTTTTCAATGCCTTTTTTGACAACATCTGCACCTGTTTTACCTTCAACCTCAATACCAATCATCATACCCATACCGCGTATGGATTTAACGTTTTTGAAGGATGAAATCTTTTCTCTGATATATTCGCCGTTGGCTCTTACATTCTCAAGGAAAGCTTCGTCATTAACCTTATCGAGCACGTAGCTTGCACCTGCACAGACAATCGGGTTGCCGCCGAAGGTTGAACCGTGTGTGCCGCCTGTCATAACACCGCTGAGTGCTTCGCTGCAAAGGCAGGCACCAATCGGAAGTCCGCCGCCAAGACCCTTTGCAAGTGTTACAACATCGGGCTTGATACCGTAATTTTCGTGTGCAAGGAGCTTGCCTGTTCTGCCGATACCTGTCTGCACTTCGTCAATGATTACAAGCAGGTCTTTTTCTTTTGCAAGGGCACATACTTCTTCAACAAAGCTCTTTTCAAGCGGAATAACGCCGCCCTCGCCCTGAATCATTTCCATCATAACAGCACAGGTCTTGTCGCTGATTGCAGCCTTAATCTGCTCAATATCTTTCTCGCAGTATACAAAGCCACCGTTATAGGGAGCAAAACAATCGGGATGAAGTGCATCCTGACCGGTTGCTGTGAGTGTGGACATTGTTCTGCCGTGGAATGAGCTGAGCAGAGTGATGATTTCATATCTGCCCTCACCGTATTTGTCGAAGCTGTATTTACGTGCAACCTTGATGGCACACTCGTTAGCTTCTGCACCGGAGTTGCCGAGAAAAGCCTTTGAAAAGCCAGTAGCCTTTGTCAGCTTGTCAGTGAAGAGAGCAGTTGCATCGGTGTAGTAGAGGTTGCTGATGTGGCTGAGCTTGTGAGCCTGAGCAGAAACAGCGTCTGCCCAACCCTCGTCTGCATAGCCGAGGCAATTAACACCGATACCCGATGTGAAGTCAATATATTCTCTGCCGTCAAAATCGGTTGCGACGGCACCCTTACCGCTTGCAATACCCAGGTCATAACGGCCGTAGGTAGGCATTGCGGAAGAATTGTTTATTTCTTTAATCTGTTCAAAGTTCATATCTTCTGTCCTTTTAGTAATCGCTGATAAAATTGGTGTATGATTATCAGCGAGATGTTTTTTCGATAGGATATTCAAAAAGCGCAGGCAATACTTTGTGTATTAACGAGCATTTTTGAATAATTATAGCGGAAAAAGAGCCGCTGAGAATTATGCATTCAATTTTACTCAGCGATTACCTTTATTATCTGAACATAGTACCGATACCTGCATCGGTAAGAAGTTCAATGAGAATGGAGTGTTCAACTCTGCCGTCCATAATGATTGCGTGTTTGACACCTCGTCTGACAGCCTCGACACAGCAATCAACCTTGGGAATCATACCGCCCTTGATGACGTTCTGCATCTTGAGTGCAGGTACTTCGCTGACGTTGAGCTCTTTGATAAGTGTGCTCTCATCGTCTTTATCGCGGAGAAGACCTACGATATCGGTCATAAGTATAAGGTTTTCTGCACCGAGTACAGCCGCAATACGTGAAGCCGCAAGGTCAGCGTTTACGTTATAAGCGTGGTCGCCGCCTGCAACGGAAGAAATAACAGGAATATATCCGCTGTTGATAACGTCGAGCACAGGCTGAATATTGATATCGGTGATGTCACCTACGTAGCCGATATCCTTCTCGCGGTGCTTGACAGCCTTGATCATACCGCCGTCAATACCGCAAAGACCGATTGCCTTGCCGCCCTTCTGCTCAAGCAGTGCAACAAGCTCTTTGTTTACCTTGCCTGCGAGCACCATCTGGACTATTTCCATTGTTTCTTCGTCGGTGTAACGCAGACCGTCAACGAACTTGCTCTCTTTATTAATCTTTTTAAGCATATCGTTGATTTCGGGACCGCCGCCGTGCACAAGCACAACCTTGATACCGACAAGTGAAAGAAGGACAATATCCTCCATAACAGCTTGCTTGAGGTCTTCGTTAATCATTGCGTTGCCGCCGTATTTTATAACGACGATTTTGTTGTAATACTTCTGGATGTAGGGGAGAGCCTGCACCAGAATCTGTGAACGGTCAAAATTTGAAACTTCCATTTGTTACCTCTTATGAACGGTAGTCACCGTTGATTTTTACATAATCGTATGTAAGATCACAGCCCCATGCAGTAGCTTCTGCACTGCCGTCAGAGAGTGTGATATCGATAATGATTTCGTTTTCGAGAAGAATTGTTTTTGCAATATCCTCGTCAAACTCAATGCCTGCGCCGTTACGGCAAACAGCAATTCTGCCCTTTGAGCTTACAAAGTCAACGTCAACGCCGTTGATATCAAGGTCAGCGCCTGAGTAACCGATTGCGCAGAGCACTCTGCCCCAGTTAGCATCGGCGCCGAATATTGCAGCCTTGAGAAGTGAGGAGTTGATTACAGACTTTGCAACTGTTTTAGCTGTGGGGATATCCTTTGCACCCTTTACAGCGCACTCGATAAGCTTTGTTGCACCCTCACCGTCACGTGCGATTTCGCGTGAAAGATAACGGAGAGCCTCGAAGAGAGCAGCCTTGAAGGTATCAAAATCTGCGCCTTCTGCAGTGATTTCACTGTTGCCTGCAAGACCTGATGCGAGGATTGAACACATATCGTTTGTTGATGTGTCACCGTCGACAGATACCATATTGAATGTGTCGCAGACGATAGCATTGAGAGCTTTCTTAAGCATTTCCGCACTGATTGCAGCGTCGGTTGTAAGGAAGCAGAGCATTGTTGCCATATTAGGCATAATCATACCGCTACCCTTTGCCATACCACCGATACAGCAGGTTTTGCCGTCAAGCTCAAACTTAACGCAAACTTCTTTTTCGTGTGTATCTGTTGTCATAATTGCAACAGCAGCACTGTGACCGCCGTCACGGCTTAAGCCGTCTTTGAGCACACCGATGTGGCTTGCAATAGGCTCGATATTAATAGACGGGCCGATAACACCTGTTGATGCTACAACAACATCCTTTGCACTGATACCGAGCGCATCTGCTGCAAGTGAGCACATAGCCTCTGCCTTTTCGATACCGTCAGCCGCACAGGTGTTTGCAATACCTGAGTTACAGATGATTGCCTGAGCAATACCATTTTCAAGGTTAGCCGCAGTAACTCTGTTAGGTGCACCCTTTACGAGGTTGCTTGTGTGCATAGCTGCAGCTGTGCAAGGCTTCTCGCAATATACAAGTGCAAGGTCGTGCTTTGTTTTGTTTTTTCTGATACCGCAGTGGACTGAGTTTGCAACAAAGCCAAGCGGTGTAGTAACTGTACCTTTTATAAATGTCATTGGTTGGTTGCTCCTTGAGTAATCGCTGATTGAATCGGGCTGTGATTATCAGCGAGATAATTTTTTGTCAGAAATGTCAAAAAACGCAGGCAATACTTTGTGTATTAACGAGTATTTTGGGCGTTTCTGACGGAAAAGTAGCCGCTGAGAATTGCGGCTTAGATTTAATTAGCGGTTACCTTATTAAAATGCAGGGGGGACAAGGTTAAGGCCTGCGTTTTCTTCAAGACCCATAATCAGGTTCATATTCTGTATTGCCTGACCTGCGGCACCCTTAACCATATTGTCGATTGTTGATACAACGATAAGTGTGCCTGTGCGTGAGTCGATATGAAGAGATATATCACACATATTTGTGAATTTTACGTTTCTGAGGTTGGCTGTAGCACCGTCGGGAAGCACGCGTACAAACTGCTCGCCGGCATACTTTGTTTCGTAAGCTGCACGAATCTGCTCCTTGGTAACGCCTTCCTTGAGCTTGAGGTACATTGTGGATACGATACCTCTGTTTACGGGAAGAAGGTGGGGGACAAATGTGACCTTAATCTTCTTGCCGCCGAGCTTCGAAAGAGTCTGTTCGATTTCGGGTGTGTGGCGGTGCATACCTACCTTGTAGGGTGAGAATGCTTCGTTACAGTCGGGGTAGTGTGTTGTCTGACTGAGACCTCTGCCTGCACCCGTAACACCTGACTTTGAGTCGATGATTACGCTGTCGGTTTCAACAAGTCCGTTGATAATTGCAGGAGCAAGGCCGAGAGCTGCAGATGTGGGGTAACAGCCGGGGTTAGCAATAACGCTCACACCTTCTGCTTTTTCTCTGAAAAGCTCGGGTACGCAGTAAACTGCTTCCTTATGTATCTCGGGCTTGTCAAACGGCTTCTGATACCACTCGGTGTATTCTTCTTCGCTTTCAAGGCGGAAGTCTGCACCAAGGTCGATGAATTTTCTGCCCTTTTCAAGGCATTCTGCTGCAAGCGGCTCTGAAAGACCGTGAGGCAGGCAGGCGAAAACAACGTCGCTCATATCAACAGCTTCGCTCTGGTTGATACATACCTTGTCGCAAAGACCGAGGAATGAGGGATAAATATCGCTCAGCTTCTGACCCTCAAAGCTCTTGGAGCAAAGGGCAGTAAGCTCAACATCGGGATGGCTGAGAAGAAGGCGTACAAGCTCAGCGCCTGCATAGCCTGTTGCGCCGATAACGGCAACTTTGATTTTCATAGTATATCAATTCCTTAATGCGTGGGATTATTTCTTTATTCTGTTGTTTACGCAGGTTTCAAGCTTGATTGCCTCGTAAACATCTTCGCCAAACAGCTCACAAACTCCCTGATATTTTTCAAGGGGCAGTGTTTCGAGTGTCAGCTTTTCTTTGATGCAAAGGGCTACAAGCTCACCTGTTGCCTTGTAAGCATCACGGAAGGGGAGACCTTTACCTACGAGATAGTCTGCACAGTCAGTAGCGTTGATGAAGCCTTCTGCTGCTGCGCGGCGCATATTTTCGGGGATTACGCGCATTGTTTCAATCATCGGGTCAAGTGCTGTCATACACATCTTGACTGTGTCGATTGCGTCGAAAATAGCTTCTTTATCTTCCTGCATATCCTTGTTGTATGCAAGGGGAAGACCCTTCATAGCTGTAAGCAGTGCCATAAGGTCGCCGAATACTCTGCCTGACTTACCTCTGATAAGCTCAGCAATATCGGGATTCTTTTTCTGCGGCATAATGCTTGAGCCTGTTGAGAATGCATCGTCAAGCTCAACGAATTTGAATTCCCATGAGCACCAGAGAATTATCTCTTCGCAAAGGCGTGAAAGGTGTACCATAAGGATTGAGAGTGCGGAAGCGATTTCAAGGCAGAAGTCTCTGTCTGAAACACCGTCGAGTGTGTTTTCTACTACACCGTCAAAGCCGAGAAGCTGTGCGGTCATAGCACGGTTTATGGGGTAGGTTGTGCCTGCAAGAGCACCGCTGCCAAGCGGAGAGTAATTCATACGTGCCTTTGCATCTGCAAGTCTGCCCATATCACGCTCAAGCATACTCACGTAGGCGGAAAGCTGCATACAGAAAGTAATGGGCTGTGCACGCTGAAGGTGAGTGTAGCCGGGCATGATTGTATTTTCGTTTTCGTGTGCCTTGTTGAATATTGTGTCTGTCAGATGACGGAGCATATCCATAACCTCTTCGCATTCCTTGCGAAGAGTAAGGCGGATGTCGGTTGCAACCTGGTCGTTACGGCTGCGACCTGTGTGCAGACGTTTACCTGCATCGCCTATACGGGCGGTAAGAGTCTGCTCGATAAATGTATGGATGTCTTCTGCATCGGGGTCGATGAGAAGCTCGCCCGAAGCGATATCCTCTTTAATCTGCTTGAGACCGTTTATTATTTTTTCGCAGTCCTCAACAGGGATAATACCCTGAGTTCCGAGCATTACTGCGTGTGCGATTGAGCCGTCGATATCTTCACGGTACATACGGCTGTCGAATTTTATAGAAGAGTTGAAGTCGTTTGTTCTCTTGTCAGCTTCCTTTGCGAAGCGTCCTGCCCAGAGTTTCATTACATTTTCCTGCCTTTTATTATGTTCGAAAAAAACAACATTCGGGCGGAGAATTTCTCCGCCCTTGTTATTGTTGATTAAATTACTTGTTACGCTCTGCCTCGAGGATTGCACGAACCTTGATAGGAAGACCGAAGAGGTTGATGAAACCTGCGGAATCCTTCTGGTCGTAAACTTCGTCTGCATCGAATGTTGCGAAGTCCTCACTGTAGAGTGTGTAGGGAGAAGTTACACCTGCGTTGATCATGTTGCCCTTGTAGAGCTTGAGCTTAACGTCGCCTGTAACTGTTTCCTGAGTCTTGTCAACAAATGCACTGATAGCCTCACGAAGGGGAGTGTACCACTGGCCGAAGTAAACAAGCTCTGCGAAACGGAGAGCAACCATCTCCTTGTAGTGCTGTGTATCACGGTCGAGAGTGATTGTCTCGAGAACCTGATGTGCCTTGTAGAGGATGGAGCCTGCGGGATTCTCGTAAACACCACGGGACTTCATACCGACAAGTCTGTTTTCAACAAGGTCGCAAAGACCGATACCGTTTGCACCACCGATTTCGTTGAGCTTTGTGATCATCTCAACACCGCCCATCTTGACACCGTCAAGAGCTACGGGAACACCCTTCTCGAAGGAGATTGTAACGTATGTGGGCTTGTCGGGAGCTGCTTCGGGAGCTACGCCCATCTCAAGGAAACCTTCCTTGAGGTACTGGGGCTCGTTTGCGGGATCCTCAAGGTCAAGACCTTCGTGTGAAAGGTGCCAGAGGTTCTTATCCTTTGAGTAGTTTGTCTCACGGTTAATCTTGAGGGGAATGTTGTGAGCCTCTGCGTACTCGATTTCTTCTTCACGGGACTTGATATCCCAGATTCTCCAGGGAGCAATAATCTGCATCTCGGGAGCAAATGCCTTGATAGCAAGCTCGAAACGAACCTGGTCGTTACCCTTACCTGTACAGCCGTGGCAGATAGCGTCAGCACCTTCAGCCTTAGCGATTTCAACAATTCTCTTAGCGATAACGGGACGAGCAAAGGATGTACCGAGGAGATAATCCTTCTCGTAAACAGCGCCTGCCTTGAGTGTGGGGAAGATGTACTCGTTTACGAACTCTTCCTGAAGGTTTTCGATGTAGAGCTTGGAAGCACCTGTCTTGATAGCTTTTTCCTCAAGACCGTCGAGCTCTGTGCCCTGACCGACATCACCGGATACTGCGATAACTTCACAGTTGTTGTAGTTTTCTTTGAGCCAGGGGATGATGATAGATGTATCAAGACCGCCTGAGTAGGCAAGTACTACTTTCTTAATTTCTTTCATGGTTTTTTCCTCTTTTCGGTAAAAATTAATTTTTATTCATACGATGTGTATTATTATACAACAAATATACAGAAAATCAACTGTATTATTGCATAAATATACATCTTTTTATAACTTTTTTTGTGTAAATATGCATAAACCTTATTGTTTGCCTGTTGAACCGAAGCCGCCTGCGCCTCTTTCAGTCTCGTCAAACTCTGTAACTTCAACAGCAGGTGCGGTGCATACGGGCATAACTACAAGCTGAGCAATTCTCTCGCCGGGCTGAATTGTGTAGCTCTCTTCATACTGGTTGATAAGACCTACACATATTTCACCTCTGTAGTCGCTGTCAACAACGCCGACACAGTTTGCAGGGGCAAGACCGTGCTTGATTGCAAGACCGCTTCGTGCAAATATCATTGCGGCATAGCCTGCATCTTCAAGAGCAATCGCAAGACCTGTAGGGATAAGAGCGTGACCGCCTTTGTCGAGTGTTATCGGCTCGTCGATACAAGCGCAAAGGTCAAGACCTGCACTGCCTGAGGTTGCACGCTGGGGGATTTTTGCATTTTCTCTCAGCTTCTTGAATTTGATTTCGGTTATCATCAGAATATCACCTTTTCTGCATTCTGTCTGAGCACAAGGCCGAGGAATTCATCAATGCTCATAGCACCGATATCGCCTTCGCCTCTCTTACGTACGCCTACTGTGCCTTCTTCGATTTCCTTGTCACCCATAACGAGCATATAGGGAATCTTCTCAAGCTGTGCCTCACGGAGCTTGTAGCCGAGCTTTTCGCTGCGGCAGTCAGCACTTACACGCAGACCTGCATTAGCAAGCTTTTCAACAAGTGCATTTGCTGCTTCGTGATGTCTGTCAGCAATAGGCATAATTCTTACCTGCTCAGGTGCAAGCCATACGGGAAATGCACCGGCATACTTTTCGATAAGAAGAGCAAGTGTACGCTCATAACAGCCGATAGAAGTACGGTGGATGATGTAGGGGTTCTTCTTTGTACCGTCTGCATCAACATATTCCATACCGAATTTCTCTGCAAGCATCTGGTCAATCTGGATTGTGATAAGAGTGTCTTCCTTACCGTGGACGTTCTTGATCTGAATGTCAAGCTTCGGGCCGTAGAAAGCAGCTTCGCCGATACCGATTTTGTAATCAAGGCCGATATCGTCAAGGATATTCTTCATGATGCCCTGAGCCTCATTCCACTGCTCGGGTGTACCGATATACTTCTCTTTGTCATCGGGATCCCACTGTGAGAAGCGGTAGGAAACATCCTCATAAAGACCGAGAGTTTTGAGCATAAATACGCAAAGCTCAAGACAGCCTCTGAATTCACCCTCAAGCTGCTCGGGTGTACACATAAGGTGGCCCTCGGAGATTGTGAACTGACGTACACGGATAAGACCGTGCATTTCGCCGGAGGACTCATTTCTGAAAAGGGTAGAGGTTTCGGCAAGTCTCATCGGCAGGTCACGATAGGAGCGAGCTCTGTTGAGGTATGCCTGATACTGGAAGGGGCAAGTCATCGGACGCAGTGCAAATACCTCATCGTCCTTTTCCTCGTCGCCGAGTACGAACATACCGTCTTTATAATGATCCCAGTGACCTGAAATCTTGTAAAGGTCACTCTTTGCCATAAGGGGAGTCTTTGTACGGAGCCAACCTCTTCTTGATTCTTCGTCTTCAACAAATCTCTGAAGAGTCTGGACAATCTGTGTTCCCTTGGGAAGAAGCACCGGAAGACCCTGACCGATACAGTCAACAGTTGTGAAAATTTCGAGGTCACGACCGAGCTTGTTGTGGTCACGCTTCTTTGCTTCTTCGATGGCTTCAAGGTGAGCATCGAGATCAGCCTGCTTTGTGAAAGCTGTACCGTAGATACGCTGAAGCATCTTGTTCTTGGAGTCGCCTCTCCAGTAAGCACCTGTTGCGGATGTGAGCTTGAAAGCCTTTACTCTTGATGTGTCGGGAATGTGAGGACCTGCACAAAGCTCGTCAAACTCGCCCTGCTTGAAGAAGGAGATATTCTCACCCTTATCAGCGTGCTCTTTGATAAGCTCAACCTTGTAGATTTCGCCCTTCTCTTCCATCATAGCGATAGCATCTTCGGGAGAAAGCTCATATCTTTCGAGAGCAAGACCCTCTTTAACAATCTTCTTCATCTCAGCCTCGATTTTCTCGAGTACTTCGGGAGTGAAGGAAACATCACAGTCAAAATCATAGTAGAAGCCGTTATCGATAGCAGGACCGATAGCAAGCTTTGCCTGCGGATAAAGTCTCTTTACAGCCTGAGCAAGAATGTGGGAAGCAGTGTGACGGAATGTCTTTTTGCCTTCCTCGTCGTCAAATGTGAGAATTTCGACCTGAGCGTCTGCATCAAGTGCAGTGCGAAGGTCGCAGACTTCACCGTTTACTCTGGCTACACAAGCAGCCTTGTAAAGACCCATGCCGAGGCTTTTAGCGATATCGGCAACGGTGGTGCCGTTTTCGTACTCCTTAACAACGTTGTCTTTGAGTGTTACGTTAATCATCGTTTTTCATCCTTTCTGAAAAATAAAAAAACTTCACCTTGTACAAATAAGTACAGGGTGAAGTAAAATTTACAATACTCCACGGTTCCACCCGTGTTGCGTAATTTATTACGCCGCTCTTTAAGTTTTAACGCAACTTCTGCGGCACAGCTTATTTGACTTGAGTCAACTTCGCAGGCACTCGGCAGTGGTCGTCATCGGGGTTGAATATCCGCCTCACAGCATATAGCGGACTCTCTGGAATCAGCCTTGTCGATGCACATTCTGCTTCAACGCTTTATATTATAATATATAATATAGCAAATATAACACTTTTATTATAATATGTCAATAGTAAAAAATCAGTTTCTATATACCTTAATTACCTGCTTGCGGCAGTCGATTTCGGTAATCTTGTAAGCACCGCCGTATTCGCCGTCGAGTGTCCAGGGGATTTTATCAGCCTTACTCTCAATGACGAAGTGGCTGCCCTTGGTAAGTGTAAACATATCCTCGTTATAAGTGTGGTCAATAAGCAACTCTTTTGCGCGTGATGTCCACATTTTTACACCGTGAGGCATCTGAGCAAGGTTGAGCTCAAACAAGCCGTCATCAAATCCGATGTCTTCACGATTGTATTTGATTATACCGCCGATATTGAGTGAGCTTGAAATTGCGCCGAATGCGTATTCACCCTCGTAAACCTCGTTATCACATTCAATTTTCATAGGAATGGGCTTGAAGCCGATAAGCTCCTTGAGACCTGCGGCAACATAGGCAGAGTAGCCGAAAAGATTTTTTGACCACTGTGAAGTGTTGTATGAGCATTTGGTAAATACACCGAATGAAGCTGTATAGCAGAAGAAGCGGTCGTTGTTAATCTGACCCATATCGTGCAGTTTAGGCTCTACTGTACGGATAAGATCTATTGCCTTCGGAGCGTTAGTCGGGATACCGAGGCTGTGAGCAAAGTCGTTGGTTGTACCGCTGGGAATATAACCGAGAGGTACGTCAACACCTGATTGAAGTATACCGTTGACGGTTTCGTTGAATGTGCCGTCACCGCCTCTGCAGACAATAAGGTCGAACTGACCTGCCAGATTTCTTGCGTATTCTGTTGCATCACCACGCTTATGTGTGGTGAAAACAGTTGTTTCGTAGCCTGACCTTGTAAATTCATCTGCAATATCAAGCAGTTGATTGCGTACGGTAAATCTGCCGGAGCAGGGGTTTATAATGACAAGTACTTTTTTCCCTTTATTTTTGCTCATTGAAGCACATCCTTAATTATTGATTACGGTAAGCTCTTTGGGTGTGGAGGTGAGGTTTTCACAACCGTCTTCGGTTATCAGAAGCATATCCTCAATTCTTACACCGAATTTTTCGGGAATATATATGCCGGGTTCTGCTGTGATTATATTACCTTCGCGCAGAGTGTAATCGCTTTTGGGTGATACTGTGGGCTCTTCGTGAATTTCGACACCTACGCCGTGACCGGTTGAGTGACCGAAATATTTTCCGTAGCCTGCTTCTTCTATAACGTTTCTTGCAGCAAAATCGACATCTTTCGCAGCGACACCTGCGGCAGCCTTTTCGATTGCCGCCTGCTGTGCCTCGAGCACTATGCCGTATATTTCAGCCATCATATCGCTGGCTTCGCCTATTGCTACAGTACGTGTCATATCACTGTGGTAACCGTTTACAACGGCACCGAAATCCATTGTAACAAAGTCGCCGAATTCAATTTTTTTATCAGTCGGTACACCGTGGGGCTGAGAAGTTTTTTTGCCGCTGACAACTATTGTATCAAAAGACACCTTTTCCGCGCCGTTACGAAGCATATGGAAATCGAGTGCGAGCGCAACTTCTTTTTCAGTCATATCGGGTTTTATGTATCGGATTGCGTTTTCGTAAGCTGCGTTAGCTATTGCCTGAGCGGCCTTGATGTTTTTAATTTCATCCTCACGCTTTGCACAGCGAAGATAACGTATCCATTTATCAAACCTGCTGTCGAAAACGGCATTGAAATTTTCTGCCTTGAACATCTTGCTGTATTCACGCAGACCGCTGACAGTCACATAGTTTGCTTCAAGCGCAATATTGGAGCAGTTGAATTTTTTGAGATACTTGGGAATCTGCACCTTGGCATCTGTAAGCAGCACAACATCGCAACAGTCTATCTGAGCCTGGGCAGCTTCGATATATCTGCTGTCGGTGAGAAATACGTTACCGTTTTTAGATGCTATAAGGTAGCCGCTGTCGGCAGTAAAGCCGGTAAAATACTGCCTTGAAGCAGGGCTTTCTATGATACCGCCGTCAATATCTTTAGGCAGCATTTGTGTAAGTTCATACAGTTCCATAGGTTACACTCCGTTTTTTCTGCGTTCAAATTCTTCGAGCAGCTCTTTTTCGCCGTCTCTTGCTTTTTTGAAATAAAATTTAAATATCTTTTCATCTCTTGCTCTGTCGGTAAATATTGCCGTTGCACCCGCAGTGTTAGCGGCAAGCATATCGGTTTTCAGCTGGTCGCCGACCATAGCAAGCGAATCTATAGGTAAGCCTAACTTTTCGGCTGCACGAAGCAGACCGTCAGGCTTTGGCTTCTTTGCGCTGTATATATATTCTTTTATGCCGAGCCGTTTTGCCGTAATATAAACTCTCGGTGCTATAGCGTTTGAAACAATAACAAGCGGAATATCTTCACTCTGCATACGCTGCACCCACTCCTTAACACCCGGTAGGGGAGTAAGCGTTTCATCGTATATGAGTGTGTTGTCAATATCCAGCAAAAGTCCTTTAATACCTTTTTGCTTTAAAAAGTCAGCAGTTATGTCACATACGCTTCTGAAACGGTATTTTGGCATATAGCGGTCATCAAGCATAGTTATAATCCTTTGAAAATAATATGTAGCTTTTAAAGAAAAAAGACGGGCGTTGTTGCCCGTCTTTCGGTTCTTACTTATACTTGCGCTTGCGAGCAGCCTCTGACTTCTTCTTTCTCTTTACAGAAGGCTTTTCATAGTGTTCTCTTTTGCGAACTTCCTGAATAACACCATCTCTGGAGGTCTGTCTCTTGAACCTTCTGAGTGCGCTGTCCAAGGATTCGTTTTCTTTAACTTCTACTTTACTCATTAACTATTCCCTCCCTCCGCAATTTGCAGGGGCAAATTTCTCATTGTATAGATTGCATTATACAACAGATACTTGCAGCTTGTCAACAAGTTTTTTTAGATATTGAAATAAAATTTTCAAATTATATCTGTTTAAAACCGATTTTCTTCATACACTTGTCGAGTGTACGCTGTGCAAGGCGTGATGCACTTGCGGCACCCTTAGCCATACACTCGTTGACATAAGCTGTATCTGCAATAATTCTCTTGTAGTTTTCCTGCAGGGGACGAAGCTCTTCTACAACTGCTTCACCAACAGCAACCTTGAAATCGCCGTAGCCCTTGCCTGCAAACTCGTTTTCAATTTCTTCATAACTCTTGCCTGTACAGCAGGAGTAGATTGTCATAAGGTTGTTGATACCGTCCTTACCGTCTGCATAGCGTACACAGGCTTCGGAATCGGTAACGGCACTCTTGAATTTCTTCATTATTACATTCGGCTCATCAAGCACGGAAACGGATGCCTTTGGGTTGGGGTCGGACTTTGACATTTTTGATGTCGGGTCCTGAAGTGAAGTAATCTTCGCACCCTTTTTGCCTATGAAAGGCTCAGGCATTGTGAATGTGTTGCCGTGAATTCCGTTGAAACGGTCAGCAATATTTCTTGTCAGCTCAAGGTGCTGCTTCTGGTCAGCACCGATGGGTACAAAGTTAGCCTGATAAAGCAGGATATCTGCTGCCATAAGTGTCGGGTATGAGAAAAGACCGACGTTTATATTGTCAGCGTGCTTCTGGCTCTTGTCCTTGAACTGAGTCATTCTTGAAGCCTCGCCGAACTGTGTATAGCAGTTGAGAAGCCATGCAAGCTGTGAGTGCTGCGGCACATGGCTCTGCATAAATACTATGCTCTTATCGGGATCAAGACCGTTTGCGAGAAGCAGAGCAAACATTTCTGTTGACTGCTTTCTGAGCATAGCAGGCTCCTGACGGACAGTTATTGCGTGAAGGTCGGCAACGCCGAAAAGGCAGTCGTAATCTTCACTCATAGCCTTCCAGTTTTTGAGTGCACCGAAATAGTTGCCTATTGTGGGCACTGCTGTAGGCTGTATAAGACTTAATACGCGGGGCTTACGCTCCGGAGCTTTGTTTTCCATTTTTGTTTCTCCGTTAAATTAATATTCTTTTGCAATATCTGCAAGTATGTTTACACCCTTGACAATTGCTTCGTCACTCGGTGTAGAGAAGTTCATTCTGAAGCACTGTGTTGTAGCTGTCATATCGCCGAGGAAAGCTGAACCGGGTACGATTGTAACCTTGTTGTCAAGTGCTTTTCTGCAGTACTCTGCCATCGGGATATTATCGTTGAGTTTACACCATACAAACAGACCGCCCTCGGGACGTGTGTATGAAACATAGTTGAGTAATTTTTCTTCAACGAGGTCACACATAAGGTTGAGTTTTGAACGGTACATAGCTCTGATTTTGTTGATGTGCTCGTCAATATCGTATCTCTTCATCCACTCGTCAACGAGAATCTGTGAGAATACGGGGGTATGTACATCGGAAACCTGCTTGCCTACAGTCATTTTTGCAACAACGGGAGCGGGAGCTACACAGTAGCCTACGCGCACACCGGGTGCAAGAATCTTTGAGAATGAGCCTGCATATATAACGATACCGTCTTTATCAAGACTCTTGATCTGCGGTACATCTTCACCTGTTACGCGAAGCTCACCGTAGGGGTTGTCCTCAAGAATCATAACGCCGTACTTCTTTGCAAGCTCATATACAGCTTTACGCTTCTCAAGACTCATTGTTATACCGGAAGGATTCTGGAAGTTGGGGATTGTATAGATAAATCTTACGTTTTTCTGTGTCTTGAGTGCTTCTTCAAGTTTTTCGATGTTGATACCGTCGCTGTCAACGGGTACACCGCAGAGATTAGCGCCGAATGAGCGGAAAGCGTTGAGTGAGCCGACGAATGAAGGCTCTTCACAAATAACTGTGTCACCGGGATTTACAAGCACCTTTGTTGCAAGGTACATTGTCTGCTGTGAGCCTGATGTAATAATCAGTTCGTCACTCTCTGTACCGATTCCGTATCTATCTTTGCTGAAATTGCGAAGAGTTTCGCGAAGGGGAGCATAACCCTCGGTAATACCGTACTGGAGTGCTGTGAGAGCGTGATTAGCAAAAACATCCTTTGCTATCTCAGCTATTTCAGCAGCAGGGAATGATTCGGGTGAAGGGTTGCCTGCGGAAAACGGGATGATTCCGGGCACACCGTTGTATTTGAAAAATTCTCTGATAAGAGAAGGCTGCAGAGTAGATATGCAGTCTGCAAATTTATAATCCATTGTTTATACACTTCTTCCGTTTGATTTTATTCTTCTGTATTTTCTTCGTTTTCCGCGGTTTCTCCGTCTACGGTTTCATCCGTGGTTTCTTCCGTCGGATTTTCGGGTAAGGTTGCGGGTACTGTTGCCTGCAGTGTTACATTCGGCTCTGCATTTTCGGGTGCATCGGTTGCCTGCATTGCACTTATGTAGTAGCCGTTGCTGCTTTCACGCAGTGTTACCTTGACATATTTGCTCGGTTCAGGCTGAATGAAGTTACCTGCTTCATCCTGTGCCCATGCTTCTGCTGCAAGGTAGCCGACAGTGAGTACGACTGTGTTTGACGTCTTGTCAATCTCGGTTACTTTAGGTGTGTATATCGGCACTGTACCTGCAGAGGTGACAAGATAGCAACGACTCTGCTCATTGAAAGTGAATTCGTCAAAGTGTCCCTTGACGCCTATATGTGTCGGTACAACATCGGTGCCGAACAGCTTTGTGAATTCTTTTTCAACATCTTCGGCGGGTATCATAATGTTTCCCTGGTCGTCTGTCTCGTACTTACCGGGATAAATTTCGTCGTTTTTGATGATACTCCATACTGCACAGACAGTTAACTGATTTAAGTCGGCTGCAGATACGTCATCAAACATTTCGGGGTCATACATTACGACCGGGATAAGCATTTTTTCGTATTCTAATTTTTTTTCCGAGTTGTCAGTAAGCTCTTTTATTGCGTTTATGCCGGAACTTACAGCAAAAACAACACCGATAATTGCGAAAATAATTATTGTAAGTCCGAGCGGAAAAGCGAGCTTGTTCAGAGCTTTTCTTTTATTTACTTTATCTTTTTTATTATCTTTTGCCATTTGTTTGTCTTCCTTTCGGTCAGGTTGCGGCAAGTGCAATCATTACCGGCATTGTAATAATCGAGAAAAAGCTGACAAGGGCAACTGTTTTTGAAGCAGTACCTGTGTCAAGGTTATATTTGCCTGCGAAGATTACGGTGTTGTTGGCACAAGGTGCAGAAGCTGATACAGCAATTGCGGTTGCAAGCACGGTTGGAATGTTGAACAGTTTGAATGCACCAATCATAATCAACGGCACAGCAATCAGCTTGACGATGCCGACAAGATAAATGTATTTGTCGGTAAACATTGTTTTGAGGTCGGTGTGAGCAATATATGTGCCGAATATGAGCATCGCAAGCGGAGTGTTGAGCACGGCAAGGCTGCTGATAGGTGTTGCAATAACAGTAGGTAATTCGACACCGAAAAGATAAAGCGGCAGACCGATTGCTACACCGATTGTTCCGGGGTTGATAAACAACTTCTTGAAGTCGAAACCGCCTTTTTGTGCCCCGATAATATATATGCCGTGGGTAAAGGAAAAAATGTTAAATATCATAATTACCGCAGAGCAGTAGAAAGTGCCTTGCGGACCGAGTACAGCCTGAGCAAGCGGCAACGCCATATAGCCGCAGTTGCCGTATATGCAGGCGTAACGGTAAATACCTGCCTTGGTATTTTCTGCTTTACGGAAAAACGGAAATACAAGAACAAGTACAATTCCTATCACATGTATTGCAACGCCAAGCAGTGCTGCAATACCAAAGTTTTTAAGGTTTTCGGGTGAGTTATCAATTGAAAGAAAGCTGTTGACAATAACCAGCGGCGTTACAATGTAAAACAGAAGGTTAGTGTTAAGCTTTGATGCCTTTTCGGTGTAAAGACCGAATTTGTCGGCAAAGAAACCCACTGCGATAAGAATATAAAGTATAAATACTTGTTGTGCTGTAGTCAGCAGATTCTGAAGAAACAAGTGAAAGCAAACCTCTCGTTAATTATTCTCTTTTGCCTTTACTGTTGTTGTTTGGTAAAGGAAAAGCGGTATGAAAACTGCAAGTGCAAGGTCACATGGCTCAAAGCCGTATCCGTTTACTATAAGTTCAGAATGACCTATAACCATAAGAAAAATTCTCGGTACACTGACGATGAATGCGGTGATTGCAGCAGGAAGACCGCAGCCGAAAAGACGCCATGCAACGGATTGGGGTGAAACATTTGTTACTACCTGAGCGAATGCGATAAAGAACATTATCATAAACACGGTCATAATAAGCTCAAGCAGAAGGTCAGAAATGTTTACAAAGCTTATTTTTTCAAGAAATCTGTAAACTATTCTGCATATAGCCCATATTGCAGGTGCAGCAGAAATAATTTTACACGATGAAAGCACGGAACTTTTTTTGAAGCAAGAGATTGCGTATATGATAAAGAAGAAAGCTGTAAGTACAGCAAAAAGTGCTTCAAGTGCGAGCGGTGCAGCACCGGATTTTGTAAGGTAAGATGTGTAAACACCGTGCTCAAAAGCAGAATACTTGCTGTTGATTACCGTGAAAGCAGAAAAACTGTTAACAGCGTTAAATATAATGGTCATAGCTGTTACAGCAGCAACAATGCCAAGTGATTTGCTTGTTGCAAAGACATTGCGTGCACGGTTAGCCTTGCTGTTAAGAAAGCTGAGCACCATCAGTAAAAATATTACCGCAGCACCGATTCCGTAAAACAGCGGTATTGTGAAATTGGTTTCTTTAAAAAATCCTGTTTCCGGCTCAATAAGAGATGTTACTTGATATACACGAAGCGGCAACAGAGCACAAAGACTCAGTGCAGCTATAGCGACAAGTGCACTCGGCTCGGGCTTTGAAAGGCTGCCCTTTATTTTTTTCATTATATATAATACCTCCGATTGATGATAGGTGAAGGCTTGGTGTTATTTGAGAACTGCACGAGCCTCGCTGGGGATATACTTGTCGGGATGCTTGACATTTTCGTCAGTACGCTTGTCAAGTGCGATGTAGTGATAGGGCAGAGCAACGTTTTTGTATGCAGGGCGGATGATACGCTTGCCTGTTGTAAGCTCTTCAATTCTGTGAGCTGCCCAGCCTGCCATACGTGATACGGTAAAGAGGGGAGTGAAGAGGTCCTCGGGGATACCGAGCATATCGTAAATAAGACCTGAGTAAAGGTCGACGTTTGCACAGATAGGCTTCATATCACCCTTGATTGAGCGGAAGATATCGGGAGTGAGTTCTTCAATAAGCTCAAGCTGACGGAATCTTCTCTCAAACTCTTCGCTGAATATGAAGTTGCGTGCAGCTTCCTTGAGAAGTTCTGCTCTCGGGTCAGACATTGTATAGATTGCGTGACCCATACCGTATACGAGACCTGAGCGGTCGCCTGCTTCCTTGCGGATAATCTTTGTGATATAATCAGCAACCTGCTTTTCGTCTGTGATATCGTCAATCTCTTCTGTCATAAGAGTGGTCATTTCCTTGACCTTTATGTTTGCACCGCCGTGCTTGGGGCCCTTAAGTGAACCGATACCTGCAGCGATTGCAGCGTATGTGTCGGTGCCTGAAGAGGTGAGAACACGTGTTGAGAAGGTGGAGTTGTTACCGCCGCCGTGTTCAGAGTGAAGAATAAGGCAAAGGTCAAGCAGTTTTGCTTCTTCGTCAGTAAAGAGTCTGTCTGAACGGAGGGTGCGCAGAATTGACTGTGCAGTGCAAAGCTCACGCTTGGGCTGGTGGATGTACATACTCTTTTTGTAGTAGTGACGGCGCTTTACCTGATATGCATAGCTCATAATTGAGGGAAGCTGTGCGATGAGCTGGATGCACTGACGCAGTACGTTTTCCGTTGCAATATCATCAGGGTTATCGTCGTATGAGTAAAGAGCCATTACGGAGCGAGCCATCTTATTCATAATGTTGGGTGACGGCGCCTTCATAATCATATCTTCAATGAAGTCTTCGGGAAGCTCACGGCATTCAGCAAGTACGTTGCTGAATTTTGAAAGCTGTGCAGGAGTGGGAAGTGCACCGAAAATAAGAAGCCATACAACCTCTTCAAAACCGAAACGGTCTTCTTTACGGCAGCCCTCTACAATTTCTTTTACATCAAGGCCGCGGAATTTGAGTTTACCGGGACGGGGCACACGCTCACCGTCTTCGATGTAGTAACCGTCAACGCTGCAGATTTTTGTAAGGCCGGCCATAACACCTGTGCCGTCTGCATTACGAAGACCGCGCTTTACGCCGTATTTAGCGTAATCATCACCATCGATTCTGTCATTTATCTGAATTTCGTTGCATAAACTTATAAGGGAATCGTTGCTGATGGGGGACATATATCTTGCCATATGTCATTTCTCCTTTCCTTTGAGAATGCTATAAAAAAGCATATACTTATACTTATACAATATTATTGAGTATACATTATACTATATACATATTATAAAAGTCAATCATTATTAATTAAAGTGAGGAATAAAAAATGGGAATTTACAAGTTTATTGCCGTAGTAATCGCTCTTGCAATGATACTTATGCCGCTTATTGCGGTTAACAGCGGTCAGACGGCGGGCGGGACAACCCCACCGACTACGGCTCTGACGCAAAATTATGCAGGCGGAGAAAATCAAGAAGCGGTGAAAGTTTTTATGTCGCAGGATGACCTTGTGCTTAGTATAACGGTGCAGGAATACCTTGTCGGTGTGCTTGCTGCAGAGATGCCGCCTGCCTATCATGAGCAAGCACTCAAAGCTCAGGCTGTAGCTGCATATACCTATTTGCTTTGCAAAAAATCCGAGCAGGAATCAAAGCCGGACGCATCACTCAAGGGTGCGTATCTCACAAATGATTCGTCTACACACCAAGGGTATCTTACCGAAGAGGAAAGAAGAGAAAAATGGGGCGATAAAGCCGACAGCTATGAGAAAAAACTTCAGAAAGCGGTAAGCGAAGTCAGCGGAAAGGTTATAACTTATGACGGTAAGCCGATTATTGCGGCATTTCACGCAAACAACTCAGGTGTAACGCACAGTGCAAAAACAGTGTGGGGCGGCGATGTGCCTTATCTTCAGAGTGTAACAAGTGCAGGGGACAAACTCTCACCCGATTGCGTCAAAACCGTTGCAATTACTCCGCAACAGTTTTCACAGTCGGTTTCTTCACTTGATGGTTGCGAATTAAGCGGTGAGGCAAGCGGATGGGTCGGTAAAATAAAAAAGGACTCACACGGTTATGTGGAGTCTGTAGAAGTAGGCGGAAAAACTTACAGCGGTATGACCCTGCGTGATGCCGCAGGTCTGCGTTCTGCAGTTTTTACCTGTGAATATAAGGACGGCAACCTGCATTTTACTACCGAGGGCTACGGTCACGGTGTTGGTATGAGTCAGTATGGCGCTGACTATATGGCACGTCAGGGCAGTACGTGGGAGGAAATAATTAAGCATTATTATAAAGGCGTGCAGATTGAAGATTATTAAAAAATTGATAGAAAAAAGCTGTCCCACCCGAGAGTGAGACAGCTTTGCTGTTTATATCTTATTTGTTGAGGTTTGCACGGAGAGTTGCAAGCTCGTCAGCAAGAGTTGCGGGAAGTGTGTCGCCAAACTTGCCGTAGAACTCTTCGATACCTGCTGTCTCTGCGTTCCAGAGATCCTTATCAACATCAAGCATAGCCTTGAGTGAGTCGATAGAAACCTCATCCTCAATACCCTCAAGGTTGATGTCTTCAGGCTTGGGAACGTAACCGATAGCAACTTCGTCAGCGTCTACCTTGCCGTCGCAACGGTCAAGAATCCACTCAAGAACACGAAGGTTGTCACCGAAACCGGGCCACATGAAGTTGCCTTCATCGTCCTTACGGAACCAGTTAACATTGAAGATCTTGGGAGCCTTGTCAGCGTCGAGTGTTTTACCGATGTCAATCCAGTGCTGCCAGTATTCGCCCATGTTGTAACCGCAGAAGGGAAGCATAGCCATGGGATCACGGCGGACAACACCGACAGCACCTGCTGCTGCAGCTGTTGTTTCGGAAGCCATAATTGAGCCTACGAATACACCGTGGTTCCAGTCACGTGACTGATATACGAGGGGAGCAAGCTTTGCACGTCTGCCGCCGAATACGATAGCGGAGATCGGTACACCTGCGGGATTTTCAAACTCGGAGCTGATGCAGGGGCAGTTTACAGCGGGAGCTGTGAAACGGCTGTTGGGGTGTGCACCCTTCTCTTCGCTCTCCTGACCGTTCCAGGGGTTGCCCTTCCACTCCATAGCGTTTGCGGGAGGATTCTTGTCGAGGCCTTCCCACCATACTGTGTTGTTGTCAAGGTTGTGAGCAACGTTGGTGAAGATTGTGCCCTTCATTGTAGCTGCAAGAGCGTTGGGGTTGGACTTGTTGTTTGTGCCGGGAGCAACACCGAAGAAGCCGTTTTCGGGGTTGATAGCATAGAGTCTGCCATCCTCGCCCTTGCGGATCCAAGAGATATCGTCACCTACACACCATACCTTGTAGCCCTTCTCAAGATAGCTCTTGGGAGGAATGAGCATAGCAAGGTTTGTCTTGCCGCAAGCTGAGGGGAATGCAGCACAGATATACTTAACTTCGCCGTCGGGCTTCTCAACACCGAGGATGAGCATGTGCTCAGCCTGCCAGCCTTCCTTCCAGCCCTGGTAGGAAGCGATACGGAGTGCGAAGCACTTCTTGCCGAGGAGAACGTTTCCGCCGTAACCTGAGTTAACGGAGATGATTGTGTTGTCCTGCGGGAACTGGCAGATATATCTCTTCTCTTCGTCGATTTCGCACTTACAGTGGAGACCGCGAACCCAGTCGTTGCTGTCGCCGAGAGCCTCGAGAACCTTTGTGCCTACTCTTGTCATGATTACCATGTTGAGAACAACATAGATAGAGTCTGTAAGCTCGATACCGATCTTGGAGAAACGGCTGCCTACGGGACCCATTGAGTAGGGGATAACGTACATTGTTCTGCCCTTGTATGAATCCTTTGCAATGCTGTAGAGCATCTCGTATGCTTCAGCGGGATCCATCCAGTTGTTTGTGGGGCCTGCAAGCTCCTTTGTGGGAGCGCAGATGAATGTTCTGCCTTCAACACGAGCAACGTCGTTTACAGCTGTTCTGTGAAGGTAGCAATCGGGAAGAAGATCCTGATTGAGTTTGATCATTTCGCCTGTTGAGCAAGCTTCTGCTCTGAGTGCATCGATCTGCTCCTGAGAACCGTCAATCCAGACGATTTTGTCGGGCTTTACAAGCTCGACCTTTTCCTCAATCCAGGAGAGAACGCTTTTATTTGTTGTGAGATTTGCCATTGTTTATTGACTCCTTTCGATATTGCGCTTGAAATTAAAATCCTCTATAAATATATATTATTTTTGCCGAAACTGCAATCTAAAATACGCCAAACATTTGTGGTAATTCCGGCAAATTTTGGGTTATTTTGCTTAAAGACTTAGATTTGCTTGAGAAGCGGGCCGATACCCTTGATTGCTCTGGGGATATCCTTGACAATAAGGCGGATGCCGCCCTTCTTGCCGCTGAGCCATCTTACGAGACCTTCTGCCATCTGCTCACTGAATACGCCGCCGCTCATACTGATGAAGTCGCGGAAGGGTGTCTGCATTGCGATTGCCTGTGCAAAGCCTGCAGGAATGAGTGTTGTGAGAAGCTTGTAGAAACGCTTACCGTTTTTGGTGTGTGCACAGCTCTCGAATGTATCCTGAATGCCGAGCTCTCTGTTGGGATCGTAGTTTGTGGGCGGAAGCTCTCTTCCAAGTACTGCGACAAACTGCTCTGTGGGAACATCCTGAACATTACCTGTGTAGTAGAGAGGTGCAACCTCTGAGTAGTCGGGGATATTCTCTGTTGTGCCGTTGACTGTAACGGTTGCTGTGAGCTTGATATCGGCACTGGAAGCACCTACGAGAATATCAAATTCACCGCTCTCAACACACCAGTCGTTGATGTTTACATTGTAGAAAGCGAATGCACGCTTGCAAAGTGTGATTTCAACTTCTTTGCTCTCGCCGGGCTCGAGCCATACCTTCTTGAAGCCTTTGAGCTCCTTGACGGGACGGTAGATTGTACTTTCTTTATCTGCAACATAAAGCTGTGCGATTTCGTAACCTGCGACAGCACCTGTGTTCTTGACTGTGAATGTAACCTTGAGAGTGTCATCATCGTTCATTGATGTCTTGTCAAGCTTGATGTCGGAATACTCAAAGGTTGTGTAAGAAAGACCGAAGCCGAAGGGGTAGCGGACAGCTTTGCCTGCCTTTTCGTAGTATCTGTAGCCGATGTAAATACTCTCACGGTATTCAACGCTTGCAGGGTTGCCGGGGAAGTTTTTGACTGCAGGTGTGTCTGCATATATCATCGGATATGTTTCGGGAAGCTTACCGCTGGGGTTAACTTTACCGCTGATGATGTCGGCAACTGCGCCTGCGCCTGCCTGACCGCCGAGGTAAGAGTTGAGAATTGCGGAAACAGAGTCGCTCCAAGGCATTGCAACGGGTGAGCCGCCTGCAAGTACAACAACTACATTTTTGTTAACTTTTGCAATCTCTTCAACGAGTTTGTCGTGAGCTGCAGGAAGATTCATGTGGCTTCTGTCAAAGCCCTCTGCCTCGTATTCGTCTGTAAGACCGATGAAGAGTACGACAACTTCGCTTGTTGCTGCAAGTGAAGCAGCCTGTGCGATAAGTGCTTCGTTCTTCTTTGCTTTCTTGTTGGAAAGTTCGTAGCCCTGAGCAAATTCAACTGCGTAACCGAGTTTCTGGATTTCTTCAAGAGCGTTGTCGAGCTTTGTGGGGTTGATGTGAGAGCTGCCTGCACCCTGGTATCTGGGTGTTCTTGCAAGCTCGCCGATAACTGCAATCTTCTTATCCTTCTTGAGCGGAAGAATGCCGTTGTTCTTGAGAAGTACCATTGAGTTTGCGGCAATTTCTCTTGCAAAGTCCTGATCGTCAAAATCGTTGTATGCATAGTTCTTCTGTGCACCGTCAGCAATTTTGCCGATGAGCTTGAGTATGTTTCCTGCTCTTTCGTTTACTACTTCTTCGCTGAGCTCACCGCTCTTGACTGCATCAACAATCTTCTTTGCACCTGCACCTGCTGATGAGGGCATTTCAAGGTCGTTACCGTTCTTGAGACCGAGTACTCTGTTGTTTACTGCACCCCAGTCACTGACAACTACGCCGTCGAAGCCCCACTCTTTACGAAGGATATCAAGCTGTGTATGCTTGTTTTCGGAACCATGGAAGCCGTTGATTTTGTTGTATGAGTTCATAACAGTCCAGGGCTGAGCCTTCTTAACTGCTATTTCAAATGCTGTAAGGTAAATTTCGCGCAGAGCTCTTTCGTCGACTACGGAGTCGCAAGTCATTCTGCGTGTCTCCTGGCTGTTTGCGCAGAAGTGCTTGAGTGACGTGCCAACACCCATTGACTGAACACCGTTGATGAAGCCTGCTGCAAGCTCGCCTGCAAGAATCGGGTCCTCTGCAAAGTATTCAAAATTTCTGCCGCAGAGGGGAGAACGTTTCATATTGATACCGGGGCCGAGAAGTACGCCGACTTCTTCTTTAAGGCACTTCTTACCGAGTGCAACGCCCATTTTGTAAAGCAGATCGGGATCCCAAGATGATGCTGTTGTAGCAGCTGTGGGGTAGCTGATTGCGGGTACGCTGTTGCTCAGGCTGTCGCCTGTTTTGCTGTAGTCCTTCTTACGAAGGCCGTGAGGGCCGTCGCATACCATGTATGAAGGAATGTTGAATCTTTCAAGACCCTTAAGGTGCCAGAAATCTGCACCGTCACAAAGTACGGCCTTTTCTTCTAAAGTGAGCTGATTAAGAAGTTCTTCGTATTTTGCCATGATTTATTCCCCTTCAAAAAATTTTTCTTCTAACATAGCGGCATCTTCGGCTGAATCTATAGCTTCGACACCTTTGAGTTTTTTCTGGATTATGCGGTTGCGGTTCTGTGCTTCGCTGAGTGCCTTGCCTGCATCGTCTATGCGGCGTCTTGCTTTTTCGAGCAGGTCGCCGAATTTGTCATACTGGGTCTTTGCAACTGCAAGCATCTGACGGACTTCGTTGGCTTTTTCGTTTATCGCTACGGCTTTGAAGCCCATTGACAGTGAAGAAAGCAGGGCGGTTATGGTGGTAGGTCCTGCAATCATTATGTTGTACTCGCTTCTGAGCTTTTCAGGCAGACCGTCGGGCGAAGCAGCAATCTCCGCATAAAGCCCTTCGGTTGCGAGGTACATTATTGCATAGGGTGTTGTCTGCGGTACAACGATGTATTTTGTGATGAGCTTTGCTTCGTCCTTGACTCGTGCTTCAAGCGCTTTTCTTGCTGCTGCAAGTGCAACAGGGTCAGCGTTTTCAGCTGCGGTGCAGAGTCTGACGTAGTCTTCCATCGGGAATTTTGAGTCGATAGGCAGATATGTAACGTTTCCGCTGCCGTCACCCGAAGGGATTTTTACGGCAAACTCAACCTTTGCCTGACTGCCTTCTATCGGAGCATAGTTTTTAACGTACATTCCGGGAATCGTCTGGTCGAGTATGTTTTCAAGGTAAACCTCAGCCCACGTACCGCGTGCTTTGACGTTTGTAAGAACTTTGTTAAGAGACGATACGTTTGCAGTAACACCTGTTGAAAGTTCTTTCATTTCGCCGAGCGACTTGTTTACGTTTTCAAGCTGGTCTGATACCGTGCGGAATGAGCTTGTCAGCCTTTCGTTGAGTGTAGCGTTGAGCTTTTCATCAACGGTTTCACGCATCTGGTCGAGCTTCTTTTCGTTGCTCTCCTGCATCTTGCCTATGGCTTCGGAAACGTTTCTTGCCAGCCTTTCATTCTGCTCAGCATTGTTATTTCTGATTGTTCCGAGAGATTCGCTGAGAGTAGTAGTCATACGTTGCTGACTTTCGAAGTTTGCTTTTGTCATTTCGTCAAGCTTCTTTGCCATTTCGCCGATACTTTGTGCAGTCTGTGCACGCATATCGTTCTGACCGAGCGACATCTCTCTTCTGCTGCGCTCGAATTCATCGGCAAGCAGACGCTGCAACTTTTCACTGTCGTCATGATGCTGGTTGTTGTTGCTTTTCTTTATCAGCACAAAAATTGCTGCGACAGCAACTATCAGCAGGGCAGTGGTCAGCAATAAAAGGATAAATGTCAAATCTTCCGTTGAAAACACCTCCTATATCCCCATTTTATTATAATTAATTGTATTATAACAAAATTATTCCGATTTAACAAGCGTTATTTTAATTTTTATTCCATATTTTGTATACCGTTTCGTTACCCGTCAAGGTTGACAAAAAGCGGTGAAAAGTTGTAAAATGAACGATAAAGGAGTGATATGAAAATGAAAAAATTTCTGACATTGATGCTTGCTGTGTCGCTTTGGGTATCAAGTTTTACTTTCGGTGCTCAGGCTTTCGGCGGCAGATATGTTCTTGACGGGCTTGATGAGGATTACCTTATTATGCTCAACAGCACGGACGAGGATTCGCAGCTTGGCAGCCTTTCTGCAAAGTATGAGTCAAGCGGTAACCCCGGTACTGTTTCTGGCGGCGGTGACTACGGCGGAGTTTCATTCGGTGCTTACCAGTTTTCGAGCCGTTTTGATGTGCCCAAGACATTTTTCAACTGGTGTATTTCTTCCGGTAAGGGCGTTGAAATCGGTAACCGACTCAAGGCTGCTTACGAACTTGATGAAAATACATACGGTGAAAAATTCATCGCAGAATGGAAACTGATTGCACAGGAATCTCCCGATACTTTTCTTTCTCTTCAGCACGGCTTTACAAAAGCTCGTTTTTATGATGTTGTTGTAGAAAAACTCGAGAAGCGTTATGAAGGCTTTGATGTTGATAATTACACTATAGCACTCAAAAATGTAATATGGTCGCGTGCCGTACATAACGGTGTGAACAGCGATGTTATCACGGCTGCTATAGACGGTCTCGGCGGATTTAAAAATCAACCCGAGGATGTGCTTATCAGAGCAATTTACAAGCAGGCAAGCAAGCTTGTTGATGAGCCTCCGACCGATGATTCTGTTGTTATAGTAAAAAGCTCTGCCGAAAAATACGGCATTGACCCCGAAGTCGTAACAGGCAAATATCTTTACTATCACAGCCGCAATACTTCCGATATTCAGGTTTCCGTTTACAGAAGAGTTGCTGTAAGAGAGCCTGCAGAGGCACTCGAAATGTATGTTGCGGCAGGCGGTGTGCTTACACCCGATACCGAGCTTCCCGATGAACCGGGTACGGATATTCCTGAAAATCCCACACCTGAAGAGCCTGATACAGAGCTTCCGGATAATCCTGATACCGAGCCGAGTCTGTTGGTTTCTTTTTTTGAAGCTGTAATTATGTTCTTCGAAATGATAATAAGCTTTTTTACAAGCCTTTTTGCTTGATTATATACCGCTCTGACTGATGAAAAATCCGTCAGAGCGTTTTTTATTGTTAAAAGACACAAAAAGCAGCCGCTTTTTTCTATATTGAATAATATTAAATTAAATTGAAAATACGGTATGTTTATGATATTATTACAAAGTATCCATAATATTACGGAGGTTAATTATGGCGAAAGTAAAACAAGAAGAAATGAAGAATTATGTGCCCAAAAGCGAATCCAGGGCTTATGCTATAGCTGCTTTGGGTCAGGGTCTCGTTTACAGCTGTATGTCCAGCTACATAACAGACTATTATATGAATGTTCTTTACCTCGATGCGATTTTTGTTATTCTGCTTATGCTTCTTGCACGAGTATGGGATGCTGTCAACGACCCGATGATGGGTATGATTATGGACAGAAAGACAACAAAGAAGGGCAGAATGAAGCCGTATCCGATATGGACAGCACTTCCGATTGCCGCACTTACAATACTTATGTTTGTAAATCCCGGCTTTGATACGAAGAATCAGTCAATCTGGCTTTATGTTTTCGTTTCGGTTGTATATGTTGCTTGGGGTATGATTTATACTGCAAGTGACGTTCCTTTCTGGAGCTTGCCGAATGTTATGACTCCCAATGCCAAGGAGCGCGGCAAAATTATCTCTTACGGTAAGACTGTCGGCGGTATCGGTTCTGCTGTTACGGTTGCGCTTCCTATTATTGTAGGTTATTTTGTTGCCGATATGGCTATCGAGCGTGCTAATATTCTCAAATACGCTATTATGGCTATAACAATGGCTGTTATAGGTATGCCGCTCTTCTCAATAGCTTCTTTCAAAACCAAAGAAAGAATTCAGCTGCCCGATGCAAAGAAGAGAGATCCCGGCGAGCCTTCCACACTTAAGAGAATCTTCACCTGCAAGCCCCTTATGCTTGTAGTTCTTTCAGGTGTTCTTTCTTTCGGCAGATATATGCTTCAGGCTGCAGCACCTCACGTTGCACGTTATTCCGGCTTCTATCTCGGCTCTAAAGCTCCCCAGACAGTTGAAGAGATCAACAAGAACATTTCAAACGTTGCTCTTGTTATCCAGGTTTGTGCAGCTATCGGTATGTTCGGTGCAATGCTTGTTCTCCCCAAACTTTACAAGAAGTTTGAGTATAAGCATATTATGATTGTTTCCTGCCTTGGCGGTTTCGTTGCAACCTGCCTTACACTTATTGTCGGCTGGACTACGAAGAACCTTCTTATCTGTATTCCGTTTATGCTTATCTCCGCAATTCCTCTCGGTGTTATCAACAACGTTTCCTTTGCTATGGTTTGCGATTGTCTTGACTTTATCGAGTGGAAAACAGGCTTCAGAAACACAGGCCTCGGCTCAGCCTGCCAGTCCTTTGTTAACAAGATTGGTAACGCATTTGCAACGGTTATGATTATTGTTATGTATGTCATCGTTAACATTGATGTTTCAAAGCTCAACGTCGGCAGCGGTGATGCAGTTGTTCAGGCTGTTAACAGTATGTCATCAACACAGAACTTTGCGATGTTCTCACTCGTAACAATCGTTCCCGGTCTTAGCCTTCTTCTCTGTGCAATTCCGCTCTTCTTCTACGACCTTACAGGTGAAAAGAAGAACAGGGTATTCAGAGAGCTTGCTGAGCTCAGAGAGGAAAGAGGCGTCAATATAGAAGAATAATTCACGGCAAAACAAATCAGCCGCTCTTCATCGGAAGAGCGGCTGATTTTGCATATTATCTGAAGTTATATTAAAGCTGATAGAGACCGGATTCGAGTTTTACAAACTCGTTTTCGCCTGCAATAAAATACTGGAGAACCGGCTCGTCAAACTCAAGGTAATCGCTTACTGCGTAGTTGCCAAGAGTAATTGTGCGCACTTTGTTGGAACCTTTGTTGCATACAAAAAGCCTGTCGTTATATCTGATTATGGATACGGGGTCGACAAATGCTGTTGAGTTGCCGCCGCCTATACGCATCTGTACACGTCTTTCGTCTACGGCATAGCAGATGATTGCGTTAAGCTCGGGTACTACGCTCCAGAAATTCTTGCCGTCGGGTGCAATACCTCTTGCAGGAAAGTCGTTATATTTGAGGTTGCCTGTCCATACAGCGACACCTCGTGCGTTGAAAACGCCTACATCGCCGTCAGGATAAATCAGCACAGTGTGATTGTTTGCAAGTGTGCCTGTTTCGCAGTTGACATAGTCTTTAATCTGCGAGCATATCTCTTTATAAGCGGGGCCGAATTTGCCCTCGAAATATGTCCATTTTGTAATCGGCATCGTGCGTTTTGTAGCTGCTTCGTAGCCGAAAAAGTCTGCTCTTGTTCTGCCGTCGGGCATAACCTCGGGCTTTATGTAAAGGAATCCGCCGTTAACGGGCAGGAGACCGAATATTTTGGAATCAGTAATCTTTTTCAAAACTTTTCACCTTTATTTTTATAAAACCCCGCCAAGCCGTCATACGGCGAATAATAACCTGCGTCTAAAGCAGGTGGGTGGCCTCCCGCAGGTTCACGCTCCCTTCGTCCGTCATTAAGACGGGAGGTCTGCAATCCGCTGAACGGAGACGGCTTCCCTAAGATATGAGTGTTGGGTTAGTATTGCCGCAATTTTATCGCACAAGGCAGGGTGTATATTTAGTTTTTTTGTTCTTCGCTTTCGCCCTCTTCGAGCTCAAAAAGATCGATAAGTCTGTCTTCAAAAAGGTTGCCTACTTCTTCAAACTCAGCATCGTCTTCGATGGCTGCGAGGTAGGTTTCACCGTTTTCTTCACTGACCTTGAGGATGATGATTTCGCCGCTGTCCTCAAGCTGCTCTTCTGCATCGTCGAAAATGGGAAGAAGAGCAACGTACTTGCCCTTGTCGGTCTCAATTCTGTCGAGCTCTTCAAAGGTGTGCTCCTTACCGTCTTCGTCAATTACGCTTACTATATCGGGATCGTACTGTTTGCTCATAATTATTGTTTCTCCGTTTCTTTTCATTTATGCTTTTTATTTTACATTGATTTTGCCGATTAGTCAAGAGAGATAGTGTGTTAAATAGTTACATTTATTATCAGCTGTGCATATAATACTTTCGGGGGTGCGGCTTTGCATTATTATAAGCCGAGACGGTACAGGAAATATATATTCATTATTATAAGCTGTTTTATGGCAGGATTGACTGTTTTTTTGCTTCTCGATGCAAGATTGAGGCCTTTTGTGCGTAATACCGCAACCGTGCAGGCACAGAATTATGCTGCAACCGTTGCGGGTGCGGCTGTGCCGGGTGTTTTGCAAAAGACAGGTGCGGATTATTCTTCGCTTGTTGAAATAGTGCGCGATGCAAGCGGAAATATTGTTTCGATACAAACCGATGCGATGCGTATCAATCAGATAAAATCAGGTATCAATACGGCTGTTGCTTCCGCACTTGCCAATCTTGACGGTAAAGAGCTCGGCGTGCCGCTTGGCTCGCTTACAGGTCTGGCTTTGCTCAACGGCAGAGGTCCGAGGTTGAATGTAATAATAAGCCTTACGGGCAGTGCGCAGACGCATTTTATCAATGAGTTCAGCAGTGCGGGTGTTAATCAGACGCGTCACCAGATTTTTCTCAAAACAACAGTTACACTTCTTATAGTGTTTCCTACCGCTACCGTTACAACCGCATATACAATGAATATGCTTGTTGCGGAGACAATAATAGTAGGAAAAGTGCCGCTTGCTTACGGTGAAATAACGCAGAAATGAAATATTAATGAATTGTAAAAAGATAGAATATTTACATAAATTTGCATAAAGGGCTTGAAATTTATAAAAAAAGCGTTAAAATAGATTTTAGCACTTGAGAGTGTCGAGTGCTAAAACAAATTTGTTAATACTTTTCAGGAGGAGAAATAAATGAATATCAGACCCCTTGCAGACAGAGTTGTCGTAAAGGCATCAGCTGTTGAAGAAACAACAAAGAGCGGCATCATTCTTGCTGCATCCGCACAGGAGAAGCCCCAGTATGCAGAAATCGTTGCTGTAGGCCCCGGCGGTGAAGTAGACGGCAAAACAGTAGAAATGTATGTTAAGGTCGGCGAGAAAGTAATCGTCGGCAAGTATGCAGGTACAGAGGTTAAGCTCGGTAAAGAAGAGTACACAATCGTACGCCAGAGTGATATCCTCGCAGTTATCGAATAATAAGGAGGAAATGAAAAATGGCAAAGCAGATTATTTACGGTGAAGATGCCCGTAAGGCTCTTCAGGCGGGTATCGATAAGCTCGCAGACACAGTTAAAATCACACTCGGCCCCAAGGGCAGAAACGTAGTTCTCGACAAGAAGTACGGTGCACCCCTCATCACAAACGACGGTGTTACAATTGCTAAGGAAGTTGAGCTTGAGGATCCCTTTGAGAATATGGGTGCTCAGCTTGTTAAGGAAGTTGCTACAAAGACAAACGATGTAGCAGGTGACGGTACAACAACAGCTACACTTCTTGCTCAGGCACTTGTTCGCGAGGGTCTCAAGAACGTTACTGCAGGTGCAAACCCGATGGTAGTAAAGAAGGGTATCAAGCTTGCAGTTGAAGCTGCAACAGCAGCTGTTAAAGAGAACTCCAAGCCCGTTTCCAGCTCTGCTGATATCGAGATGATTGCTACAATCTCTTCTGCAGACGCTGACATCGGCAAGATTATTGCTGACGCTATGGAAAAGGTTTCTGCAGACGGTGTTATCACTGTTGAAGAGAGCAAGACTGCAGTTACAGATTCCGATATCGTTGAAGGTATGCAGTTCGACCGCGGTTATATCTCACCCTATATGGTAACAGATACAGATAAGATGGAAGCTGTTATTGATGATGCTTACATCCTTATCACAGACAAGAAAATCTCCAACATTCAGGAGATTCTTCCTCTTCTCGAGCAGATTCTCAACGCAGGCAAGAAGCTTGTCATCGTTGCAGAAGATCTTGAGGGTGAGGCTCTTTCCACAATCCTTGTCAACAAGCTCCGCGGTACTTTCACTTGCGTAGGTGTCAAGGCTCCCGGCTTTGGTGACAGACGTAAGGAAATGCTCCGTGACATCGCAATACTCACAGGCGGTGAGGTTATCACAGAGGAACTCGGTCTTGAACTTAAGGATACTCAGATTACACAGCTCGGCCGTGCACGCCAGGTCAAGATTTCCAAGGAGAACACAATTATTGTTGACGGTGCAGGTGATAAGGAGCTTATCGCAGCAAGAGTTGCTCAGATCAGAACTCAGATCGGCACAACAACATCTGATTTTGACCGTGAGAAGCTTCAAGAGCGTCTTGCAAAGCTTGCAGGCGGTGTTGCAGTTATCCGCGTAGGTGCAGCTACAGAAACAGAGATGAAGGAGAAGAAGCTCCGTATTGAGGATGCTCTTGCAGCTACAAAGGCAGCTGTTGAAGAGGGTTGCGTAGCAGGCGGCGGTGTTGCTCTTATCAACGCTATTCCCGCTGTTGAGGCTCTTCTCGATACAACAGACGATGCTGATGTTAAGACAGGTATCAAGATTGTTCTCAAGGCTCTTGAGGCTCCTGTACGTCAGATTGCCGCAAATGCAGGCCTTGAAGGTAGTGTTATCGTTAATGAAATCCGTTCAAGCGGCAAGCTCGGCTACGGCTACAACTTCGCTTCCGACGGTTACGTTGATATGGCTCAGGCAGGTATTCTTGATCCTACAAAGGTTACACGTTCTGCTCTTGAGAATGCTTCCTCTGTTGCAGCGATGGTGCTCACAACAGAGTCACTCGTTACAGATAAGCCCGATCCCCAGGCTGATGCAGCAGCTGCAGCAGCAATGGCAGCACAGGGCGGCGGAATGTATTAATTTAGTATAATTTAATACAATAAAAATTTCAGCTCCGTTGGTTTTTCCGACGGAGCTGTTTTTAAAATTTTTCCATTGTTATTTTTAATCTGACGGCACAAATTATATCTGCGGCTTACTTTTTCTCCTTTTTGGAGGTGAGTTATGCAAAAAGCAATTAAATCTGTCAGCGTTGTTTTTTCTTTGGTTTGTGCTTTGGTTTTTGGCTTTGTCGGTTACGGTGCGGCATATCTTCCCGAGTCATTTGTTACTACAGATGCTCGGTATGCAGACACGGGTAATTTGCTGTTTACCTGTGAATGCGATGAAGTTGTGTCTGCTGTTGACAATGATTTTGCGCGGAGTTATCCGGCTGAAATCAAGCTTTGGGGCACAATACCCGTCAAAAATTCGACTGTAACGGTGGTACACCGACGGTATGTTACCCTTGGCGGAAACGTATTCGGTCTGCGCATTTTTGCAGACGGTGTGATTGTGGCAGGTGTAGGTACACTCGCTTCAGGCGGTACAACTGTTGCACCTGCAAAAAAAGCAGGCATTAAGCAAGGTGACGTAATCAAAGAAATTAACGGTACGACAGTAACCTCCAATCATGATGTTTCACGCGCGATAGAAGAAAGTAACGGTGCAAAGCTCAGCGTGAAACTTGTTCGTGACGGTAAAACAAAAACGGTTGAAGTTGTACCTGCAAAGGATACTGCAGACGGTAAATACAAGCTTGGTATGTGGGTTCGTGATTCATCTGCAGGTGTAGGCACCATTACCTTTGTTGACAACAATACCGGTACGGTCGCAGGCCTTGGCCATGCGATATGCGATGCAGATACGGGCGATATAATTCCGATTAAAAACGGTGATATGTTGAACGTAAGTATCAGAGGCTGCGTTAAAGGAACATCCGGAACGCCGGGTGAATTGTGCGGAGTTTTCGGCAACAAAAAGCTCGGAGAGCTGTATGTGAACGGTTCTGACGGAGTATATGGTGTTATAACCGAAAAGGACAGCACAGCGAAAAAAATCCCCGTTGCACTGAGCAGCGAGGTTGAAACGGGCAAGGCACAGATTGTTTCTACGGTGAACGGTAACGGACCTGAATATTTTGATATCGAAATAACAAAAATACACCGTAGCGATGATGGCGAGAAAAATATGGTAATAAAGGTTACAGATGAAGATTTGATTAAAAAAACAGGCGGTATTGTGCAAGGTATGAGCGGAAGCCCTATTGTACAGAACGGTATGCTTGTGGGTGCGGTGACGCACGTTTTCGTCAATGACCCGCAGCAGGGCTACGCTATATTTGCCGAGACTATGATTGAAACCGCCGAAAACCTTGAGAGTGAGCTTGCCGAAAAAGCAGCCTGATTCAATAGTACTGACCGAGTTTTAAGCCGCATCGGTCATTAAAAAAGGGATGTATCCGTGAGGATACATCCCTTTTGCGTATGTTACTTATTTACCGAGAATCATAAGAATGAGGTTGTAGATAAGTCTGAGAGGAGCAACGATAACCATAAGCCAGTTGGGAATACCCTTTGTAACGGTTACCTTACACTCGTCGGTGTAGCTGCCGTCTTCAGTTACGATAGTGATTGTTGCAGTACCTTCAGCAACACCTGTAACGTTACCGTCAACATCAACTGTTGCGATTTCGGGGTTGCTGGAAATGAATGTTACCTTGCTGTTTGAAGGAGCCTTACCGTTGTCGGGAAGAGTTTCAAACTTGTATGTGAGGGCAAAGCTCTCGTTTGCTCTTACGCTTGCTGTGTGAGCATCAAGTGTAACACCCATAACAGATGTGTAGTTGTCGCTGACTACAACTTTGATTGAGTTGGAGAGAATCTTATTACCATCTTTATCGTAAAGTGTAACCTTAACGGTTGTTGTGCCGATACCTGTTGCGGTAATTTTACCGGCCTCAGATACTGTTGCAACAGCTTCGTCGCCGTTTTCCCATTTAAGTGTGCCGTCAGCAAGGTTTGTTGTAGCCTCGATACCTCTGTATGCGCCTACGCCAAGCTTGAGGCAGTATTCGTCGCTTGTATCGAAATAGGGGTTAAGGAAGATGTTAGCAGGGATAGCCTTGATTGTGCAGGACTTTGTAAGCTCTGCGTTGCCGTAATAGATAACAGCCTGTACCTTGATAGTTGTATCGCTTGTGAAGGAGGGGTTTGTCATCTTGATTGTAACAAGACCATCGGGTGTGACGGAAGCAACTTCGTTTTCGTTAATCTTGGTTGCAGGGTCGTCAAATACTCTCCAGTAGTAGTTGAGGTTGTCAACTGTGCAATCGGAAAGCTCAAGCTGAACGCTTTCACCGGATGTGAGCTCTGCTTCTTTCTTATTGATGTTTACGAAAAGCTCGGGCATCTCGTCACATGTTACGCTGAAATAGAACTCGGTAACTGTATCTGCATCAGCTGCAGCGCCTTCGGGAGTGCCTTCGCCTTCATCTTCGCCTTCGTTATCTGCAGGTGCTTCAACATAGTTTTTAATTGTGATGAAGTAGTAACCGTCGCTGAGGATAACGGGTGCATCAAATGAAGTGTTGTTTGTTAAGGTTGTTGAATAAGTTCCGTCGGAATTTTCAATTGTGATTTCAACCTTTTCACTTGATCTGAGTGAAATCTTGGTGTTTTCAGCTTCTTCAGCAAAGATTGAGTAGCAAGCGATTTCGTCTTCTGAGATTTCGCCGTATACTGTTTCGCCGAAAGCAAATTTGGCAGCAGTACCTTTTTCGGAGCCTGTTGCAAGGATGAGCTTGCCGTCAGTGAGTGAGACATCGGAATCAGCAGCTGTTGCCATAACTGAACAAACGCTCATTGCAAGAACAACAGCCATAATGATGGATATGAGTTTTTTCATTTCGGTTCCTCCCGTAAAAATATTTTTGGTAGCAGATTAGCCGCTTGCCACCGTATGTATAGTATAATACCAATATTTTATGATAAAGTCAACTGATTTTACCTTATATATACCTTAACTGTGCATATTGCACTTGTGCAAATTGCCAATGGATTTGTTCTCGTTTTTTGTTGTACTTTTAAGCAATAAATACAAATCAGACATTTGTTTTTTTGCAACTTTACGAAAAAATACAAAAAATATCGCAAAAACTATTGCAAAAAGATAAAAAATTGTGTAAAATGTACATTGTCATTATGGGCACTTTAGCCAAAACATCGTTATGGAGGTTTTCCGGATGTCAAACAGACTTTTTCAGGGTATGATTCACCAAATGCGTGACGCTATCGGCAGGTCCGTAGGCGTTATAGACGAAACAGGCACAATTATTTCCTGCAGCGACCTTGGCAGAATTGGCGAGGTTTGCTCGTTCTCACTTGAGGAATATCTTGTGCGCAACGAAATTTTCACGGTGGACAGTCAGACTTATAAGCCCTTCGGCTCTGCACTTCACCCTGAGTATGTTGTCTTTGTCGACGGTAACGACGAGCTTTCAAGGAAATATGTCGATGTTATCGCTCTTTCTCTCGGCAGCATCAAGACACTCTATGACGAGAAATACGACAGAGGTAATTTCATCAAAAACGTCGTGCTCGACAATATCCTGCCCGGCGATATTTATCTCAAGGCAAGGGAACTTCGTTTTACTACCGATACTTCCCGTGTTGTCCTTCTTATCCGCATTCCCGAGCATAATGATATCTCTATTTTCGATATTATCCAGAATCTTTTCCCCGACAAGACCAAGGATTTTGTTATCAATATTAATGAAACAGATATAGCTCTTGTCAAAGAGGTAAGACCCAATATCGAAACACGCGACCTCGAAAAGCTCGCACGCTCTATTGCCGATTCTCTCAACAGTGAAGCATTTATTCACTGCCTTATCGGTATAGGTACCGTTGTTGACGGTATCAAGGAGCTTGCAGGCTCATTCAAGGATGCTCAGGTTGCTCTTGAGGTAGGTAAGGTATTCGATACCGAGAAGGAGATTGTCAGCTACGATAATCTCGGTATCGCTCGTCTTATATACCAGCTTCCCACCACACTGTGCGAAATGTTCCTGCGCGAAGTGTTCAAGCGCGGCTCTATCGATACGCTCGATCACGAAACGCTCTTCACAATCCAGAAGTTCTTCGAAAACAACCTCAATGTTTCCGAAACATCACGTAAGCTTTTCGTTCACAGAAATACACTGGTATACCGCCTTGAAAAGATAAATAAGCTCACAGGTCTTGACCTTCGTGAGTTTGATGATGCTATCGTATTCAAAGTAGCTCTGATGGTTAAGAAGTACCTTGACGCTAATCCCGTCAAGTATTGATTCTCAGCCGAATCTGCGAAGCGGCACGCGAAGATGTCGGCACGCAAAAAGGATAGGAAAATACTTTGATCGAATTCAAAAATGTATCTAAAAGTTACAGTAACGGCACAAAAGCCCTCGACGGAGTAAATCTGCGTATCGAGCAGGGCGAATTTGTGTTTATTGTTGGTGATTCGGGTGCAGGTAAAAGTACCCTGCTCAAGATAATGATGCGCGAAGAAGTTGCTTCCGAAGGCAGTGTTGTTATCAAAAACCGTTCACTCAACACAATGAAAAAACGCGATATCCCTTATTTCAGGCGTCACCTCGGAATCGTTTTTCAGGATTTCAGGCTGATACCTAATATGACAGTTTACGACAACGTTGCGTTTGCAATGCGTGTTATAGGTGCTAAAGAGAAAAAAATCAGTAACAGAGTCCCTCATGTTCTCGGCCGCGTCGGCTTGTCAGAGAAGGCAAAGTGCCTTCCCAACGAGCTTTCGGGTGGTGAACAGCAGAGGGTCGCTTTAGCGCGTGCAATTGTAAATAATGCCGATATTATTATCGCAGACGAGCCGACCGGTAATGTCGATTCAAAGCGCTCTTTTGAAATCGTTGAAATGCTCAATCAGATCAACGCATCGGGTACAACCGTTATTATGGTTACCCATTCTGAGGAGCTTGTGCGCCGTTTCGGCCGCAGAATAATCACAATAAAAGACGGCAAGATTGTGTCTGACGATATTTCGAATATCAGTGTAGAGCCGATTGCCGATTCTCAGGTGTTCGGCGACCTTGATATTGCAAGCAAGCGTGCAATCCGCGAGGCGGATGAGTTTATACGCAACTATAACAGCACAATCGAAGACAGCACACCTGAACAGCAGGGAGGTGAGACCGATGAGCAATAAATCCGAAAGAGGAGGCTCAGCGAGCCTCACGTACCTTACTAAAGAAGGTTTTCGCAATATCCGTTCAAACAGCCTGATGTCACTTGCGTCTGTCGGCGTATTGATGTCATGTCTTATTATGATTGGTGTTGCATTTCTTCTCTTCGTAAATATCGACAGTATGCTTGGCGATATCTCTCAGGAAAATGTCATTATGGTCTTTATTGAAGATGATGCGACTGACGATGAAATTGTCGAAATGGGTCGCAAAATCCGTGATATAGAGAATGTTCAAGAAGCTGTGTTTGTTCCTAAAGAAGAGGCTTTCCCCGAGGTTATGGAATCCATAGGCTCTGCTGCTGCTCTTTTTGAGGGAATGGAGTCTGATTTGCTTCCCGATGCTTACGAAATCACGCTGAACGATATGGAAAAATATGATGCAAGTGTCAAGGAGCTTGAGAAACTTGACAATGTCATACAGCTCAGACATAACCGTGAGTTTGCAAGTCAGCTTACCAATATCCGTACAACAGGCGGATATATCAGTATTGCAGTTATACTGATGCTGCTTGTCGTTTCACTCTTTATTATATCTAATACGGTTAAGGTTACAATGTATAACCGCCGCCTTGAAATAAAGATTATGAAATCAGTTGGCGCAACAAAGTGGTTTATCCGCTGGCCGTTTATTGTCGAGGGTATCGTGCTCGGCGTTATTTCCGGTCTGATTTCTCTTGGCATAGTCTTTGTAATCTACCACTTTGCATCAGACGCTGTTGCCGATATCAGCGGTGTGTTTGCGGTGAAACCCGTACCTTTTAAAGATTACGTACTTGTTATGCTGGCGGCATTCGTTGCTACAGGTGTTATTACGGGCGCATTCGGCAGTATAGTTTCAATGAATAAATATTTGAAGGAGCAGGATTATGACAGTGACAATGTCAGTGAATAATTTGCGCCGCCGCCTGCTTAAAGTAATTGCGCTTATAATTGCCGTTTCTACGGTTTTTGGCGTTACAGCTTATGCAGAAGATGGTGCGACTAAAGCTGCACCTGCAACCGAGTCACTCGATGAGCTGCAGAGTCAGTACGATAAGCTCGAGGAAGAGATGGCGCAGAATCAGGAAAAGCTCGACCAGGTGCAGGATGATATGGATGCTCAGGAAGAAGTTGTCGATGACTTGGGCAATAAAATCGACGACACACAAAGTCAGGTGAATCTTCTTCTTACACAGCAGAATTATCTCAATAACGAAATAAATAATGCGGAAAAGCAGATTGGTGTTATCTCTTCTCAGCTTAATTCTTTGTCTGAAGAGATTGAATCCACCGAGAATTATATCAAAGAAAAGCAGGCTTTGCTTGATGCAACTTACGACCTGCTCAAGATGCGAATCCGAGCAATGTATATGGCAGGTAACGGCTCAACACTTGAGTTTCTGCTTACGTCGGAGGATTTTTCAACGCTGCTTACAAGGGCAGAGCTTCTTGTTCGTGTAGCAAAGCACGATAATGATCTTATGAATTCTCTTTCCTCTGAAATTGATGTTCTTGCTCAGCTTGAAAAAGAGCTTTCAGCTGATATAGCTGCAGAAAAAAAGAAGCGTGACGAGCTTGATACCAAGACTCAGAACCTTGAAAAGAACAAGGCTGATATTGAGGAAAACGGCAAAAAGCTTGCAGAGAAGCAGGCGGAGCTTGAGAAAGAGATGAATAAAGCGGAGAAAGAACTCGCCAATCTCGATAAAGAGAGTGACGAGTACAAGGCTATAATAAGCAAACAGGAAGATGAGCTTATTGCACTCTCTGCACAGATGGAAGAATTCATCAAAAACAACGGTTCTTCAACTACAGACAAGCCTTCAACCGATACAGACAAGCCCGAAGGCGGAGAGACTGACGGCGACAAAGAAAATCCGAAGGACAATCCTTACCTTGATGGTAGTGAGGCTGTATCTTCAAGCGGAATGATATTCCCGCTCAAGTGCAGCGGTGTATATATTTCTTCACCTTACGGTATGCGTACTCATCCTACAACGGGTGAATATAAACTCCATACAGGTACTGATTTCACTGCAGGCGGCATTAACGGCAAGAACGTTTACGCAGTAAAAGACGGCAAGGTAATCTATGCCCAGAAGCACAAGGCATACGGTAACTTTGTTATTATTGACCACGGCAACGGTGTTTCGTCCTGTTATGCACATATGCAGGACGGTTCGATGAAAGTTTCTGTCGGTGATAAAGTGCTGCAGGGTCAGCCAATAGGTAAGGTCGGCTCAACAGGTTATTCAACCGGTCCGCACCTTCATTTTGAAATTCGTATCGACGGTTCAACGACCAACCCGATGAACGGATATATTAAGCTCCCTTGATGATAAATCCCATGCAGAAAGGCCGGTGTGACGGCGAATGAACAAAAAGATTTCTTTAGGGCTTACAATCGCCCTCATATTTATCAGCATTACTGCAACCTTTGCGATTACTATGACTGTTTCGCAGAATATTTACAACGGTCTTATCTCAAGGCTTTCCAACCGATTTGAGCTTTATGACGGCTTTTCTGCGATTGATAACTATGTACGAACAAACTTCTACGGTGAATTCGATGACGATGCTTTGCTTGCAAGCAGTGCACGCGGATATCTTAAGGCTCTCGACGATGCGGGCAGCTTCTATATGACTCCTCAGGAGTATATCGAGTATACACGCCGTATGAAAGGTGAGGGCGGTATAGGTATTGACGCAGCGTATGATGCTGAAAAAGGTAAGCTCATAATAACCGAGGTTTACAGCGGCTCTTCGGCAGAAAATGCCGAGCTTAAGAAAGATGATGTAATTACTGAGGTCGATGGTGAGAGTGTTACTGCTGAAAATGCCGCAACTGTTATAGATTCGCTTCGTTTCGGCAGACGTTTTGAATCGGTAAGTCTTACTTATTTGCGTGACGGTGCCGAAAAAACGGTAACCGTAATGCGTGGCTTTGCAAAAACAGTCAGCTCGTCATTCTTAGGCGATGTAGGTTATGTAAGAATTACAGGCTTTTACGAAAACACTGCCGAGCAATTTGCGTATGAAATGGATGCCCTTAATGCGCAAGGCGTTACATCGCTTATAATCGATGTGCGCGACTGTAAAGACGGCTCTGTCGATTACGCTTCTGCTGTTGCAGACCAGCTGCTGCCAAGCGGTGTTGAGAGCGCAGAAGCAATTGCAAGCGCTGTCAAGAAAGACGGTACTAACTATAAAAACTTCACTTCCGATACAAAGGCGCTTACATTCCCGGGCGGAGTTATCGTACTTGTCAACGGCGGTACTTCAGGTGGTGCAGAGCTTATTGCGGCACAGCTCAGGGATTTCTCAAAAGCAAAGATTGTCGGTACAACAACTGCCGGTGAAATGACCATTCAGGAGATTTATACACTTGAGGACGGCAGTGCAATATCGCTTACTGTTGCCAAGGTTGTTTCCTATTCCGGTAACACATACTGTGACGGTAAGGGTATAGAGCCCGACGTTGTATCCGAAATCGATTCCTCGGTAAAGCTTGCAATTTCACTTGATGGGCTTGAAAAAGATTCGCAGCTTAAGGATGCTTACTCTGCACTTACACAGTAAAATCAAATAAAAATCAAACGGCTTGCTCAGGTTTTTGACCCGGGCAAGCCGTTTTGTTATTTACTTAATTTGTTTACAATATCTCGGTCAGGTGTGACATAAAGCGTATTGTATACGTGGTATATAACCTTGCCGGGTTTTGCACCCTGCGGTTTCTTGAGGTTTCTCACCTGAGTATAGTCTACTGGTACACCCGAGCTTTGTCTTGCTCTGCTGTGATATGCCGCTATGATTGCCGCCTCAATAAGCGTATCTTCGGGTACTTCTCGGCCTTCGGTTACTATTATTGTATGAGAGCCGGGGAAGTTCTGTGTGTGAAGCCAGAGGTCGTTTTTTGAGGCCGATTTGAGCGAAAGTCTGTCGTTCTGTTCGTTGTTTCTGCCTACAAGAATCATAAATCCGTCGCTTGATTCATATTCCATCGGACTCAGAGGCTTCGGTGCCTTTGTTCCGGGCTTTTGTTTGGATTGGAGATATCCCGTATGGCTTAATTCTGCTCTGATTTCTCCGATTTGTGCAGTGGTTTCCGCACGGGAAAGTGAATCTGCAACAGTATCAAGATAAGCTAATTCGTCTTCACCCTGAGCAATAAGCCCTGCCAGCATCTGCTCTGCGGTTTTAGCCTTGCGGTACTCTTTGTAATACCGCTGTGAGTTTTCGTTGGGAGTCAGTGCAGGGTTGACGTTGATTCTTATCATTTCATTGGTGTAGTAATTGTATACCTCGTAGAACGGTGCACCTTTTTTCAGCTGATAGATATTTGCCGCAATAAGCTCTGCGTTGATTTTAAGCTGTTCACGGTCAGCACACTGACTCAGCTCCGCACGCTGAAGGTCAAGCTTTCGTGCTGTACGCTGTATAAGGTTTGCAACGAGCTTCTGAAGCTCTGATGAATTCTGCTTTGTGCGTTCAATTCTGTCCTTTTCATAGTAAAAGTCATCGAGCAAAGCAGAAAATGTGTCAAAGAACTTAAGCTGCACATTATCGCCGTACTGTGTGATTTCTCTGAATGAAAAATCAAGGGGCTTACCGCTTTGGTCAATTACCGCACAGGGTTTCGGTTCGCAGTTTTTGAGTGCATCAAGCTCTGCGGCAATTAATTTTATATCGTTTTCGGTCAGTAACTCTGCGCGTTTATCCTCGCCTATTGCTCTGCTTACAACCTCGCGGCAGACGATAGGGGAGAGACCTTGTACGCTTGCAAGTATAGCACTGCTTGCGGTTTTGCCGTCTTTTTCCGATGCACTGACAGCTGCATCAAACGAGCTTATTTCCGTAAGGTCGGGCTTGTTTTGTTTTGGAGGCATTTTGTAGAGCATACCCGGAAGAATCTGTCTGAGTGAAGATGTTTCGCTGTCTACACGCTTTACTGCATCGAGTATTATTCCTTCTTCATTTATAAGGATAATATTGCTGTACTGTGCCATTATTTCAATGCAAAGAGTGAATTTTACGGGGTTACCGATTTCGTTTGTTGCATCAAAATCAAGGAAAAGTGCACGCTCAAGGCCCTCTTGTCTGACATTTGTCAGCAGTGCCGAAGTCAGATGTTTACGAAGAAGCATACAAAGCATAGGCGGTTTTGCAGGGTTTTCGGGCGGAAATGCCGTAAAATGTATCTTAGGTGAGTTTGCGCCTGCATTCAGAAGGAGCTTATGTGCTCCGTTTCTGCCACGCAAAACAAGCACCAACTCCTCACGGGAGGGTTGGTGCACCTTTTCGACACGGCAGCCTACTGCCGCGTCTGCAATTTCTTTTCTTAAAAAGCTAAGGGTAAGTCCGTCAAGTGCCATTATTATTCCTCAAAAAGCTTTGCAATTTTCATAAGGTCATCTTTATCAAAGAATTCGATTGTAAGCGAGCCGCCTTTTTCGCCGCCTTTAATGCTTACCTTTCTTGCAAGCGTTTCGCAGAGTGAAAGCTCAACCTCTGTGAAATACTTGTCTTTTTCAGCTGTGGGCTTTGCAGGCTTCTTGGGTTTAAGGAAATCCTTTACCCATTTTTCTGTCTCTCTTACGGAAAGTCCTTTTTCTATAACTTCTTTTGCAAACTGTGATATAAGCGCTGCATCCTCAAGCGGAAGAAGAGTCCTTGCGTGACCTGCAGAGAGAGTCTTGCTTCTTACAAGCTCAAGCACTTCTTTGGGGAGAGCGAGCAGACGCATAAGGTTTGCAACGGCTGAACGGGATTTGCCTACTCTCTGAGCGGCTTCTTCCTGCGTTACACCGTATGTTTCCATAAGGTATTTGTAGCCCTCTGCCTCTTCAATCGGGTCAAGGTCCTCACGCTGCAGGTTTTCAATAAGTGCAAGTGCACTTGCATCAGCATCGCTCAGCTCTTTTATTACAACGGGTACTTCCGTAAGACCTGCCATTCGTGATGCACGCCAGCGTCTTTCGCCTGCGACAAGCTGATAAGTGCCGCCGGGAAGAGGCCTGACAAGAAGCGGCTGTATAACGCCGTGCTTTTCAATGCTTGCGGCAAGCTCCGAAAGAGCTTCGTCGTCAAAATACTTACGGGGCTGGTTTTTATTCGGTTCAATTTCGTTGAGCTTAAGTTTTACCGCAGAGGATGATGAGGTGTTCTCGATTGAGTTATCGACAAGGAGCGCGTCAAGTCCGCGTCCGAGTCCGCCTTTTTTAGCTGCCATTGTATTTATCCTCCTTATGTAGAGCATTTGCTGATAAGTTCAGCAGCAAGATTATCGTAGGCTATAGTGCCTTTTGAGTTGCGGTCGTAGTACATAACTGGCTGGCCGAAGCTGGGTGCCTCGGAAAGTCTTACTGTACGAGGAATAACCGTGTTGAATACCTTTTTGGGGAAGAATTTCTTTACTTCGTCAACAACCTGCTGTGTGAGGTTGAGTCTGCCGTCATACATTGTAAGCAGTACACCTTCAATATCAATTAGAGGGTTGTATAGACGCTTGATATTGCGTACTGTTGAAATAAGCTGTGAAAGACCCTCAAGTGCATAGTATTCGCACTGTATCGGTACAAGTAAAGTGTCAGCCGCACACAGACCGTTGAGTGTAATAAGGCCGAGTGAGGGCGGACAGTCAAGGAAAATAAAGTCATACTGTGACTTTACAAGTGCAAGGCAGGTGCGGAGCTTTGCCTCACGTCTTTCAACATCTACAAGTTCAAGCTCTGCGCCTGCAAGGTCCATTGTGGACGGAATAACGTCAACATTCTTGAAGGGAGAATGTATTATGGTCTGTGAAGCAGGTGTTGAGTTGATTATGTTGTCGTATGATGAAAGTCTTACATCACGCTTGTTGATTCCAAGTCCGCTGGTTGCATTACCCTGCGGGTCAATGTCTACAAGTAACACTTTTTTGCCGTGTGCACCGACAGCGGCTGTGAGATTTACGGCTGTAGTTGTTTTACCTACACCGCCTTTTTGGTTTACTATAGCTATTATTTTACCCATTATTTTGTTCCACCTTTGAAGGAATACAGTTTTAATTTTTTCTTATATCAGCCTTCGTCGGCTTCAAGAGTTCTTGCAAGCAGAAGAGCTGCGCGTGCAACATATTCACCGCAGGGACGGCGGCGGTAATATTCTGCTGTGCGCTTTTCCGGTATGGGAGATTCCACACCCGGTAATTCGAGCAATTCGCGGCAGATAATACTTCCGTTATCTTTTTTATATTCTGCGGCAAGATTTTGGATGAATGCGTAGTGCTCTGCTTTTTCATCTGTTGCTTTAGGATTGCTGTAACCGCGGACAATGCCCGAAATCATAAACATACCGCTTACAGCGCCGCATACTTCACGCAGTCTGCCCATACCTCCGCCGAAAGAGGATGAAAGTGCTGCGGCTGTTTTGATATCGAGGTTGGTTATATCTTCAAAAGCAAGCAATACTGCCTGAGCGCAGTTGTAGCCCTGCTCAAACAGAGCTTTTGCTTTTGCTGAGTATTCTTCGGGTGTGTAATTAAGCTTCATATTTACCATTCCTTTTTATAACATATTCCAGTCGGGTACATAGCTGCTGTCGGCAGATTCGTGCTCCTGCATATATCCGTTTTCAAGTCCGAGCAACATCATATAGCCGCTGACCGTATCGTATTCTTCTTTTGTTATTTTTCTGCTAAGTTCACTGTGAGTTTCGTTACCTGTCGGAAAATACTGTGCCATAAGGCTGACATATATATCCGGCGGTAATTCGTCCGCAATCATATCGAGTACACCGAGTGAGTTTTCTGTGTTGTTTGGCAGAATAAGATGTCTTATCATAACGCCTTTTTTCATCATACCGTCGTCACCGTGTACGGGTGTACCGACCTGCCTTACCATCTCTTTGATTGCCGCAAGAGCGACATCGGGATAGTCGGGGGCGGCGGAATATTTCTTTGCCGCCTCGGCTGATGAGTATTTGAAATCGGGCAGATATATATCAATATATCCCTCGAGTTTTTTTAGTGTTTCAACCCTCTCATATCCGGATGTATTACAAACTATGGGAATAGCCGGTCTGTAAATGTCGAGAGCTTCTGTAATTACGGGATAGTAGGGGGTGGGGCTGACAAGGTTTATGTTGTGTACGCCTTCACTCTCGAGCCTCCTAAAAATCTCTGCAAGCTCTTGCGCGTTAACGGTTTTGCCGCAACTTTGCCTTGAAATCACACTGTTCTGGCAGAATTCGCACCTGAGTACGCATCCGCTGAAAAATACGGTACCAGATCCTTTTTCACCGCTTATATCGGGCTCTTCCCACATATGCTTGTCCGCACGGCAGATTCCGGGCAGAGCAGGCAGAGTACAAAAGCCGTCACCTTTACCCGTAAGCGGTCTGTATGCACCGCACATACGGGGGCAGAGCGTGCAGTTATCCATTGAATCGTACCTTGAGAAGAGAAACGAGTGTATCTGTAAGACCCATTTCTTCGCTGTTGTTCATCTCTCTGTAATCTTCGCAGGCAGTCTCTTCGCTGTCGTCGGATATTTTGCGGATGCTGAGTGATTTTATACCGTATCTGTCACATACGCTTGCGATTGCACCCGACTCCATATCGAATGCCACGATGCCGAAACGGTTATGAAAATCAGCCTTCTTCTCACTGCTTGTAAGGAACATATCGCCTGTGCCGAGTGCGCCGACTTTAATGCCGAGGCTCTTACACTGCTCGACAAGCTCTGTATCGGTTTCATATACATACTTCTGATCGGGTTTTACACCAAGCTCAAGACCGAGAGGAGTAAGGTCAAAATCGCACTCTGTGCAGCTTGTGCCTGCTACAAGATCGCCTCTGCGTACACTCTTGACAGCGCCCGAGAAACCGATATTGTATATCTCCTCGACACCGTATTTGAGTATGAGATTTGTTGCGGCTATTGCAGCGTTTACCTTGCCGATATTTGTCATCATTGCAACGAGCTTTACGCCGAAAAGCTCACCCTCGAGCATATTCATACCGTTTTCGGTGAATGTTTTTGCTCCGTTTTCTGTTGCCCATTTGCAGAAGGGATTGTATTCGTGTACGTCTGCGATAAGTACGCCTATTGTTTTCATTTTATGTCATCCTTTTCTTTGTCAATTTATGCTCTTGCGGCATAGTATGGTTTTGAGAGCTGACCTCTCAAAAAACGCGGTGATTAAGGTTTGCGGTGGCGGTGTGTAACTGCCCTCGGGGAGCCGCAGAGTGTTGCACCGCTTTATATATAGCGTGCTCGGTATCAGAGCACTTGTTTGCCTTTGATAAATACGTGCCTGAGCTGAGCATCGCTGTCGATAACGGTGAGGTCTGCTCTCTTACCAACCTCGACCGAGCCTGTTATGTCAAACACACCTATAGCCTTTGCAGGGTTAGCTGTGCAGGCTTTTAGTGCTGATTTGAAATCAATTCCGAAACGGAGAAGGTTTTTGAATTCGTCAAACACATTTGTTGTGCTTGCGGCAATTGTGCCGTCGGCAAGTGTTGCCTTGCCGTCTCTTACATATACTGTCTGACCGCCGAGCTCGTATTCGCCGTCGCCGTTGTCTGCGGCAGACATTGAGTCACTTATTACGCATACTCTGTCTTCACCCAGCTCACGGAAAGCCATACGGATGATTGCAGGGTGATTGTGGAAGCCGTCGCAGATAAGCTCTGCCGTAACACCGTTTGTATCAAATACCGCCGCAGGCACACCGGGCTCGCGGTTCTGTATGGGTGTCATAGCGTTGAAAAGGTGTGTTGCGTGCGTGAAACCGTTTTCAAAACCGAGCTTTGCTTCGGCAAAGCTTGCGGCTGTATGTGCTGCAGAAACCGTGCAGATTTCACTTGCCTTTTTTGCGAATTCAACAGCACCGTCTGTCTCGGGAGCGATGTCAACGAGCCTGATAGGGCATATTGAGTTGAGCTTGCCGAATTCATCAAAGTCGGCAGGTCGCACGTGCTCGGCGGCCTGAGCACCTTTCTTTGCAAGCGAGATATACGGGCCTTCCATATTGATGCCGTGGATATATGCACCTTCTTCACTGCCCATATAATCTGCAACTGCGGTGAATGCTTTTTCGAGCGTATCGGTCGGCAGAGTCATGGTAGTAGGGCAGAATGAGGTTATGCCGTGCTCGGCAAGTGCTTTGCTGATTGTTGCAATCTCGTCAGCGTTGCCTGATGAACTGTCGGCAAGTCTTGTGCCGTGAATGTGTATATCGATAAAACCGGGGAGTACGGTGAGACCTGTGTAGTCTTCACCGTCTTTTTCTGTTTTACCTATTGATTTTATTATGCCGTTTTCGATTTCAATATCTGTTATTGCAGGCTCGAAATCGGCACCGTAAACCGTAGCGTTTTTGATAATCATGGCTTGCACCTCGGATAAAACCTTTTAACCCATTATTTAAGGGTAACCCTTATTATACTTCTTTTTTTTTATTATTTCAATAGATATAATAATTTTTAGAAATTCCATAAAATTTTATGAATATACCCTTTAACTTATCGCTGAACTGTGTTATAATGCGATAGTTAATAATGTGCCCGTATGTGTTTTACAAAGGGCAGGACGGAGAACTACAGATGGACAGGATAGGATTTGACAACGAAAAATACCTCAAAATGCAGTCTGAATGTATCAGACAGCGTATCGATCAGTTCGGCGGCAAGCTGTATCTTGAATTCGGCGGCAAGCTTTTTGACGACTACCATGCCGCAAGAGTATTGCCCGGCTTCAAGCCTGACAGCAAGCTCAAGATGTTGCTTGAACTCAAGGATCAGGCTGAGGTTGTTATTGTAATCAACGCCGCAGATATCGAAAACAATAAAATCAGAGGCGATTACGGCATCACGTACGACGTAGACGTGCTCAGACTTATCGACGAATTCCGCGAGATAGGTCTTTTTGTCGGCAGTATTGTTGTGTCGCAGTTTTCGGGTCAGCCCTCTGCAGAGGTGTTTACCGAGCGAATGAAGAGCCTTGGCGTAAAGGTTTACCGACATTACAAAATTCCGGGCTATCCGTCAAACATTCCGCTTATTGTAAGCGATGAGGGTTACGGTAAAAACGAATATATCGAAACACAGCGTGAGCTTGTTATTATTACCGCACCCGGTCCCGGCAGCGGTAAAATGGCAACCTGTCTGTCACAGCTATACCACGAAAACAAGAGGGGAATCAAATCGGGATATGCAAAGTTCGAGACTTTCCCGATATGGAATCTTCCTCTTAACCATCCCGTTAATCTTGCTTACGAGGCTGCAACAGCAGACCTTAACGACGTCAATATGATTGACCCGTTCCACCTTCAGGCATACGGTGAAACAACTGTCAACTACAACCGTGACGTCGAAATATTCCCCGTACTCAATGCTATTTTCGAAAGCATCTACGGCTCATCCCCCTATAAGTCACCGACTGATATGGGTGTCAATATGGCAGGTCACTGCATATTTGACGATGAGGCTGTATGTCAGGCGGCTAAAAACGAGATTATCCGCCGCTATTACACAGGTCTTTGCGAGCGTCGTGACGGTAAGATTGATCAGACCGTTATCTATAAGCTCGAGCTTCTTATGCGTAATGCAAAAATCAGCAAAGAGGACAGACCTGTTGTTTCTGCAGCACTTGCAAAAGCAAAGGAATCCGGCTCTCCCGCAGCTGCAATCGAGCTTGACGACGGCAGAATCATTACAGGTAAAACATCATCTCTGCTTGGCTGCAGTGCGGCAATGCTTCTCAATGCACTCAAGGCTTATGCAGGCATTGAAGATGAGCTTCACCTTATCTCTCCCGAGGTTATAACACCTATTCAGCAGCTTAAGGTTGAGCATATGGGCAGTAAGAATCCGAGACTTCACACCGATGAAATTCTGCTTGCTCTTTCAATCTGCGCCGCAACGGATGAAAATGCGGCAAAGGCTATGGCACAGCTCAAGCGACTCAGAGGCTGTGAAATGCACGTAAGCGTTATGCTTTCCCACGTTGACGAAAGCCTGCTCAAAAAGCTCGGTGTGAATCTCACAAGCGAGCCTGAGCATCAGGGTCAGAAGCTTTACAGAAAAAAATAAATTCTTAAACAATCTATAATAAGGAGTGTATAACAATGTTGAATTTCATTCTCACAGGTTTTGCCGATGAAGCATCAAAGGATCTTGACGGTCAGATTGCGGCTCTCAAGCGCAACGGTATGTCCTATTTCGAGCCCAGAGGTATCAACGGCAAGAATATTTCAGATTTCACTGTAGAAGAAGCAAAAGAGCTCAAGGCAAAGCTTGATGCAGAAGGTATCAAGGTTTCTTCAATCGGCTCTCCCTTCGGTAAGATTGAGATTGACGATGATTTCGAGCCTCACTTCGAAAAGTTCAAGAATACGGTTGAAGTTGCAAAAATACTTGAAACCAAATATATCCGTATGTTCTGTTTCTTCTTTACAAAGGGTCAGAGCTTTGAGGATAACCGTGATGAAGTGCTCCGCAGAGTAAAGACTCTTGCTGACTATTCGGCACAGCACGGTGTCTACTGCTGTCTTGAAAATGAGAAGGATATTTACGGCGATACAGACGACAGAAACCTTGACGTTCTCCGTCACTGTGCACCTAACCTTTATGCAATCGTTGACCCTGCAAACTATATTCAGTGCGGTGTTGATCCGCTTGTTGCATACGAAAAGGTTGCAGGCTTTGTAAAGTATCTCCACGTTAAGGATGCATACTTTGAAAACGGTGAGGTTGTACCCGCAGGTAAAGGTGACGGCAGCGTTGCTGAAATTATCAAGCGCTTTGCACGTAACCACGGCGAGAAGTTCCTTTCACTCGAGCCGCACCTTACAGTATTTGACGGTCTTGAGAATCTTGAGCCCGACAACGGCACAATCAACGCTATAGAAAAGAAAAAGAGCTACGTTTACTCTAACTCCGATGAGTCTTTCGATGCAGCTGTAAGTGCACTTAAAGAGATTCTTGATTCTCTTTCCAAGGGCAGTATCCGCCTTGGCATCATCGGTTGCGGTAATATGGGTACAAGCCATATGCAGAATATGCTTGCAGGCTGTATGCCCGAGTTCGAACTTACCGCTGTTGCCGATCTTAAAGAGGCTCGCCGTCAGGCAGCACTCGAGATGTTCCCGAACGTTAAAGTTTATAACGACGGCAGTGAGCTTATCGCTTCGGGCGAAGTTGATGCAGTGCTTGTTGCAACACCGCATTATCTTCATCCTACATACGCTATCGAGGCTCTCAATGCAGGTCTTCACGTTATGATTGAAAAGCCTGCGGGCGTATATACAAAGCAGGTTGAAGAGATGAATGAGGTTGCCGCAAAGAGCGACAAGTCATTTGCAATTATGTTCAATCAGCGTACAAATCCCTGCTATATCAAGCTTCGTGAGTTGCTTCAGGGCGGTCAGTACGGCGAAATCAAGCGTGTTAACTGGATTATTACCGATTGGTACAGAACTCAGTCCTATTACGATTCAGGTGACTGGCGTGCAACCTGGTCAGGTGAAGGCGGCGGTGTGCTTCTCAATCAGTGTCCCCACCAGCTCGACCTCTGGCAGTGGCTTTGCGGTATGCCTTGTAAGGTACGCGGTTTCCTCCACGAAGGTAAGTGGCACAACATTGAGGTTGAGGACGATGTAACAATTTATGTCGATTATCCCAACGGTGCAACAGGTGTGTTCATCACCACAACAGGTGACTATCCGGGCACAAACCGTCTTGAGATTACTCTTGATAAAGCAAAGATTGTATGTATGAACAACAAGCTTGAGGTTATTGAGCTTGCTCAGTCTTGCCAGGAGTTCTGTGATACAGCAGGCGAAGGCTTCGGCAGAATTGATACAACAACATATACAATCACTCCCGATCCCGCACCGTGGCCGCAGCACGTTCAGGTAATGACACAGTTTGGCGACAACATTCTCCGTGGAGGCGAACTTGTCGGCAGAGGTGAAGAGGGTATCAACGGCCTTACAATTTCCAACTGTGCACATCTTTCAAGCTGGCTTGATAAGACAGTTGAGCTGCCTATCGATAAGGAGCTTTATTTCAAACTGCTTCAGGAAAAAATAGCAGGTTCGAAGTTTGTTAAAGTCACAAAAGAGGTTGTTCAGGCTGATATGAGCTCGACCTTCGGAAACTGATTTTAAAATAATTTTTTGTAAAACACTTGACAAACTAACTTATACCTTATAAGATAAAAGCGCAATCAATCTATGTTAATAAGTTATTCACAGTTTAATTAAAGTAAGGAGGAGAATACTATGCCTTTCGAGCAGGTACGTGAAATCATCTGCAAGCAGCTTGAGCTTGAGGAAAGCGATGTCACCATGGATACTAATATTAAGGACGATCTCGGTGCAGACAGTCTTGACCTTGTTGACCTTGCAATCAGCCTTGAGGACGAGTTCGAAGTCGAAGTCCCCGACAATGCTCTCGAAAAGTTCGAGACAGTCGGCGATATCGTAAGATACATTGAAGAGCTTTAATCAATATGCATTAAAGAGCGTTGCGGTTTTACGCAGCGCTCTTTTTTATTTTGTCTTTTACTTGACGATTGCGTTTTGTCTATGGTAGAATTTTTACGATATATATTCCGAAGGAGGCTGTTATGAGTAAAATAAAGCCTGTCAGTAATCAACGCCTTATGTATCTTGATTTGCTTAGGGTAGTGATTACTTTTTGTATGATTATGCTCCATGCCGCAAGCGTCGGTCTGGACGGCGGAGAAATAGGCACGTTTACCTGGCATGTTTGCAATGTTTATGACGGTATAACACATATTTGTGTGCCCGTGTTTATTATGATTTCGGGCGCTTTTTTGTTAGACCCACAAAAGGAATATCCGTTGGAAAAGCTGTACAAAGTAAAAATATTGCGTATTGTTACTGCGTTTGTTTTCTGGTCTTTCGTCTATGCTTCACTGAAAGCATTCCACAGAAAGCTTCCTTTCGGTAAAGAGTTTGTTATTGCGTTTGGTAAGGATTTTATCAAAGGTGAATTTCACCTCTGGTTTATGTTTACGATAGCAGGTCTTTATATACTGACACCTATTATCCGCAAAATAACTGCAGACAAGAAAATAACGGAATACTTTTTGTTGGTGTGCGGTGTGTTTATGTTTGTGATTCCGAATATAAGCGCATATTCACTCAACCCTACAGTAGATGAAGTTTTTTATTACGTGAATCAGAAACTGAATATGCAGTTTGTTTTCGGCTACACATTCTATTATGTGGCTGGTTGTTATTTCAGGTTTTATTCACCGAGCCGTAAGTTGAAGTCACTTCTTTATTTCGGCAGCCTTGTCAGTCTGGTTGCTATTCCCCTCGGTACTTACTATTATTCATCAACTATCGGTGCGAATTATTTGATTTTATACGGCTTTGAGTCGCCTTTTATAGGTGTGCTGTCGTTAGGTACTTTTGTTTTGTTCAAGGATTTGTTTGCGGGCAGAAATTTCGGAGAAAAAACTACAAAGGTCATTATTCTTCTTTCAAAATACAGCTTTGGTGTTTATCTTGTCCATGTAGTGGTCAGAACATATCTGTTCTTTAACTGTTATTCGTTTAACCCCGTTTTTTCCGTGCCGATTGTCGCCGCAGTAACTTTCCTGATAAGTCTTGTTATTACTTGGGTTATCGGCAGAATTCCTGTACTCAACAAATATATAATGTGATGTATAAATCCGCTTCTTTTGGCTGAAAATAGCTGAGAAGGAGCGGATTTTTTTATGGAGTTTTTAAAAGCGTTTGTTATAGGTGGTCTAATCTGTGTGATAGGGCAGGTGCTTATGGATACAACAAAGCTTACCCCTGCGAGAATTCTTGTTTCGTTTGTTGTAGCCGGTGTTGCTTTAGGTGCATTGGGTATTTACAAACCGCTTGCTGAATGGGCAGGGGCAGGTGCAACCGTGCCGCTTACAGGTTTCGGTTATACTTTGGCAAAGGGCACAAAAGAGGCTGTTGAAAACCAGGGGCTGCTTGGTGCACTTACAGGTCCTCTGACATCGGGAGCAGCCGGTATCACTGCGGCAGTGCTCTGCGGTCTGGTTGTTTCTCTGATAGCAAAGCCTAAAGAAAAATAATTATTAGTAATTATTATATAATTATTAAATTGATGATTATTTATTGACTCATATTTTCACTTATGGTAAAATACAATAGTAACTATAGGTGAAAGAGGTGGTTTTACGGATATTAAAGTTTTGCACAAGGGTTTTAATTATTCGCAGGACGGTCCGGGCAACCGCCTGGTTTACCACCTGCAAGGGTGTAATCTGCACTGTCCGTGGTGCTCAAACCCCGAAAGTATGAAAACTGTTAAATACGGCGGAATATCGGTTGAAGATATGGCAAAACAGATTGTTGCCGCCGAGCCTATGTTTTTCGACGGAGGCGGTGTAACCTTTACGGGAGGTGAGCCTACACTTCAGTTTGAAGCGCTCAAAAAGCTTCTTGTTATTCTTAAAGAAAAAGGTATCAGTACCGCAATTGAAACTAACGGCACAAATCCTCGTTTGCCTGAATTGTTTGAGCTTATCGATTTCCTTATTATGGATTTCAAGCATTACGACAGCATGAAGTTAAAAGAGTACACAGGCGTAGGCAACGAAACCGTTATAGCTAATATAAAGGCAGCTTTTGAGCAACGCAGTCAGCTTCTTCTGCGTATTCCGCTTATTAACGGCTTCAATGCCGATAGGGCAGATGCCGAGGGCTTTGCCCGTGTCTTGTCTCATATTATGAAAAAGGAAGGCTTTGCGCTCGAGGTGCTCAGTTACCATGAGTACGGCAAAGACAAATGGGAACAAAACGGTATGATTTACAAAGTGCATAATGCATTTGTCAGTGAAACTCAGTTTGGTGAGTTTTGCGAAATTCTTAAAAATAATTCAATCAGATTAGTCAGAACCTAAATGGGGGATTACATATTATGTCAGTAAAAAACGTATACGCTAAAGGCGAAATAACAAAAATGGCTAAGGAGCTTTTCCGTGAGGAAAGAGCAAAGAAAAGACTCGACGGCTGGTTCCTTTCACGTGAGCTTGCATATAAGGCAACAGGCTTTGGCGGTAACGGTATGAGTGAAGAGCTTCGTGCCGCACGTGAGCTTAAGATGATTCTTGAAAAGCTTCCGCTTTCAATCAGCGATAATAATGTATTTGCAGGTACACAGAGCGATTCTTTTGCACGAAGCTACGCTCTTATCAACCCTGCTTTCCAGGTTGAGACATTCTCCGGTTATTGCGACCCGACAGCTGTTTTCGGTGATATCGAGGCAAACGAGGAGTTTACTCAGGAGCGTATCGACACAATGCGTGAGCGTACAAAGCGCAGCGATTATGTCCGCGACCTGAGTGCTGTTTATGAGAAATACTCAAAATATACGGGTGAGGTTGCTTTCTTTATCGAGCAGGTAACAGGTCACCTTATTCCCGATTTCCGTAAGGCTATTTCCGTTGGTCTTAACAGGATGATTTCCGACCTCACCAAGAAAATTAACAGCGAAAAGAATGATGAGCGCAAGGATACACTCGAGGATATCAGAATGGTACTCGAGGCCGCAATTACACTTGCTAACCGCTATGCAGATATTGCTGCAAAGCAGAAAGAAACCGCTTCTCCCGAGCGTGCAGCTCAGCTTGAGCTTATGGAAAACACTCTCCGTAAAGTGCCTGCAAACGGTGCAGAGTCACTTTATGAAGCAATCCAGTCCTTCCTTATTCTCTGGGAAGTTATGACTCTTGAGCAGGCTCCCAATCCCTTTGCATTCTCAGTCGGTAATGCTGACAGAATTTTTGAGCCTTACAGAGCAATGTCAGGCGAAACACGTGAAGAGGCTGCAGAGCTCTTCCGTCACTTCCTCGTATTCTTCAATGTCGGTGACAGAAGCTGGGCTATTTCACAGAATGTTCTCGTCGGCGGCAGGGATGTTGAGGGCAACGACCTTTCAAGTGAGATGAGCTATGCTATTATGGATGCATATTACGATATGAATCTGCCTCAGCCCATCCTTTCAGTTAAGCTTCACAAGAATACTCCCGAAAAATTCTACCGTGAAATCGGTAAGTTTATGTTTACACCCGGCGTACTTACACCTTCGTTCTTCAACGACGATACAGTGTTTGAAGTGCTCCGTGCAAGCGGTGTTGAGGAATGTGACCTGCCCGATTACTCCGTAGCAGGCTGTCAGGAGCCGCTTATAATGGGTAAGGATAACGCAAACACAACAAACAGCTGGTTTAACCTGCCCAAGATTCTTGAACTTACCCTCAATGGCGGTAACTCAACAATCACAGGCGAAAAAATCGGCACATTTGTAAATTACTCAAGTAATAAAGAGCTTCTTCGTGATATCCGTACAGCTTTCTATAAGAATGCCGAAGTTTTCGCAAGCATTATGGCTGATGCCGCAAACGGTGCTTCCGTTGCACTTTCACACCTTCGTGTACCTTTCCTGAGTGCATTTATGGGCGGCTGTGAGAGTGCTGTAGATACACGTCACCCCGAAAAGCAGGGTACAAAGTACAACGGCAGCGGTTGCCTTATCCATGGCCTCTCCGTTATTGCCGATTCGTTTATTGCTATCGACAAGCTTCTTGAGGAGCGTCCGCAGGATTGCGATAACCTTATTGAAGCACTCAAGGTTAATTTCGAAGGCTATGAAGAGCTTCGCGACTTCCTTAAGTCTGCACCTAAATTCGGCAACGGTATTGAGTCAGTCGATAACGAGGCTGCAGAAATCGCAAACAGAATTTCCGATATCGTGCGTTCGCAGAAAAACTACCTCGGCAATCCCTTCCGTGCTGACTGGTCCAGCCCGTCAACACATCTTCTCTACGGCTATTGGGTAGGTGCAACACCCGACGGCAGAGGTGCAAGAGATATGCTCGGCTACGGTACAGACCCGCTCTACGGCGAGGCAGGCAACGGCCTCGGCTTCCGTACACTTTCAGCTCTGAAATTGCCCTACGGTAAGTTTAACGGCGGTTATGCTTCACATCTTGGTATCGACCCCAAGTATTTCAAGGGTGCCGATTATGAAGAGAAGGGTATGGAATTCCGCGATAAGGTGCTTAAGCCCATCTTCTTCAATGAGAAGAATGAAAACCTTTCTCCCTCTTACCTCTACTTCAATATCACTACTCCCGATACTCTTCGTAAGGTGCTTGCAGAGCCCGAAAAGTATGCTCCGAGCGGTGTTTATATTATGAGAATCCACGGTACATTCGTCAACTTCCTTGACCTTTCACCGGCAATTCAGAACGATATTATTACCCGTCTTGACCTTGAGTCTACAAAAATCTGAGGGTGAGAATATGAATGTTATCGGTCTTGATATAGGTACTACAACAATCTGCGGTATTGCTGTTGATGCTGAGTCGGGCAAATTGCTCAAATCGGTTACGCTTGATAACGACAGCTTTATCGACGGCAAGCCGTTTGAAAAAATTCAGTCACCCGAAGCTATAATCGCTAAGGTTACAGCGCTTGCGGCACAGCTTTTCAATGAGTTTTCGCCAGTATGTGCGGTAGGTATTACGGGCCAGATGCACGGTATAGTTTATATCGATGCTCAGGGTAAGGCTGCAAGCCCTCTCTACACATGGCAGGATGAAAGCGGCAATCAGCCGTACGAAAACGGCACTTATGCATCCGTTTTGTCAGATATTACAGGTTATAATGCAGCGAGCGGCTTTGGCGGTACAACATATTTTTATCACAGTAAAAATAGCCTTGTGCCTGAGTCTGCGGTTAAAATCTGTACTATTCACGATTATGCCGCAATGGTACTCACAGGCAGAAAAACACCCTTGATCCATTCATCCGATGCCGCATCATTCAGCCTTTTCGATATTGCAAACGGTTGCTTTGATAAATCTGCAATCGAAAAAGCAGGTATGGATTTCAGCTTCTTCCCCGATGTTACCTGCGATTTTGATGCGGTGGGTGAGTATAACGGCGTGCCCGTTTGTGTTGCGATTGGCGACAATCAGGCAAGCTTTATCGGCTCGGTGCGTGATATGCAGGGCTGTGCTCTCGTAAATATGGGTACGGGCGGTCAGATTTCAATGCTTACAGACCTTACAAAAGCTCCTGATAATATGGAAATAAGACCGCTGTGTTCGGGCAAGAATATACTTGTCGGCTGTTCTCTCTGCGGCGGCAGAGCATTTGCAGTGCTTGCAGATTTCTTCAAGAGCTGTCTTTCAATGGCAGGCTGTGAGTGTGACGGCAGTATCTATAAATATATGGATGCCGCACTTGAATCAGGTGCTGATGATTCTCTTGTAATTTCTACAAAGCTCAGCGGTACAAGGTCTGACCCGACAGTACGCGGCAGTATAAATAATCTCGGCATTGATAATTTCACTCCTGTTGCACTTATGAACGGTTTCCTCGGCGGAATGGTGAGCGAGATTATCGAAATGATCGAGCCTACGGGTTTCAAGGCAACTTCACTCGTCGGTTCGGGTAACGGCCTGCGTAAAAATCTTCCGCTTCAGAAGCGTTTTTCTGCAGCACTCGGTGCCGAAATGCAGATTCCGCTCCACCGTGAAGAGGCGGCTTATGGTGCAGTTCTTACAGCTTTAGTCGCTTGTAAGGCAAAAGAAAGCCTTGAAGAGGCACAAAAACTCATAAGTTATGAGATATAAAAAACGAGCAGATTTGTAAAGTCACAAGTCTGCTCATTTTAATCTTATTGATAAAATATTGTACTTATAGCATTTAGATTATCGATTTTTTGCTGATATTTGTTTACGGTCGCACCGAAGTTTAGGTTCCAATCATTTTTTAAAAGCTCAATAATATTTTGATATGTTAATATCGCTTCTTTATAATTTTCTTGTATTTCATAAATGTGAGCGACGGCTTCGAGTGCATCGGTATACTTAGGTGAAGGTTGAAGCTCGAGTGATTTTTTATAGCAAAGGATAGCTTCCTCGTATTTACAATCGTCTGCTTTGAAATCTGCAATTATTGACCAAGTGTACCAGCTATGCGGAAATTGCTTGCTCATGTTTTGTAAAAGCATTTCACATTCGCTGATTTTTCCTTCCCTTCGCAAAAGCATTGCTTCAAATACAAAAATAAGCTCCGGTTTTTCTTGGCTTTTTATTTTATTGATGAGAGCTTGTGCTTCTTCTGTTCTTCCGTCTGCGATAAGTGCAGGAAGCAAATATCTGTAAGCTCTCATGTTTTCGGGGTATTTTTCAAGATAATTATAATAAAATTTAATCAGCTCGTGACGATTGCGGAAATTCCAGTCAGTATGAGGTGAGCCGTAAAAATCACGCAGAATATTGTGAATATCCTTGCTGTTATCTCCGAGCTCTAATGTAAGCTTGGCATAGTCTGCTGCTTTAACATTTAAAGCTTTTGCATAGTGAGCATACAGCTGAGCGAGCAATTTTGTGGCCGATAAATTATCGCGGTTGTTTTGTAATTGCTTCTCGAGAAATTTTTGTGTGCTTTCAAATTCTGCGTTTGTAAGTTCAGCCTTTTCGTTAAGCATATTTCTTATTCTTTCATATTGTGATTCTTCTGTAAACTCGAATAGTTCATCAATACTTACACCGAAGTATATTGATATTTGCGGTAATAAAGATATGTCGGGTGTTGTTGTTCCGTTTTCCCAACGCGAAACAGCTTGATATGTGACACCGAGAACATTTGCAAGTGTTTCCTGTGTTATACCTTTGTTTTGCCGCAACTGTTTTATTTTTTTACCTATTTCCATAAATTTAACTCCTTTGTTTGTGCTTTCGGTACCGATAAATTGATTATATATTACTTGTGTTTGATAATCAATAAACCATACTGTGATATGAACTAAACGATAGCAATATAAAACAAATTTGTTTTGATTAGTGAAAATTCACTCGATTTTTAGTTAGCGTTGTAGGGAATGGTCTTGACCATTCCGCAAAGTTTTATTGAATTTGACGGCAGAGGCTTGCCTCTGCCCTACGATATATCTTAAAATGAGGGCGAAGATAGTTATTGATGTTTTTGGTGAGAAAAATTTGGATAAAACACTTGACAAATTACTAATAATAGTTTATAATTTCAAAATGTTTGAGCAAACTACACTTTACTGAAATATGAGTAAAGTATAGTAGTCAAGGGCTGAACTTCCTAAAAAATCAAGGGTAACGGCTTAGAGATTGGCTCTATATCAACGAAAGATGTGATCCATTAGCTCAGTTGGCAGAGCACTTGACTTTTAATCAAGGTGTCCGGAGTTCGAATCTCCGATGGATCACCAGAAACGCCCTTACGGGCTAAGATAAGAGATAATAGTGAATAAAGAATAATTAATAGATAAACGATGACGTTTAGTTGGCGTTTCTGTATTATTCTCTATTCTCTGTTATCTCTTATTTATTATCTTAAAGAAAGTTGTGATAAGATTGTCACAGAACAGTGTACTTCTCGATAAATCTCTTTTGTTTGCCGCAAGGGTAGTAAAGCTTTATCGTTATTTGTCAAATGAAAAGAAAGAAACAATAATTTCAAAGCAGATAATACGTTCAGCAACAAGTATAGGAGCTAATGCAAACGAAGCTGTATATGGAATAAGTAAAGCGGATTTCATTGCAAAACTTCAGATTTCACTTAAAGAGACAGCTGAAACTGAATGTTGGTTGCGTTTATTGCAACTTTCAGATTATCTGAATGAGGATGAGGCGTAGCCATTGATTAACGATTGCCTTGAAATTAAACGTATATTGATTTCAACGTTAAAAACTGCTAAAGGAGAATCAAAATGACTCTTTATCACGGCAGTCCGACGGAGGGGCTGACTCAGCTTATGCCTTCTTTATCGGAGCATAACAAGTCGTACATTTATTTTTCTGCTAATCCTGTTGTTGCACTGCTGTATGCGGTGAAGCCTGTGCCGAAGCCATTCAGCTTCTATCCTTACGGGTTTGACAGTGACGGTACGGTAGTTTACTCTGAATATTACAAAAATGCATTTGAGAAAATTTATAAAGGTAAAGTTGGATATCTTTATGAGTGTGATAATGTGACTGATACCGGAAATCCGACACTGATAAGCTGTGCATATACGGTTACAGAACCTGTTGAAATAAACAGAGTTACCGAAATAGCAGATTGTTATGAACAGTTTAAAGAATATGAAAATCAGGGATTATTCAGGATAAAGCCTTTTGAAAATATATCTGCAAACGAAATGAAAATTGTTACTGATGATTTTGAGAATTACATACAAAAATATGATTTAAGAAATAAGCCTGATAACGAAATGAGCATTTTTATAAAAACTAATTTTCCGCATATATGGGATGTGAAGTAAATGACCTACGAACAGTCTTTAGAATATATTCATTCGCTTAACCGTTTCGGTATCAATCCCGGTCTTGAGCGTATTGAGGCACTGTGTGCCGCGGTCGGTAACCCCGAAAAAAAGCTGAAATTTATCCATATAGCAGGCACTAACGGCAAAGGCTCAACTTCTACTATGGTTGCACGTGCTATGCAGGCAAGCGGCAAAAAAACAGGCCTTTTTACATCTCCGTTTGTTACCGATTTCAGGGAGCGTATTTGTATAAACAGCGAAATGGTTGATAAATCACTTTTTGCTTCTGTTGTGACTGAGCTTGAACCGATAGTTTCTTCTTTTGCAGATAAGAATATGCAGCCTACGGAGTTTGAGGTTATCACCGCCGCCGCTTTTATGATTTTTGAGCGCAGTGGCTGTGATATATGTGTGCTTGAGGTTGGTCTTGGCGGAAGGCTTGATTCAACAAACGTTATTCCTACTCCGCTTGTGAGTGCGATTGTTTCGATTTCACTTGACCATACCGCAATCCTTGGAGATACCGTTGAGCAGATAGCATCGGAAAAGTGCGGAATTATCAAAGAGGGCGGCAAAACTGTATGCTATCCGTTACAGCAAGCTTCCGTTCTTGATATAATCCGTAACACTTGTGCTGTAAAGTGTAACAGCTTTACTTTACCCGACGTAACTGCTGTTAAAAACATTGTTAACCGTATCGACGGAGTAAGTTTTGAGTATCAGGGTGAAGAATATAAGCTCTCAATGAGCGGCGAATACCAGGTATATAACGCTTTAACAGCAATAGAAATCTGCAGAATTGCAGGTGTAGACGAAGAAAGTATTAAAATCGGCGTTGAATCTGCAAAGGTTGCGGCAAGAATGGAAGTGATTTCAGCTTCTCCGCTTGTGCTTCTTGACGGCGGACACAATGACGACGGCGGAAAAGCTGTTGCGACAAGTATAAGCACTTTACAGGCTAAAAAACGCATAATTGCTGTTGTCGGTATGATGGCTGATAAAAACGTCGATGCATACCTGTCTTATGTCGCTCCGCTTTGCAGTAAAATTATTACCTGCAGTGTTGCAGATAACCCGAGAACAATGAGTGCTGATGATTTATGTGCACTTGCTTCGCGTTACTGTGATACTTGTGTTGCGGTAAGTAATGCTGAAGAAGCTGTTAACATGGCACTCGGTGAAATCGAAAAATATGACTGTCTGCTTGTTTGCGGCTCACTGTATCTTGCTGGTGAAGTGAGAATGAAGCTGATTGAAAAATTATAATTACACTCTAAAATTTGACATACTTTTTACAGATAAACCTCTATGCTTGAAAGAGCACAGAGGTTTTATTTTTTTGAAAGGACAAAGAAAAACTATGGAAATGATTACATCAGGCAAATGCATGACGTTTTTTCTTACGGGCGAGATTGACCACCATAATGCCGCAAGTATACGAAAAGTGATTGATGAAGAAACGGACAAGCTTTTGCCGCAGGTGCTTGTGCTTGATTTCAGCGGAGTTACTTTTATGGACAGCTCGGGAGTGGGACTTGTAATGGGTAGGTATAGGAATGTCAGTGCACACGGGGGCAGGCTGGAGGCAGTCAATCTGCCGCCGTGGTGTTATAAGATTATGAAAATGTCGGGGCTAGAAAAAATTGCAAGAATCCGTATGATGGGAGGTAAACAATGAAACCGATAAATAAATTTACAATGACTTTAGACAGCCGCTCTGCAAATGAGGGTTTTGCACGACTTGTGGCATCCGGCTTTGCGGCACTTCTTGACCCTACGGTTGAAGAGCTTTGCGATATTAAAACGGCAGTCAGTGAGGCTGTTACAAACTGTATTGTGCACGCGTATCCCGACGGTGTCGGCAATATCTATATATCCGCCGCTATCTATGAATCGGGGCTGTTTAAAATCAAAATCCGCGACAGAGGATGCGGAATTGAGGATGTGGAAAAGGCTAAGGAGCCACTTTATTCAAGTCTTGGCGGTGAAAGAGCAGGGCTTGGCTTTGCGGTTATGGAGAGCTTTTGCGATAAGTTAAGTGTGCGCTCAACTCTTGGTAAAGGTACTTGTGTTACGCTTGATAAATACATAAAGGGCAAAGCACTTGCCGACAGATAAAGCTGAGCGCGAAAAAATCATAACTGAAAATATGGGTCTGGTGCATTCGTGCGCAGGCAAATTCAAAGGTAAAGGCGTCGAGTATGATGACCTTTTTCAGGCAGGCTGTGTAGGGCTTGTAAAAGCGGCTGACGGCTTTGAGCCTGAGAGGGGATTTGCTTTTTCAACCTATGCCGTGCCCGTTATACTCGGCGAAATCCGCAGGATATTCCGCGATGGCGGTACGGTTAAGGTTGGCAGAATGCTCAAGGAAAAATCGCGTATTGCTCTGCTTGAACGTGAGCGTCTGACAAGACTCAATGACCGTGAGCCTACAATGAGTGAGCTTGCGGATTCGTTGGGTCTTGACATTCAGGAAACGGCACATATACTCAATGCGGCTATGCCTGCTTATTCTCTTACTCCTGAAGATGAGTCGCGCAATTCGCAATTTGATATACCGGTAGAGTCACACGATGCGGAAATATCTGACAGCATAGCGTTACAGCAGGTGATGATTACATTACCCGAGCGTGACCGCAGGATAATAGAACTCAGATATTTTAAAGGTATGACGCAGAGTAAAACAGCCGAGCAACTCGGAATGTCGCAGGTTCAGGTTTCCAGGCGTGAAAAAGCAATTTTACTCGATTTAAGACAAAAACTGATATAAAAATCAAGCAGTGATAATCCGTTTGAATTATCACTGCTTTTGGGTTTATTGCTTTATTTCTTCAAGATATCTGCCGAGCGCATCCTGCCAATCGGGCAGGGGAGTGAAGCCGTTGTCAATCAGCTTTTGTTTTGAAAGTCGGCTGTTCATCGGCCTTTTTGCCTTTGCTGGATACTGCGATGAAGGTATCGGTACAACTCTTGCGCCAAGGCCTGCACCGTGCATTATTTCACAAGCAAAGTCTGCCCATGAGCAGAAACCTTCGTTTGTCGCGTGGTAGGTGCCGTATTTATCACTTTGTGCCATATCGCACAGAAGTCTTGCAAGGTCTTTAGTGTAGGTAGGTGAACCGAATTGGTCGCACACTACGGTAAGTGTATCACGCTCTGCACCCAGACGGAGCATAGTTTTTACAAAGTTATTGCCGTTTGCACCGAAAACCCAGGCTGTGCGCACGATGAAATGCTTTGCTGTACTGTTTCTTACAATGTGCTCACCCTCGAGCTTGGTGACACCGTAGACCGATTGCGGAGAGGTAGCGTCATCAACCTCATAAGGTTCAGTTTTCTCACCGTCAAATACATAGTCGGTGCTGACATATATGAACTTTGCCTGATTCTGTGATGCGGCTTCGCAAAGATAACGTGTGCCGTTTATATTTACATTGTAGCAATTTACACTGTCTTCTTCAGCTTTGTCAACCGCAGTGTATGCGGCACAGTGAATTATTACATCAGGGTTGCATGCGCCGACAAATCCGCAGACGGATTCTTTGTTTGTCAGGTCAAAATCTGCTTTGTCTGCGGCTATACAGCTTATTCCTCTGTTTGCAAGCTCAGTGGCTACATCGTGACCGAGCTGACCTGCAAAACCTGTTACAAGAACTTTCATTTTTATCCTCTCACATAATTAGGGCAGGGGCTTGCCCCTGCCGCTATAAGATTAGTATGTAAATGTCACGTCACTCTGCTCATAAAGCGGAGCGTTGCTGTCTTTTGCAGACAGCTGAGGTGTATCAATACCCCATTCTACACCGAATGCAGGGTCATCAAACCTGATGCTTCTGTCGGCAGTCGGCTCATAATAATTATCGGTTTTGTACATTACCTCGACATCGTCTGTCAGGGTAAGGAAACCGTGTAAAAATCCTCGGGGAATGAAAAGCTGACGCTTATTTTCTGCAGTAAGCTCAACGCTTACCCACTGCATATATGTAGGCGAGCCTTTACGGATATCAACTGCAACATCGAGGATTGCACCTCTTGTGCAGGTGATGAGCTTTGCCTGTGCATACGGCTCAAGCTGACAGTGTAAACCTCTTATTATACCTTTTTGTGAAGAGTATGAGCGGTTGTCCTGCACAAAGTCTGCTTTGATTCCAAGCTCTTCGTATTTACGCTTGGAGAAGCTTTCGTAAAACCATCCGCGGCTGTCGCCGTGAACAAGCGGCTCGACAATAATAACACCGTCGAGCTTTGTACGCACTGCCGCAAGCGCGTTACTCTGAGTCATATAAGTTTTCTCCTCTGCCCCATATAGGTCTTTCGTTTGTTTTGGAGTAAAGTATTTTACCCTCGGCAACTCTGAGCAGATGCTGACCATAGGGTGATTTGCCGTATTTCTCAACGGATTCGAGAAGCTGCTCCTTGGAAATCCAGCGCATATTGTATGCGATTTCTTCAAGTGCGGAAATCTGGATACCCTGAAGCTTCTCTATGCTTCGGATGAAGTTTGATGCTTCAATAAGTGAGTCAACCGTACCTGTATCAAGCCATGCAAAGCCACGGCCCATAAGCTTGACATCAAGCTCACCGTTTTCGAGGTAAATACGGTTGATATCGGTAATCTCAAGCTCACCGCGTTTGGAGGGCTTGAGTGATTTTGCGTATTCAACAACACGGTTATCGTAGAAGTAAAGACCTGTTACCGCATAGTTTGACTTGGGATTCTCGGGCTTCTCTTCGATTGATATCGGTTTGCCGTTCTGGTCAAACTCTACAACGCCGAATGCATTGGGGTTTTCGACATAGTAGCCGAAAATTGTTGCACGCTTGTTGTTAGCAGCAGCACCGCGAAGAAGTGAACCGAGACCGTTGCCGTAGAAAATATTGTCGCCGAGTACCATTGCAACATCGTCGTCGCCGATAAAATCTTCAGCGATGATGAATGCCTGTGCAAGGCCTTCGGGCTTTTCCTGAACTGCGTATGAAAGATGAAGGCCGAATTTTGAACCGTCACCCATAAGCGCTTCGAATTTAGGAGTATCAGCAGGTGTGGAGATAATTAGTATCTCGCGGATGCCTGCGAGCATAAGAGTTGAGAGCGGATAATATATCATAGGTTTGTCGTAAACGGGCAGAAGCTGTTTACTGGTAACCATAGTAAGCGGGTAAAGTCGTGTGCCGGAACCACCGGCAAGGACGATGCCTTTCAAATGTTTCACGTTCCTTTCGGATAGTAGTAAATGTAGTGTGGTTTATATCACTATACTACTTTCTTTTGTTTTCGTCAATCCTTATGTACATTCTTTAAAATTTTGTTCACGATTTGTGCAAAACGACAACAGTACAAATCTAACCGAAAATTGACCTTGATTTGAGTTTGTGATATACTGATTGGCAGGAGGCGAAGCTGTATGAAAATGTGTGAAGACTGCCTTAATTACGAGTATAACGAAGAAACAGGCGAGTGTGAATGCATCGTTGATATGGATATGGATGATACCGAGCGTTATATCGGCGGCGGTATGAGAAGCTGTCCGTATTTTATGATTAATGACGAATATGCAATTGTGCGTAAACAGAACTGAATAAAAAACAAAAAATCAGTGATAATTCGTTGCGAATTGCCACTGATTTCTTTTATTTTGTTTTGCAATCAGAAAATCATTGAAGGCGAAACCTCGCTGAGTACGAGTGCGGTTGTTGCTATAATGCTCAGAAATGCGCCTGCAAAGCTGAGTGCGATTGCTGTATCTTTGTTTTGTGAAAAGTACTTTTTCATATTTTTTCTCTCCTCTTTATCCTTTGTACCAATTATAGGTGTTGCAGTTTTAAAATATTACCACAAATCAATTACAATAAAATACAGCTTTGTTACTCTTTTATATTGATTGTGTCAAAGGTGTAACAAAATATTACAAAAGTGTTAAAAACAGACTTGATATAATTTTTATGCACTGGTAATTGCTTTTGTTTTTTATATTGCGATTAAGATAATGAGATGCTATAATAGAAACAATTTATTTAAGAATTTGTATTAAGGGAGATAACTATGGATACAAGAGAAGTTACTGTGTTAAAAAATACGATATACCAAGGTAAGATTCTTAACCTGCGTGTCGATGTTGCAGGTCTTCCCAACGGAAAGGAAGCGCCGCGTGAATTTGTTGAGCACAACGGCGGTGTAACCGTTGCTGCACTTACAGATAATGCAGAACTGATTTTTGTCCGCCAGTTCCGCTATCCGTATATGGAAGAGGTACTCGAACTTCCTGCAGGTAAGCTGGAAAAAGGTGAGGACCCTCTTGAGGCAGGTAAAAGAGAGCTTCGTGAAGAAGCGGGCGTTACTGCTGAACAGTATATCAATCTCGGTGAGTTCTATCCTTCTCCCGGTTATACAAACGAGGTTATTTATCTCTACGGTGCACGTGACCTGACTCAGGTTGAGCAGGAGCTTGACGAGGATGAGTTCCTCAATGTCGAATATATTTCTCTCGATAAAGCGGTTGATATGGTGCTCAGCAATGAGATTAAGGACGGTAAAACCCAGGCGGCAGTCCTCAAGCTCGCCACTCTTATAGAGCGAAATGAGAAATGAAATTCAACAGAAAGCCTAACCGATTAAAGAATTACGATTACAGTAGCCAAGGTGCATATTTTATTACGATTTGTACCCTTGACCGCAAATGTACATTAAGCCATATTGTAGGGGGCGATGCCCTCATCGCCCCACAAACAAATCTCACTCACTTCGGAGAGATTGCGAGAGAATATATTGAGTCTATGCCGGGAATAGACAAATATGTGATAATGCCGAATCACATACATTTATTAATTGCAATAGATGGGCCGATGAAGGCATCGGCCCCTACAATTTCTGTGCCTAACCTTATTCGCTCATTTAAAGTACTGGTTTCAAAAGAAATAGGTCAGAGTATCTGGCAACGTTCATATCACGACCATATAATCCGTGACGAAGAGGACTATTTGAATCATTTGCAATACATAGAGAATAATCCTGCCAAATGGTCGGAAGACAAATATTATATAATGTAATAAAAAACGGATAGCATTCGTAATGAACGCTATCCGTTTAATTGTTTGTTAGATATAATTAATAGTTAATAACTCTAAGCTCGAAGTAGCCTTGAGGATGTGCGCATACGGGGCAGAGCTCGGGAGCGGATTCACTGTCGACAATGTGACCGCAGTTACGGCAGATCCATACTGTCTTTTCGTTCTTCTTGAATACTTCGTCTTTCTCAACGTTTGCAAGGAGCTTGAGGTATCTTTCCTCGTGCTCTTTTTCGATTGCGGCTACGCCTGTGAAAAGTGCTGCGATATCGTCAAAGCCTTCTTCTTTTGCCTCACGTGCCATACGAGCATACATATCTGTCCACTCTTCGTTTTCGCCTGCAGCTGCAGCCTTGAGGTTTTCCTCTGTTGTGCCGATGCCGCCCAGAAGCTTGAACCAGATTTTTGCGTGCTCTTTTTCGTTGTTTGCTGTTTCTTCAAACAGTGCGGCAATCTGCTGATAGCCTTCTTTTTTTGCTTTAGAAGCAAAATATGTGTATTTGTTTCTTGCCTGACTTTCGCCTGCAAAAGCTTCCATCAAATTTTTTTCGGTTTTTGTGCCTTTAAGGTTTGCCATTTTGTAATTCCTCCTGTATAATATATTAGGTAAGTTAATAATACTATTAAACTTAGCATTTGTAAATAATTATTTTAAGAAAAATTAAGGAGATTACAATGGAAATTGCAAAGGGAATTTATAATGTCGGTGTAACGGATAAAGATATCGATTTGTTTGAGGGGCTCTATAATGTGCCCGACGGTGTTTTGTATAATTCATATGTTGTGATTGATGATAAAATCACTGTTTTTGACACTGCGGATGCACGCTTTTCTGGGGAGTGGCTCGCCAACCTCAAAACAGTGCTTGACGGCAGAAAGCCCGATTATCTTGTTGTTGAGCATATGGAGCCTGACCATTCTGCAAGCATCGCAAAGTTTATTGCGGAGTATCCCGAGGTTGTTGTTGTATCTGAAACAAAAGCATTCAAAATGATGACTCAGTTTTTCGGTGATGAAATAAAGTTTGAAAAGCTGGAAATAAAAGAGGGCGATGAGCTTTGCACAGGTAAGCATAACTTTAAGTTTGTTGCCGCGCCTATGGTACACTGGCCCGAGGTTATGATTGCTTACGACACTACTGACAAAATTCTTTTCTCTGCTGATGCATTCGGCAAATTCGGCTCATCCGATTCGGCTGAAGATTGGGATGACGAGGCAAGACGCTATTATATCGGTATCGTAGGTAAGTATGGTGCTCAGGTGCAGACTCTGCTCAAAAAAGCCGCAACACTTGATATCAGTATGATTTGTCCGCTTCACGGTCCGATTCTCAAGGAAAATCTCGGACATTATATAGCTCTTTACGATAAGTGGTCGTCATATACTCCCGAAGATGACGGCGTGGTTATTGCTTATGCAAGCATCTACGGCAACACCAAAAAAGCTGCCCTTCTGCTTGCAGATAAGCTCAAAGAAAACGGAAGTAAAAACGTTAAAGTATTTGACCTTGCAAGAGATGATAAGTACGAGGCTCTTGCTCAGGCTTTCCGTTTGTCAAAGCTTGTGATTGCATCGCCGACTTATAATTCCGAGCTCTTTCCGCCTGTAAGAGCTTTTATCGATATGCTTGCAGAGCGCGGCTACAAAAACAGAACCGTTGCTATGATTGAAAACGGCTCATGGGCTCCCGTTGCCGCAAGGCTTATGGAAAAGAGATTTGCCGAATTTAAAGGTATAACTCTTGCCGAGAATAAAGTAAGTGTAAAGTCTGCACTCAGCACAGAATCCGTTGCTCAGATTGAAGCACTCGCCGCAGAGCTTTGCAGATAATAAATACTGTAAAATTAAGAAGGATAGCAGTGCTTTAAGCATTGCTATCCTTTTGGTTTTTATCTGTACGGTGTCCTGACATTTATCATTCTGAAATCGACGGGCTTATGGTCTTTGTTAAATCGGTATACGCTGAAAACAACGCCCATTGCAATATAAATACAGAGGTTTGATGAGCCGCCTGCACTCATAAACGGCAGTGTGATACCGATACAGGGCAGGAGCATAAGGCACATACCTACGTTGACTATAACCTGCGATGCAATCATAGCCGCAACGCCTATGCATATTGTTTTGCCGGGGTTGTCGTTTGCCATTTGTGCTACCTTGATTACTCTGAAAACAAGCAGTAAAAAAAGCAGCAAAACAGCCATACATCCGATAAAGCCAAGCTCTTCTCCGAATACGCTGAGTATCATATCGTTTTCAGCTTCGGGCACGATTCCGTTTTGTGTAAAAGGTCCTTTGAAAAGACCTTTGCCTGTCAGCTGACCTGAGCCTATTGCGTTTTTACCCTGAAGCTGCTGATAGATGATATCCGAATATGATTCGGGATATATAAGGGCAAGGATTCTGTCGCGCTGAATATCGTTGAAAACCTTTATCCATACAAGAGGGAAGGCGGCAACAACTGTCAGCAGTGCGGCTATAAAATATCTCAGTTTTATGCCTGCCATAAACATCATTACGGCAAATATCATTATGAATACAAGTGCTGAGCCCATATCACCCGTGATTACAACGAGCAGGGTAGGTGCCGCACCGTGCGCACAAAGCAACAGTATGTTGAGTATATTATCAAGTCTGTCACCTGCAAGCTCAATGTGTACGGAAAATGTAATTATAAATGCGATTTTCAGCAGTTCCGACGGCTGAAAGTAAATGCTGAAGCTGCCTATTTTAAAAGGAAGCCAGGTTATAACATCGCTTCGCTCTGTGGGACCCGTACCCCATATAAACAGTGCTAACATCAGCGCTACGGAAACGCCTGCAACAAACGGCCAGAGTTTCAGAATTACTTCGTAATCTATTGCCGAAATTACAAGACAGATAATGAATCCCAGTACAACAGCGGCTGTCATAACGATAGCATCACGCGATATTTTTTCGCCTTCTTCAAGGTTGAAGAGAGTTGCGCTGTAAACAGCAATTATGCCTGCAACCGAGGCGGCAATACAAAGAAAGAGCAGATAAATATCAGTTTCACGCAGGAATTTTCCTGCCTTACTCATAGGCTTTCACCTCCAAAAACAAAAGGCTGATTTATGTTATTATATCTCAGCTCAAAAAAAATTACAAGTAATACTTTATATATTTGACATATTGTGTTATAATCCTTTAGATAAAGGGTGAACATTATGAAAAAAACTGTAATTACAAACAGCCCCGAGGCTACACATCAGCTCGGCAAATCTCTCGGCACAATTCTGCGTCGGGGTGATGTTGTTGCGTATTTCGGCGGCTTGGGTATGGGTAAAACAGCATTTACACGCGGTATTGCCGAAGGTATGGGGATTGACTGTCATGTCAGCAGTCCTACCTTTGCTATTGTAAATGTTTATGACGGCTCTCCGAAGCTCTGCCATTTCGATATGTACCGTATTGACGGTTGGGATGACCTTTGCACCACGGGCTTTTTCGAATATCTCGAAGACGATGCGGTGCTTGCGATAGAGTGGAGTGAAAATATCGAAAATGTTTTGCCCGATAATACTATTTTCGTCACGATAGAGAAGGGCGAAAACGAGTACGACAGAATTTTTACTTTCGAGGGGGATGACAGGCTTGAAAATATTGGCTGTTGAAAGTTCGGCTGTATGTGCGAGTGTTGCGGTTTGTGACAACGGCAGAATTATAAGCGAAAATTATATCAATGCGGGTCTGACTCATTCTCAGACGCTTATGCCCATGGTCAAAAGCTGTATCGATACAGCAGGCGTAACGCTCGATGATATCGACCTTATTGCGGTAGCTCACGGCCCCGGTTCATTTACGGGCGTGCGCATAGGTATAGCCGCTGTCAAGGGTATTGCATTCGGCGGTAAGGCTTGCTGCGGAGTTTCTACTCTTGAAGCGATGGCTTATAACCTCAAGGGTGTCGACTGTGTTGCTCTTTGTGCTATGGATGCACGCTGCTCGCAGGTCTATATGGCAATGTTTGATTGCGAAAACGATGTTGTAAGGCTCTGCGAAGATAAGGCTGTTATGATAGCTGAAATTCCCGAAATGATAAAAAATTTCAAAAAAGATGTAATTATACTTGGCGACGGAGCAGAGTTGTGTTATAATTATCTGAAAACTGTCTGCGATAATGTCCGTCTTGCTCCTGTGCTCAGCAGATATCAGCGTGCTTCAGGCGTTGCTGTTGCGGCGGAGTGCGGTGCAGGTGAGCGTGTTTCGGCAGATGAACTTAATCCCGTATACCTGCGTGTACCGCAGGCGGAGAGAGAATTAAAGAAAAGGAGAGCTGAATGATGATAGCATTGGGAGCTGACCACGGCGGTTACGAACTTAAAGAAGCAATTAAAAAGCACCTCGACGAAAAAGGTGTTGAGTATAAAGATTTCGGCACTTATACCGGTGAGGCAATCGATTATCCCATTATTGCAAAGCAGGTTGCACTCTCGATCACAAGCGGTGAATGTGAGCGAGGTATCCTTTGCTGCGGAACAGGCGTAGGTATTTCAATTGCAGCAAACAAGGTTAAGGGTATCCGTTGTGCTTGCTGTTCAGATTGCTTCAGCGCACATTACACAAGACTCCATAACGATGCCAATATTCTTGCAATGGGCGGCAGGGTTATCGGTGCAGGTCTTGCACTTATGATGGTTGATACCTTCCTCGAAACAGAGTTTGAGGGCGGCAGACATGCACGCAGAGTAGACCTTATCACACAGATAGAAAACGAAAACTAAGATATATCACGTTATTTTACGAAAGGAAGGTGTACGGACAATGAAGGTTGTTCTTAAAGCAGATGTTAAGGGTCTCGGTAAGAAGGGTGAGCTTGTAAACGCATCAGACGGTTACGCAAGAAACTTCCTCTTCCCCAGAAACCTCGCATCCGAGGCAAACGCACAGGCAATGTCCGAACTTAAAAATAAAGAGCAGGCTGAAAAATACCGCATTGAAACAGAGACTGCGGCAGCCAAGGCAGACGCTGCAAAAATCGAGGGTAAAACACTTAAGATTGTTGCAAAAGCAGGTCAGAACGGCAAACTTTTCGGCTCTGTTACTGCTAAAGAAATCGCAGCTGAGCTTCAGAAGGCTTACGGCGTAAAGGTCGATAAGAAGCGTCTTGACGCAGAAGATATCAAGACATTTGGCACATATACTGTCAATGTGAAATTCAACCACGGTGTAAAGGCTTCATTCTACGTTCAGGTTTGCGAATAAGACTTAAAATCAGAAAGGGGGTAGCGGTGTGGATATCAGCACTCAGACCAACTATGACGGTATGAATATGCCCTACAGTCTTGAAGCGGAGCAGGCTGTGCTCGGCTCTATACTCAAGGACCCACGCTGCATGCCTACCGTTCAGACTTTACTTAAGGCAGAGCATTTTTATATGCCGCAGCACAGGTCGATTTATTCTATAATGATACTGCTCGATGCAAATGCTCAGCCCATAGATCCTCTGATTGTGCTTGAACATCTCAAGCAGGAGGGCGTTTACGATGATGCAGGCGGTAAGAATTATCTGTATCAGCTTGCTCAGGCTGTGCCCTCGGTGCAGAATGTCGATACCTATGCAAGAATAGTACGCGAGAAGTTTATGAAGCGTACTCTTATCACTACAGCACGCGATATTATCGACAGCTCTATGAATGAGGATAACTCTGCAGATTTACTTCTCGACTCGGCAGAGCAGAAGATTTATAATATCCGTCAGGGCAGAAGCTCGGATGCTCCGTCAAGAATTGACGATGTTATCAATAACGAAGTTCTTGAGCGGCTTAAAGTTATTTCAAACCCTGTTGAGCGTGAAAAGCACAAGGGTGTGCCTACGGGCTTTACTCTTCTGGATAAATATATTTCCGGTCTCAATAAATCCGACCTTATTATCGTCGGTGCCCGTCCCGGTATGGGTAAAACGAGCTTTGCGCTCAACCTTGCCAGAAATATTGCCGTTGTCGGTAATAAAAAGGTTATAATGTTCTCACTCGAAATGACAAAGGGTCAGCTTGCAGAGCGTGTGCTTGCAACAGAAGCGAGAGTTGATGTCAAGAAAATGCGTTCAGGCGAATTCGACGATAACGACTGGCAGCGTATCGGTGTTGCCGTAGGCTCGCTTGCAAACTGCAACCTTTATTTCGACGATACTTCTACAATTACAGTACCCGAGATGAAAGCACGTATACGCCGTATGCGTGACGTCGACGCAGTTGTTGTCGACTACCTCGGTCTTCTCAAATCCGATAAGAATTTTGAAGGTCAGCGTGTGCAGGAGGTTTCCGATATCACCCGAAACCTCAAGCTTATGGCAAAAGACCTCAACATTCCCGTAGTTGCCTGCTCACAGCTTGCCAGAGTTACAGAGGGCAGAGGTAAATCTCACCGCCCGATGCTGTCTGACCTGCGTGATTCAGGTTCAATCGAGCAGGATGCCGATATCGTTCTTATGCTCTACCGTCCGTTCTACTATATAAATGAGAAAGACGGTCCTCTTACCGAGGAAGATCTTGCAAAGAAAAACGAGGCGGAGCTTATAGTCGCAAAGAACAGACACGGTCCTCTCGAAACCGTACCGCTTCACTGGAACGGTGCGTTCACTCTCTTCTCAAATGCGGAGAAAACTCGTAATGAACCTTAAAGTAAAGCAAACAATTGAGCGCCATCATATGCTTAACTCGGGGGATACCGTTCTGGTAGCCCTCTCGGGCGGAGCTGACTCGATGGCGCTCCTTAATGTTTTATACAGCATAAAAGACGAATACTCTCTGACCCTTTGCGCGGCTCACTTCAACCATAAAATCCGTGGTGATGAAGCTGATCGTGACGAAAAATTCTGCGTTGAAATCTGCCGTGAAATGGGTATAGAGCTGTTTGTAGGCAGTGAGGATATTCCTGCACTTTCCAAACAAAGAGGCATCGGCGAAGAAGAATGCGGCAGGCAGGAGAGGTACGCTTTTTTTGAGCGTGTAGCTCCTGATGCAAAGGTTGCAACCGCGCATACCTTGTCCGACTGTGAGGAAACTTTCCTTTTTAATCTGGCAAGAGGTGCTTCACTAAAGGGTCTCACTTCAATTCCTCCTGTCAGAGGTAATATTATCCGACCGCTTATCAGTTGTTCGCGTGATGAAATTGAGCGCTACTGTGAGCAGAATAATATAGAGTTTGTTACGGACAGCACAAATCTTCAGGATGAGTACACTCGCAATCGAATCAGACACAGAGCAGTACCTGAACTTAAGAACATAAATCCGTCTTTTGATGCTGCGTTTTTACGCTGTATTAATTCTTTGCGTGAGGACGAAGAGCTGCTGTCAATGCTGAGTGATGCAGCTGTTGAGCGCGCAAGACTGGCTGACGGATTTCTTACCGAGCCGATAGCTGTACTTCATCCGTCGCTCAAACGCAGAGCGGTAGCGTCTGTTATCGAAGAAATGACAGGCGAAAAACCTCAGCTTCACCATATCGAATCTGTTTGCGGCATAATTGAAAACGGCGGTGATACTCAGGTTTCGGGCGGTGTTTCACTTCGTGTCAATTCAGGTGTGCTCCGTAAAGTTAAGGCTCAGATTGAAGAATGGTGTTGTGAAGCGTGCTTCGGTTTGAATAAATTGCCGTACGGTGACATAAAACTTGAGCTTTTTGACAAAAATAACAAAATAAATATACAAAATTTTAACAAACAACTATTGGATAATGTGCTTAATTATGATAAAATAAATGGTAAGTTGTTTTTCAGCTCTATCCGTGAGGGCGATAAAATCCGTCTTCGCGGCAGGGGAGTTACCAAACAGCTCAGACGCATATTCAGCGAAATGCATATTGAGCCTGAGCTTCGCCGCGGTATACCTGTGCTGCGGGATGATGACGGTGTTGTCTGGGTGTGCGGAGTCGGTGTTGCCGACAGAGTAGCTGTCGATAACAGTACCGATAGATTTGTTATCGTAACTACGGCATAAAGCCTTGTAATGACGACAAAATTATATTATGTATATTCAGTGAAAACAAATATGAAGGAGTTATGAAATGGACGCAAACAAAAAGAAAAAGCTGAGGACGGTGCTTATATATGTTACCGTGCCGCTGCTTATCATAGGCATTGTGTTTTACTTTGCAAGCTCATCAATGCAAAGCGAAAAAACACAGTACTATCAGATAATAGCGAAGTTTGAGAAGGGTAATGTTACCGAATACAGCCTCAATCTCAGCTCAGGTGCCCTTGAGTACAAAGAAAAGGGCAGTGATGCGGTTAAGAATTATACCGTGCCCAATGTCTCGATTTTTATTGACGATGTACATCCGCTTGTGTCGGAGCATAACAGGGCTAACCCCGAAACTCCGATCAAGTACGATTACGAGCGCGGCGGTGAAAATTCCTGGCTGCTCAATATTATGCCGACCATAATTCTTATGGTAGTTCTCGGTGTGGTTATGTTTATTATGGTGCGCCGTATGGGTCAGAGCTTTAATAACGAAACCAACAAAACACTCAGCTTCGGCAAGGCAAGAATCAAAAATGCCAAAGACGAAAAGCGTAAGGCAAAGTTTGAGGATGTTGCAGGTGCCGATGAAGAGAAGGAAGAACTTGCAGAAATTGTCGACTTCCTTAAAGAGCCGACCAAGTTCAATGACCTCGGTGCAAGAATTCCCAAGGGCGTTCTTCTTGTAGGCCCTCCCGGTACAGGTAAAACATTGCTTGCACGTGCTGTCGCAGGTGAGGCTGATGTTCCTTTCTTCTCAATTTCCGGTTCGGATTTTGTTGAGATGTATGTCGGTGTCGGTGCTTCACGTGTGCGTGACCTTTTTGACCAGGCAAAGAAGAATTCTCCCTCAATCATATTTATCGACGAAATTGATGCCGTAGGCCGTCACAGAGGTGCAGGTATGGGCGGCGGTCACGATGAACGTGAGCAGACTCTTAACCAGCTTCTTGTTGAGATGGACGGTTTCGGTGCAAACGAAGGCGTTATTATTATCGCTGCAACAAACCGCCCCGATATCCTTGACCCTGCTCTTCTCCGTCCCGGCAGATTCGACCGTCAGATTACGGTCAACTATCCCGACCTCAAGGGCAGAGAAGCTGTGCTTAAGGTACACGCAAAGGGCAAGCCCCTCGCTCCCGATGTTGACCTCGGCGTTATTGCACGCTCAACAGCAGGCTTTACGGGTGCTGACCTCGAAAACCTTCTCAATGAAGCTGCTCTTCTTGCTGCAAGGCAGAATAAAAAGGCTATCACAATGAGAGAAATCGAAGAGGCTACAATCAAGGTCGTTGTCGGTACAGAGAAGAAGTCTCACAAGATGACCGACAAGGAGAAGAAACTTACAGCTTACCACGAAGCAGGTCACGCTGTTGCTACCTTCAACCTCGAGTCACAGGATCCCGTTCACGAGATTTCAATTATCCCCAGAGGTATGGCAGGCGGCTATACAATGTCTGTACCTACTGAGGATAAGAGTTATACAACCAAAACCGATATGCTCGACAATATCGTTACTCTGCTTGGCGGCCGCGTTGCAGAGGCTATTGTCCTCGGTGATATCTCAACAGGTGCATCAAACGATATTCAGCGTGCAACCGAAATTGCAAGAGGTATGATTACAAAATACGGTATGAGCGACGAGCTCGGCCCGATTTCTTTCACATCAGGCCATAACGAGGTGTTCCTCGGCAGAGATTACGGTCAGACACGTAACTATTCCGAAAACATTGCAAGCTCGATTGATGCTGAAATCAATTCAATCATCACCGGTGCATATAAGCGCTGTGAGGGTATTCTTACAACCGATATCGATAAGCTTCACGCTGTTGCACAGTATCTCATCGAGCATGAGAAGATGAACGGCGAAACTTTCAAGAGTATTATGACAGGTGCTTCTCAGGCAGAAGAGCAGACATCCGATGTCACTGCAGAAGCTGACGAAGAAACAGAAGAATAAAATTTGCGATTTGCCGACACTGCTTAAGCTGTGTCGGCAAACTGTGGTATAAAGAGAGGTAAAACAAATGCCGAAAAAAGCAGAATACGGAGTAGAAAGTATAACCTCCCTCAAAGGTGCCGACCGTGTGCGTAAGCGTCCCGGTGTTATATTCGGCTCTGACGGTCTTGAGGGCTGTGAGCATTCTATCTTTGAAATTATCTCAAACTCAATCGACGAAGCCCGTGAAGGTCACGGCGATAAGATTATAGTCACCCGTTTTTCGGATGGCTCTGTTGAGGTGCAGGATTTCGGCAGAGGTATTCCCGTTGACTACAACCCCAAGGAGAAAAAGTTTAACTGGGAGCTTGTATTCTGCGAGCTTTATGCAGGCGGTAAGTACGATACCAATGACGGCGGCAGCTACGAGTATTCGCTCGGCCTTAACGGTCTGGGTCTTTGCTCAACTCAGTACGCTTCTGAATATATGGCGGCAGAAATAAAAACGGGCGGCTACCGTTATGAGCTTAAGTTTAAAAAAGGTAAGCCTGCAGGTAAGATGCTCAAGGAGGAATATCCCAAGAAGGATACGGGTACACGAATTCGTTGGAAGCCCGACCTTGAGGTATTTACCGATATAAACGTACCGCTTGAGTATTTTCAGTCAACTCTCAAGCGTCAGTCTATTGTAAATCCCGGTGTGCGTTTTGTGCTTCGCAATCAGAAGGGTAATACCAATTCTTTTGAAACATACGAATACCTTTACGAAAACGGCATTAAAGACTATGTTGACGAGCTTGGCGGTGATTCTTCAATCAGTCAGACTCAGCTCTGGTCAGCCGAGCGTGTCGGCCGTGACAGAGAGGATCAGAAGGATTACAAACTGAAGATAAACGTTGCTCTCCGTTTTTCCAACAAAAAACAGCTTAAGGAGTATTATCACAACTCAAGCTGGCTTGAACACGGCGGTGCACCCGATAAAGCGGCAAGAAGTGCCTTTGTTTCACAGATTGATGCTTATCTTAAGCAGAATAATAAATACACAAAGGCTGACTCAAAAATCAGTTTCCAGGATGTTGAGGACTGTCTGATTCTTGTTATTTCATCTTTCTCTACTCAGACTTCCTACGAAAACCAGACAAAGAAATCAATCACAAACAAGTTTATTCAGGAGGCTATGACTGACTTCCTGCGTAAACAGCTTGAAATATATTTTATTGAAAATAAACTTGAAGCAGAGAAAATCTGTGACCAGGTTCTTATCAATATGCGCAGCCGTGTCAAGGCTGAAACCACAAGGCAGACAATTAAGAAGAATCTGCAGAGCAGTAACGATATGGCAAACAGAGTGCAGAAGTTTGTTGACTGCAGAAGCCGTGATGTCAGTATGCGTGAGCTGTTTATAGTTGAGGGTGACTCTGCTCTTGGTGCTTGTAAGCAGTCACGTGACTCTGAATTCCAGGCAATAATTCCTGTCAGAGGTAAGATTCTTAACTGCCTCAAATCCGAGTACGATAAGATTTTCAAAAGCGATATCATTACCGACCTTATTTAGGTGCTCGTTTGCGGTATCGAGGTTAAGGGTAAACACGCAAAAGACCTTGCTACGTTCAATCTTGATAACCTCAGATGGAATAAAGTTATTATCTGTACCGATGCCGATGTTGACGGCTTCCAGATAAGAACTCTTATTCTTACTATGATTTACCGTCTGATGCCGACTCTTATCGAAAACGGCTATGTCTTTATTGCGGAGTCTCCGCTCTACGAAATTTCGTATAAGGACGAAACCTGGTTTGCTTATACCGAAAAAGAGAAGGCAGACGTGCTTGCCGAGCTTGAGGGTAAGAAGTTCACAATTCAGCGCTCAAAAGGTCTTGGTGAAAACGATGCGGATATGATGTGGCTTACCACAATGAATCCTGCAACACGCCGCCTTATCAAAATCGAGCCTGATTTTGCCGAGGCTATGGCAGAAAAATTCGACCTGCTGCTTGGCGATAACCTTGCAGGCAGAAAACAGTATATTGCAGAAAACGGCCACCTCTATATCGATATGGCCGACGTAAGCTGAGAAAGGGGAGATATTAAGTGGCAAAGAAAAAGACAGAGAAACAGCCTAAATCGGATATCAACCCCAATGCACATATTTTAGGTGCAGGTGAAGTTGTCAACCAGCGTATTACCGATACGCTCGAGGTCAACTATATGCCCTATGCGATGAGTGTTATTATGTCACGTGCGATTCCCGAAATCGACGGTCTTAAGCCTGCTCACCGTAAGCTCCTTTATACAATGTATAAAATGGGTCTGCTCAGCGGCTCACGAGTAAAGTCGGCTAATATTGTCGGCCGTACAATGCAGCTCAATCCCCACGGTGATGCCGCAATTTACGATACAATGGTGCGTCTTTCACGCGGTTATGAAGCTCTTCTTCATCCGCTGGTTGACTCGAAGGGTAACTTCGGTAAGGCTTATTCACGTGATATGATGTGGGCTGCATCCCGTTATACCGAGGCAAAGCTTGAGTCTATCTGCTCCGAGCTTTTCGGTGATATCGATAAGGATACCGTTGATTTTGTCGATAACTACGATAACACAATGAAGGAGCCTACTCTTCTTCCCGTGTCTTTCCCGAGTGTGCTTGTCAACGCAAATACAGGTATTGCCGTAGGTATGGCAAGCTCAATCTGCTCATTCAACCTTGAAGAAATCTGTAACACTACAATCGAGCTTATCAAAGACCCCGATTATGATGTGTCCGAGATAATAAAGGCGCCCGATTTTATCGGCGGCGGTCAGATAATCTACAACCGTGACGAAATGATGAATGTCATCAACAACGGTCGCGGCAGTATCAAGGTAAGAGCAAAATATAAATACGATAAATCCAACAACTGTATAGATATATACGAAATTCCGCCTACAACTACGGCTGAAGCTATAATCGATAAGATTATCGAAAAATTCAAGGCAGGCTCGCTTAAAGAAATCAGTGATGTGCGTGACGAAACCGATAAGAACGGTCTTAAAATTACAATTGACCTCAAGCGCGGCACTGACCCCGATAAGCTGATGCTCAAGCTCTATAAGCAGACTCCTATGGAGGATACCTTCTCCTGCAACTTCAATGTGCTTATTGCAGGTATGCCTCAGGTGCTCGGTGTAAAACAGCTGCTTAATGAGTGGATTGCATTCCGTACCGAGTGTGTACGCAGGAGAACATTCTTCGAGCTTCAGAAGTGCCGCAACAGACTTCATCTGTTAGAGGGTCTGCAGAAGATACTTCTCGATATCGACAAGGCTATCAAGATAATCCGCAATACCGAAGAGGAAAAAGAGGTTGTCACAAACCTTATGATAGGCTTTGGTATTGATGAAATTCAGGCTGAGTATGTTGCGGAAATCAAACTCCGTCACCTCAACCGTGAGTATATCCTCAAGCATACAAAGGATATCGAAAGCCTTAAAGATACAATCAAAGACCTTGAAGAAATCCTTGCAAAGGGTCAGCGTGTAAAGAAGATAATTATTGCAGAGCTGCAGAATGTTGTCAAAAAATACGGCAAGCCCCGCAGAAGTGAGATTATCTATCAGGCTGAAATTGCCGAAGCGGAAACTGAAGAGCCTGTTTCAAATGAACCTGTGCACATCTTCCTTTCGCGCGAAGGTTATTTCAAAAAAATTACTCCACTTTCACTTCGTATGAGCGGCGAACAGAAAGTAAAGGAAAACGACGAGATTATTGTAACCTACGATACAACAAACGATGTCGAGCTTCTTTTCTTTACCAATAAACAGCAGGTTTATAAAGCCAAGGCAGATGACTTTGACTTTACAAAGGCGAGTGCACTTGGCGATTATGTTCCCTCAAAGCTCGATATGGAGCCTGAAGAGACCGTAGCTTATATGGCTCTGCTCAAGGATTATAACGGCTATATGATGTTTTTCTTCGAAAACGGTAAGGTTGCAAAGGTCGATATGTCTGCCTATGCAACAAAGACTAACCGTAAGAAGCTCATAAAAGCGTACAGCGACAAATCTCCGCTTGTTGCTGCACTCTATATCACGCAGGATACAGAACTTGTACTTGTTTCAAGTGCAGGCAGACATCTTCTTTTCAATACTGCCGCAATCTCATCCAAAACTACTAAAGATACACAGGGTGTTGCTGTGTTTACTCTCAAAAAAGGTCAGCGTCTTATGACCGTGCGTCCTTATAATGAGGGTGAGTTTGCAAAGCCATACCGTTACCGTACAAAGAATCTTCCGTCAACCGGTGCTCTTCTCAGTGCTGAAGACAGCGGCGAGCAGATGACTCTTATATAATATGTAGCTGTTAGTGCAGGCTTCCCCGCCGTTAACAGCCGACGGAGAAAGCACGAAGCAAACGCATTAAATAACGTTCTTTGTCCGTCTACAGTATTTTGACACGAGTTTGGTTTTATATGTATTGAAAAATTTTCCTGATATTTGCAGTTTTTTAAAAAAACTATTGCAAAATATAAAACTATGTGGTAGAATACTCGAGTATAAAAACGGAAATTGTATATATTTTCAAAAGAAAGGGTAACAGCTTTGCTTTTACGGCAGGCGTTAAGGTGAATTATTATGTTATGGTTTGAAATCGTTTTCGGTGTAGTTCTTATTGTTCTCTCAATCGCAATCACAGCTCTCGTTCTTCTTCAGGAGGGTAACTCTCAGGGCCTTTCCGGTACTATTGCCGGCGGTGCTGAAACTTTCTTTGGCAAGAACAAGGGTCGCACAATGGAAGCTAAGCTTGTTAAGCTCACAAAGATTATCGGTATCGGCTTCTTTGTAATTGCTTTTGCTGCAAAGGTTCTTACAACAATATTCTGATTTTTATCGAAATTCAATCAAGCAACCGAGGTGTTAAGCCTTGGTTGTTTTTTTATTTTTATCTTGACTAATTCATTTATTATGCTATTATTTCCTTGTATGTTTTTTATGATCGGAGGTCTTTAATTATGAGCACTAAACCCATAACAGCTGTTATCGTCGGTGGAGGTCACCGCGCTTTCACTTATGCTGAACTTGCACTTCAATCACCTGAAAAACTTAAAATTGTCGGTATAGCCGACCCTAACCCTTTCAGATGTGAAAAGGCTCGCAAAATGTTCGGATTTCCAAAGGAGAATTGCTTTTCAAGTGCCGAGGAGCTTGCTGCTGTGCCGAAGTTTGCTGATGCGGTAATTAACGGTACTATGGATCATCAGCATGTTGAAACAGCTATCCCTTTGCTTAAAGCAGGCTACGATATGCTTCTCGAAAAGCCTTTTGCCGTTAATATGGAAGAGCTTGAAAAGCTTGTTGCCACCGTTGAAGAGTACGGCAACAAAGTTATGATTTGCCACGTGCTCCGCTATACCCCGTTTTATCTTGCTATCAAAGAGCGTCTGCTTGCAGGTGAAATCGGCGATATTATAAGCATAAATACTTTTGAGCATGTCAGCTATCATCACGCTTCAACATCCTATGTAAGAGGTAAGTGGGGCAGAAGTGAAGAGTGTAAAACCTCTATGCTTCTTGCAAAATGTTGTCATGACCTTGACATAATGATGTGGATGATGAATTCTACCAAGCCGAAAACTGTTTCGAGCTGCGGTTCTATTTTTCAGTTTAAGCCGGAAATGGCTCCTGAGGGTGCAGGTACAAAGTGCCTTGTCGATTGTCCTCACGTCAATTCATGCCTTTATTCCGCAAAGCGTATATATATCGACCATCCTGACAGATGGGAGTTTTATGTCTGGTCTGCTCTTGAAGATATGGAGAATGCAACTATTGAAGATAAAATTAATCTTCTCAAGGGTGACAGCCCCTACGGCAAGTGTATTTACAAGAGCGGCAACGATGTTGTCGACCACCAGAGCGTTATGGTTAACTTTGAAAGCGGTGCAACAGGTACGCATAATATGATTGCCGGTGCTGCAAGACCGCTCAGAAGAATTGAAATTGTCGGTACAAAGGGCGAAATTTACGGCGAATTTGAGAATAACGATATTCATGTGCTTACAATCAATCCCGACCCCGATAAAGAATATGATGAAGAGATTATTGACCTGTCTGCTTTTGTCGAGGGTGGAGGTCACGGTGGCGGTGATATCGGCCTTGCAGAAGATTTTGTGAACTTTGTAAGCGGCGGAATTCCGTCAGTTTCCTGTACTTCTATTTTTGATTCTGTTGCAGGTCACAAAACCGTTTTCCTTGCCGATAAGTCGCGTGAAAACGGCAGTAAAGCTATGGAGTTTTAATTTTATGTTGATTAGTAAAAAGAAAGAAATGGGCGGTAATGCCGCCCTTTTGCTTGCCGCAATTATCTGGGGTGCATCTTTTGTTGCGCAGGATGTCGGTAAAGACCACGTAGGTGCGTTTACATATAACGGTCTGCGTATGCTGATGGGTGTCGCAGTGCTTCTTCCGCTGATACTGTTTATGCAACTCAAGAAGCGTAAGACTGATACCCGTACAAAAGAGCAAAAGAAAAAAGATAATTTTGTTCAGGCTAAAAGCGGCATTGTCTGCGGTATTATACTTTTCTGTGCAAGTAATCTTCAGCAGTTTGCTTTTAATTATATCGATGAAGCAGCTTCGGGTAAAATAGGATTTATTACGGCATTATATATGCTTCTTGTTCCTGTTTTCGGTTTGTTTCTCGGACAAAAGCAACGTTTTGTTGTTTGGGTTGCGGTGCTTATGGGCTGCGCAGGTGCTTACCTTCTCTGTGTTGATTCTTCGCTTACTTTAGGCTTTGGCGAGCTGCTTGCACTCGGCTGTGCGGCATTTTTTGCAGTTCATATCTTGTATATTGACAGCGTTATGGATAAGGTTGACGGCGTTATTCTTTCGTGTTCCCAGTTTTTTGTTGTCGGCATCTTGTCTGTAATATGTATGTTTATTTTTGAAACACCGACTATTACCGGCATAAGAGGTGCACTTGTTCCTATGCTTTATTCCGGTATTATGAGCAGCGGTGCAGGCTATACGCTTCAGATTGTCGGTCAGAAGTATACCAAACCTGCCGTAGCTTCACTGCTTATGTGTCTTGAATCTGTCTTTGCAGTGCTTACCGAATGGATTGTGCAGGGTGAGCAGCTTGAGGTGCGTGAGTTTATCGGCTGTGTCGTAATGTTCATTGCGATAATAATTACAAACCTTCCCGAACGTAAAAAGAAATAAAATTTATTAAGAGCGGTTTTAAAAAATCGCTCTTTCTTTATGCTTTTACTCTTGCCTTTTGCGACAAGTTTTGCTAAACTATACATAGCTTTTTAATAAAAGCAGTTACATTATAATTGAAATCAAATCTATTTGAGGGAGAACGATTATGAGTATTGTAAAAGATTATTTCTCAAGAATTACAAAAACTCCAAAAAAATTGGAACTTGTATGGTGGTGGATTTTCCGCTGCATTATGATTTTCGGTATACTTGATTCATTATTCGGATTTACATCATACGGCGGCAGACCGATGATGGTTAAGCAGATGGCTGCTAACCTTGTCGGTATGTTTGCATGGGAAATCTGTATGGCAATGAGTAAGAAAAACTTTATGCGCTACCTGCCTTCCTATATTCAGGATGTTTCTGTTTTAGGCTTCTTTATGGCATCTTTCTGCGGTGCATATATTAACCTCTATTACAGTTTCCGTTTCTATGATCTTATTTTCCACATATTCGGCGGTGCAGCAGGTGCTCTCTTCGGTTATGAGGCTCTTACTGCTATGCAGCACCGTGATAAGGTAAGAAGCCACGTTCCCTTTGTTGTTATTGCTGCTTTCGGTTTCTCGTTTATTTGCGGTAATGCATGGGAGATTGTTGAGTTTGTTCTTGACCAGTTCTTTGGTTCCGATGCACAGCACTGGTGCTATCAGGAAGCACAGAATGCTGCTGCTACCTACGGCAAGGATTTCCTTGCAAATCCGCACATCGTACCTCATGTTATCAGTGAAAGCCTTTGGGCTGAAGGCTGGACAGAAGCTACATTCGATTACCGTTGGGCACTTATGGACACAATGGAAGATATTGTCTGTAATACAATCGGCGGCGCAATAGTATATGTTGTTCTTCTTGTATGGCCTTACCATCACACAGGTAAAAATAATGTAAATAATCTTTATACAGATGTTGTTACAGAGAAAAAGTCCAAGAAGAAGGAACTCGTAACAAAATGATTGATTTCGGTTCATTTCTTGAAAAAGCAGGCAGAGTAGTACCTACAGAGCGTCAGTTAAGACATCTGCGAGAAACTCCGTTTTATGCCTTTGTACACTTCAGCCCCAACACATATACAGGTTTGGAATGGGGCACGGGTAAGGAAGACCCTGCGATTTTCAATCCTACCGAGCTTGATTGCGACAGTTGGGTTGAAGCTATCAAATCAGCAGGTATGAAGGGTGCAGTTATCACTGCAAAGCATCACGACGGCTTCTGCCTTTGGCAAACCGAAACTACCGAGCACAGCATCAAAAACAGCCCGTATAAAAACGGTAAAGGCGATATTGTGCGTGAGTTTGCTGATGCCTGTCGCAGAGGCGGTATAAAATTCGGCTTCTATCTTTCTCCGTGGGACAGAAACTGTGAGCTTTACGGTACTGATGCATACAACGATTTCTACCGTGCACAGCTCACTGAGCTTCTAACAAATTACGGTGATGTTTTCCACGTCTGGTTTGACGGTGCCTGCGGTGAAGGTCCGAGCGGTAAAAAGCAGGTTTACGATTTTGAGTCTTATTTTGAGCTTGTGCGTAAATATCAGCCGAATGCAACTGTGTTTAAGGATGAAGGCCCGGATATCCGTTGGTGTGGCAATGAATCAGGTAGTGCGCGTGCGGCAGAGTGGGCGGTTGTACCGTGGGAGCTTTGTTATTTCTGTGAAAAGCAGACCGAAGGTAAGCTGTTTGACGGTGAGCTGAAGCATATCTATAACAGTGACAAGGATATAGGTACGCTCGAAAATATTATGTATTCAAGCGGACTTGTTTTCTGCCCGTCAGAGATAGATATGTCCATCCGTCCCGGTTGGTTTTATCATCCTGAGGAAGAACCTCATTCGCTTGAGCGGCTTTTTAATACATATCTTCGTTCGGTTGGTGGTAACACAACCTTTAATCTCAACATTCCGCCTATGCCTAACGGAAAATTTGACCAGCGTGATATCGTAAGCCTCAAAGAGCTTGGTGATAAAATCCGTTCAAGTTTTGCCGTTGACTTTTGTGAGAATGCAAAGGTTACACGCACTTCTCTCGGCGGCTATCAGTGTGAATATCTTGTTGAGCTTGATGAAGAAAAGGATATAAACTTCTTTGAACTCGAAGAAGATATAACTCAGGGTCAGCGTGTTGAATCTTTCCGAATTTTAAGACGCAAAGACGGTTTCTGGGATAAGGTTTACTCTAATTACACCACGATCGGCAATAAGCGTATTATTGAAGAAGATGTACAGTGTGATGCATTTAAAATCGTTGTTGAGGCATCAAGAGGCGAGCCGATTATCAGCAAAATCGCAGCATATTAAGGAGATAAGCTATGATACCCGAACTTACTTTTGAATATCTTCTCGGTGCTGTGCCGATCTGGGGTAAGCCCAACGTTTATTTCGGCTCCGTGGCACTGAAATCAGACAGCGGCGTGTTTGACGACCAGTTCCGTTACAGGCTGACTGTGCTTGTGCCCGATGAAGGCGATAAGCAGATTGAAGCTCGTTACTATATCGGCTGGAAGTCTTATGACCTGAGCGATAAGGATTCTATGACAGTGCAGTGTTTCACTGCCGATGATGACGGTGCAGCAGCTGCCTGTGCCTGGCTTCGTGAAGAATTGGCAAAATATACAAAAGAATAATATTATATAGTTTAAAAAAATACAAAAAAACACTTGCATTTTACTTAATTATCTGTTAAGATAATTGATGTTCGTTTAGCTTTAGTTTTATTTAAGGAGGTGCCGCAAATGGCAAAATGTGAATTCTGCGGTAAAGGCGTTACATTCGGTATCCAGGTATCGCACTCACACAGACGTTCCAACAGAACATGGAAGCCCAACATCAAGCGCGTTAAGGCTGTTGTAAACGGTTCACCCAAGAGGGTATACGCTTGCACTCGTTGCCTTCGTTCAGGTAAGGTTACACGTGCTGTCTAATTAAGTAAACCGAATTGATTTAGAGACTGTCATTTGTGACGGTCTCTTTTTCATTTATATACTTATATTGACAAATATATAAGTCATATTGTAAAATAATATTGTGACTTTGAGTAGGAGGGCTTTGTATGAAATTTTGTCCTGAATGCGGTGCTCGGCTTGCAGATGAAGTTGTTTTTTGTACGGATTGCGGTGTATATTTAATTGCAAATAATCCCGTAATCAATGAGCCTGTAAGTCAGCCTGTTCAGCCGCCTGAGTATGTTCAACAGCCTCAATATATTCATCCGCAGCAGACTACCCCCGTGGATGACCCTTATCCGATTAACGTTACTCATAAGGGCTTCTGGTGGCTCGGTTTTATTTTGCCGCCTTTAGGTCTTGTTTTGTTTATAGTGTGGAAGCGTTTGCGTCCGCGCCTTTCAAGGAGCGCAGGCAAAGGTGCGCTTACCGGTGCGATTCTCAGTGCCGTGTTTTATACCTTGTATAAATGCTCATGTACGGTAAGGAAGCAAGCAACCGAAAACAAGAGATAGACCGCCAGCACTACACTATTCCGAACCAAAGACCAAAAGATAAGCATTGTGGGAAAATCTAAACTTTTGGATTTTCCTACAATGCCAACTACG
>JBGVKJ010000011.1:0-44612 GCA_045123695.1 Acutalibacteraceae bacterium
AGTAAAAATAAACGTGGCGAGCAATGGCAAGCCACAAAAAGCAGTAGAGAAGAAATTAACCTCCAAGTATAATAGAAATGGTTTGGCAGCCGCATTACTAAAATACAGGAGGTTAAAAACATGTTTAAAAAAGATGGCAACAACGAAATAAAAACATTATCACATTCAACATACAGATGTCAGTACCATATAGTATTTGCACCAAAATACAGAAGAAAAGAAATATATGGAAAACTGAAAAAAGACATCGGAGAGATACTAAGAAAATTGTGTGAACAAAAAGGTGTAGAAATCATAGAGGCAGAAGCCTGTAAAGACCACATACACCTTTTAGTGTCGATACCACCTTACTTAAGTGTAGCACAATTTATGGGATATCTCAAGGGTAAAAGTACACTAATGATTTTCGACCGACATGCAAATTTAAAATATAAGTACGGAAGCCGACATTTTTGGTGTAGAGGGTACTATGTAGATACGGTCGGTCGAAACAAGAAAGTGATAGAAAATTATATAAAAAATCAATTAGAAGAAGATTTTGCAAATGACCAGATATCACTCAAAGAGTATATAGACCCGTTTACGGGTAACAAGAATAACTAAGCAAAAAGTAAACAGCCGCACGAGAGCGGCTGCTTGAGATGGTAATGCGATGTCAAACCTCTGTGCCGACTTTTAGTCGGCGAGCCAGTAGGCGGCCCTTATAGGGCCTGTGCAAACCACCAGTTCAACTGGTGGTTATGATTTTTATTATGTATACCTGTTAATTACTGAACCTTGCTCCATACGCCGTCTTTTTCTGCGTAGTAGAGCTGATTGATTGTGCCTTCAGGGTCAGAGCCGATTGTAAGCGTTGTACCGCCCATCATATCTTCTGTGAAGTAGCAGCCGCGGCCTACCTTTACAGCGTATGTAAGACGGATGCCTTCGTAAACGATAGAGTAGTCGTTATCGTGGTCGTGACCTGCAATCATGTGCTTTGTGCTGCCAAGCTCTTTGCAAAGGTCAAAGAAGCCGTTGTTTACGGGCGGATGTCCGCCTGTTTCGCCTCTGCGGCCGTATGCATCGTCAGTCGGATTTTCGATAAAGCCGAGCTTGCCGTTAGCTTCGTCAATGTCTGTTGCAACTGCGTGCCATGCCTCATAGTACTCAACAACGGGAATGTGAGTGATAACTGTGCTGGGTACATTGTAGCCTGCGATAGCGTTTGTACCTTCAACACACCACTTGTACCAATCCATCTGGTTGTCCCAAAGGTGGTCATAGCCGCCTATTGTGCCGTTTTCTGTTTCGTACTCTCTGTTGTTGTGTGTATCCATCATATAAACGGAGTGAACGATTTTGCCGTTTTCAGTTATGTTGATAAGGTAGTTGCCGTAGCCCATGCCCTCAGGACCAAACTCGAATACGGAGTTTTCAGCTTCTGCAAGGTGGTAAGCTGCCCAGAATTCGCTTATGCAGCCCTGACCGTCGTGGTTACCCATAACGGCTGCCCACGGGATACCGAATGAGTCAACAAGCTTTATTGTTTCGAGGTATGTCATTGTGCCCCATGCGTTATCACCTGAAAGAGTGATGAGGTCGGGATCAAGGTCCTCAACGAGTTTTGTGATGAGTGCGAAAGAATCATCTGAAAGAGAGGTGTAGAGCTCGTCATCGTCGAGCTGAATATCTGTAAGGTTGAGAAGTACAAAATCTTTGCCGGGTTCTTTTTCAATCTCAATATAAGAGTCGGTTGTGAATTCGTCCTCTGCTGACCACTCTGTGAAGAAAGCAGACTCGCCGAAGTTTATAATCCATGCGCCTACGGGAGCAAGAATCTGACCGAGTGCGAGAAAGCCTGCCATTATGAGCTGTAATACTGCCATTACGGGTTCCTCCTGAATTTTTTAATAATGTTTCACGGCAGAGGATGTTTTATATCCTCCGCCGTTTTTAATTTGGTCTAGCTTATTTAACCTTGACTTTGTAGCACTTGATTTCAAACGGGTTGATTTCAAAGCTCATTGTCTTGCCGTTTGCGATGTCTGCTGCAACATCCTCACGCTCAAGAAGGTTACACTCTGTAACGCTTGCGATTTCAGCAAAGAACTCCGCTGTAACCTTTGTGCGTCTGCCTGCCTTCTCGACGAAACGTACGATGTATGCATCCTCATCCTCGCACTTCTTGACAGCTTCGAGAGTAACGTTCTTGCCGTCAACGTTGATGAATGAGCCGCACTCTGCGCCCTTTGCCTCGTCAGCAAGGTCAACGGGAAGCATCGGGTTGTTGAACTCAAGACCTCTGACGAGAGTCTCGGCATCCTTCCAGCCGCCTGCGTGCGGGTAAAGTGAGTATGTGAAGTAGTGGTCGCCTCTATCAGACTGCGGGTCGGGGTTCATCGGAGCCTTGAGGAGAGTGATAATCATTCTCTGCTCGTTTACCTCGTAGCCGTACTTGCAATCGTTGAGGATTGTAAGACCATAGCCTTCTTCGGACATATCGATGAAGTTGTGAGCGGAAACCTCGAACTTAGCCTTATCGTAGGGATTGTGGCGGTAGTTGGAGCTTTCGATTGTTGCGTATGCGATATCTCTGGTGTACTTCTGTGCCTTGATATCTACGTCGAAGCCGACCTTGAGGAGCTTCTCCTGCTCGTGCCAGCTGATGAATGTATCAAAGTCGATTCTGTCAAGCTCATTGTAGATAATGATGTTCTGCTTGAGAGTGGACTTCATGATGTTCTTTGTGATTGTAACGCAGGTGAATACGTCGCCTGTTACAACGCTCTCAACCTTGCCTGCCTCAGTATCGAACTCACGGTCTGTGTATGTAACAACGATATCCCATGCATCGTACTTGCCGGGAAGGTCTTCGTAAATGCGGAATACATTACCCTTACCGCTGAGAACTTCTCTGTCATTCTTCTTGTCGTAGATTGAAACAAGCTCTGCAGCTGCATCAAACTTGAGGCTGAAGTATTCGTTTTCGATGTCTGCGCTCTCTACTGCCTTAGCTTCAGCAACAGCAGCTTCCTTGGTGTAGAATACCTTGTAGCCTACTGCGGGAACATCCTTGGCAACGAATGTGAGAACCTTTGTGCCGTCGAGCTTTGTGTAAGCCTGTACAGGAACCTTGTTACCCTCTGCATCATAAATCTCGACATCCTTGTAGGGAAGCTCAACCTTTGAGGTTGCAGCAGTGCCGAGTGAGTTGAACAGAGCGAAGGGCTTGCCGTACTTTGCGCCTGCGCCGATATTGCCTGCGATTGCGTTGAGAGCTTCATCACGTACGCTCTCGCCGATTGCGATGATATCTTCATAGATTGCGCAAAGGTCGCCGAATACCTCTGTGATATGTGAGCCTGGAAGAGAATCGTGGAACTGGTTGGTGAGAATCATCTGCCAGCCCTCGTTGAGCTTTGCAAGCGGATACTCGTAGCCGTAGCCCATAGCAATACTTGCAAAGATTTCTGCCTGACGGTAGAGGTTTTCGCTGTATCTGTTGAGCTTCTTGAGCATAGCCTTTGTGGTGTGAACACCTCTGTGCTCCTCAAGGTAAAGCTCGTCTTTCCATGTGGGGATGTTGGTTTCGGTTGCCTTAGCCTTCATACGTGCAAGTGAATCTTCAATCTTGCTTGTCTGTGCTTCGGGCAGACCGGGGAAGTTCTTATAACGCTTTACGTACTCGAGCATTTCGGTGTCGACACCGCCGCCGCCGTCGCCCCAGCCGTAGCAGTACATTGACTCGCCGATTGTAGCCTTGTCTGTGTACTTCTTCCAGTTCATCTTGAGTGAGTCAGCCTCAACTGTACCGATGAAGTGTGTGGGGGGAACGATTGAGAATACCTTGGAGCCGTCGGGGCCTTCCCACCAGAATGTGTTGTACTGCCAGGGGTTGGTATCGTTCCAGATACCCATCTTGTGAGTTACGAAGTACTCAACGCCTGCCTTCTTGAGAATCTGGGGCATTGCGTAGCCGTTACCGAATACGTCGGGTACCCAGCAGGTCTTGGGAGTGATGCCGAATGTCTTCTCAGCGTATCTTACGCCGTGAAGAAGCTGACGGACAAAGGATTCACCGGAAACGAGGTTACAGTCGGGCTCAACCCACATTGCGCCGATGTATTCCCATCTGCCCTCTGCAATACGCTTCTTAACCTGCTCGAACATAGCAGGGTAGTTCTTCTCCATCTCCATATATGTGGGAGCAGAGCTCTGTGAGAAAATGAAGTCGGGATACTGCTCCATAAGGCGAAGCATTGTAGCGTGAGTTCTGCCGAGCTTACGTACGTACTCCTTGTATGCCCACATGAAAACGATATCAAGGTGGGAGTTACCTACGAGTGCGAGCTTACCCTCAGTCTTGTAGTTGGGGTTGTTGTAAACTCTGTCCTTGAGTACCTTCTGTGCTGCAAGAAGGCCTGCTTTGAACTCGTCACCGTCAACGTCGAAGTTAACGTGAGTAAATGCTTCTTTGAGTGCGGAGCGGATAAGCTCTGCAAGACCTGTATCGAGAACGGGCATAAACAGTGCGTTGAACACTGCCTTGAAGTCCCAGTAAACCTCTTCGATAACAGGGTCAACAACACCGATGAATGAACAGGAGAGAGTCTTTACAGTGGACTCGTTTGAGTGCCATACATAGTAAGACTCGATGTCAACATCGTAGTGCTTGCCTGCCTCAGCGCAGTCGGAAAGAAGTACGCTGTTACGGAAGGGGTCAAGACCCTGATAGGGCTCGCCGTTGAGTGAAAGAAGGGAGTCGCCGCCGAAGTAGACGTTGAGTGTAACCTTCTTGCCTGCGAAACGCTCGGGAATATCAAATGAGTTTTTGAAGAATGCACTCCAGCCGTTGTTACCCCAGCGGTCGCCAACGTTGAGCTCCTTCCACTCATCGTAAAGGTATTCGTATTCGCCTACGCCCTTGTAGATGCATTCCTTCATCTTCCATGCGGGAATAGATTCGATGTCTGTGTAAATTCTTTTCTTGAGTGCCTTGAGCTTTACGTTTACAACGTCGTCAAAAGAGAAAATACCTCTCTGCTTGCCCTTAACGGCATCACGCCAATCGTCAACGTGCGCATCCATCGCATCGAGACCGGCAAAAGCGTCAAGATTTTTGTTTTCTGCCAAAGTTCATCGTCCTTTCTTATGTAAAATCGGTTTTGGTTAAGACCGCATTGTGTCCATTACAGTATATCACCAACCGAGTGATATTTCAATATAAAATAAGATTTAAATATTATAATTTATATAGACTGATTTATTGCGGTGAACACAGTTCTCCCATACCGTGTCATTCTTAGCGGAGTGAAGAATCTTAAAGACCGTTGGTTGATGGTATAATTTTTAACTATAGAAAATCCCTGCCGTATATGCTATAATAAATAATATAAATAATCAGGTTGGTGAGATTATGTTCAACGTAAAAAACGGTGACGTTATACTTTTTCAGGGTGACTCAATAACCGACGGCAACAGAGGCAGGTCGCAGGACCTGAATCACATCCACGGTCACGGTTACCAGTATATTATTGCGTCAGAAATGTATGCGGATAATTTTGATAAGGATTTTACCGTTATCAACAGAGGTATAACAGGTAACAAAATTTCTGACCTTTACAGCAGATGGGAAGAGGACTGTACAAGCCTTAATCCTACTGTGCTCAGCGTACTTGTCGGTATCAACGATTTATATGCGGATTATAACGGTGCAAGGCATTCCGACCCCGAAGACTACAAAAAGGTTTACCGCAGTATGCTCGATGATGCCCTTGAGAAGAATCCCGAGCTTATGATTGTTATTATGGAGCCGTTTTTCGGTGTTGCCGAGGATGAGGTTTACAGCGAATTTATGTCATCGCGTATCGGCGGCTACAGGGCAGCCGCAAAAGAGATTGCCGAAGAATACAACGCTGTGTTTGTACCGCTTCAGGATTTGTTTGACGAATATGCAAAGCATACCGATACCTTCAAACTTCTCTGGGACGGTGTACACCCCACAACAGGCGGCCATCAGCTTATCGTAAGACGCTGGAAAGAATGTGTAGAAAAACGGTTTAACGAAAGGTGAATAAAAGAAAAAACTGCGGGCTCTGTTGAGTCCGCAGTTTTTGTTAGATAAGATTAGTCTTCTTTGTCTTCGTCTTCGTCGATACCGTTTTCCCAATCGAAGACGATGTCAAGATAGCTGGCGTTCTTCCACTTGCCGTCTTCCTTGATAGCAATTATCTCTTCGTAATCATAGGAGTACTCGCCGTCTTCGATTTCTTCAGTTCTGATCTCAAGAATATAAGCAGCTGTTACCTTGTGGTCTTTCTCGTTATAGACATCCTTATACATGGATTCTTTGTCAAGGTACTCATTGAACTGCTCAACGATATCCTTCTTAACTTTTCTTGCTTTTACAACTTCTGCATCCGTTTCGTAATCGTCTTCGCGATCTTTGACTTCTTCGTCAATAATGTTGTCGAAATACTGAATCCATGCATCTTCGTCTTTTTGGTCGTCCTTGAACAAGGTTTCGTTCATCGCATCAAGAGAGAGCTGAGGAACTGTTTTGTAGATGTACTTACCGTCTTCTTTCTCGTATGCTTTGAGTGTGTTTGAAACAAGACCCTTTGCACCTGCGCCTGCAAGAGCAACGATAAGGATGATGATTACAACAAGTGCGCCTGCGCCGCCTGCGATAAGCGGAATCGGGAGCTTCTTCTTAGCGGGCTGAGAAGCCGGCAGAGCTTCGCCGCAAGTAGGGCATACTGTAGCGCCTGTGGGGACAAGTGCTTGACATTTAGGACAATTCATAATTTATAATCTCCTTTCGATTATATAAGGTTAAGCATATAATATCACCAAAAAAATAATTTGTCAATTTTTTGTAGAATTTAATTGTATAATTTTTATTAGCTTTTGTTTAATTATATTTATATTTGCTAAATAATATGACGATATGGAATAATAAGCGGCTGTATGCGTTGGCATAAAAAAACGCTGCCGCAGCCATTCGGAGGGGCTGCGGCAAAACGTGACAACTTCGGGGAACCCCGTAAACGTATATCTTACGGAAAGATATACGAAGTGCCCAATAATATAGAATACGAGGCGAAAATGCAGATTATGCACTACGACATAATTCACCTTGTATTATTATTCTAAAACAAAAAAATAACTTTGTAAAGGGCTTAATTATAAACTTTTTATAAAATATCACAACTTAAAGCGTATAAAAGGTGATGTGGTTATGTAAAATAGCCAAAAATCGACAAACAAAAATGCAAAAAAGAATAAAGAAGTTGTCTGTCTCGTTTTTTATCCCCATAAAATAAATGACACTTTACGCAAAGATTGCGAAAGTGTCATAGTGGGTTACATACTTTGAGAAAGGTAAATACTTGCCGAAAAAACAAATCTTTTTTAATTGCGAGTGAAGTTAAGCTTGCCCGAAACGGCAAACTTAACAGAGGCGCACTTCTTTATGAAGTACGCCTCTTTTTAAAAACATATTACAGATAAATCATCGCAAGCGGATTGATAATTGCGAGCACAGCGGTTGCAGCTATGAGAAGTACAAAGGTTACCGAATATTTCTCGAGTATTGCACCGGCACGCATAACAATATATCCGGGGAAGAAAATCACCCTGAGGAGTGTGCTGAGCTTGCCGTACTGCTCCTTCATGGCAACAGCATCTTCAACGAGCGGGAAGAGGTTGGTGAGCATTGATATGCTCAGCCATGCGAAGAAGAAAGGAGTAAGGAAATCTATTGTTTTAACAAGCATGGGCTGCTCTGTAATGAGTTTGGTGAACGCTTCCGAGAGCGGATCAAAAACAATTGAAATAATCGGCTCATGAGCGAGTTCAGCTGCAGTGGTAGCGTAATATGAAACCAGGCTCGAGTAGTTACCGAGCAGGAAAATGTTTACAAACGGTATAACGCCAAGCATAACCGCAAGCAGGAAATTGAGCAGACCGGGGATAAGGCAGAAAAGGTAGCTTTCAACGGGTTTGTGAATAAGCTCGTGCTCAACGTGGCCGCACATTTCGTCGGTACGCAGGTAGCGGTTATCTTCGACGGGGACGCCGAACATACGGCACGCAATCTGCTCAAAAAGTGCCTTGGTAAGCGCGCCGGGGAATGTGAATATTTTTACATAAACGTATATCAGTTTCATTCAAATACCGCCTCGCCTTCTACGAAAATTTCTTCGATGGTTATTTCGCCGTTAAGATATTTGTCTACCGTGGGGCTTATTTTCATGCCGTACTGTTCAAACTGATTTGCAAGCTCGTTGTACTTGCTTTCGTAACCGAGCTTTTTGCTGAGCATAGCATAGAGGTTTACATTAACCAGTGTAGGATCTATCTGACCGTCTACAATGTTGGCAAGATATTCATAAGCAGCCTCCAGATCACCGGAAAGCAGTTCGCATACCATAGCATCGTTAAATGCCTCATACATACCGTTGTTTTCATAATCGGCAATCATCGGCTCAAGTATTGCCAGAGCTTCGCTGTATTTGCCCTGATAGCGGAGCATAAGTGCGTTATAACGCTGAGCATATACGGAATCGGTTTTTGCGAGAATGGTGTTGTATGTGTTTGCGGTATCGTATTCGCCTGCACGTATGCTGAGTGTTATTATATCGTGCAGATAAATCCACCGGCATTCGGGTAAAAGTTTTACAGTCTGCTTGCAGTATTCAAGCTGGGTTCTGACATCTTTGTTGCACAGGTATGCAATATTTAACATATAGTAGTTAATTATGCCCTTTTCTTCGTCGGAAGTTGCGGCGGCAAGCCTTGTTTCGTAATCCTTGATATATTTATCGTAAGGTATTTCGCTTGCAGATTTGCCGTTCTGAAGCTCTGTCTGGCAATCGGCGAAGGGTTGTCTGTGCTTATCTATAATGCTGTTGAGGTTCTTCAGGTAATCGTATTTTGCCTTGAGCTCTTTGTTCCACGGAGCGTTGATGTTGCCTTTACCTGCAATATCCTGCCACTTGAGATCAGGGTCAGCCTCTTTGTCATAGAAAAGCTCATCTACAAGTACCTGCAGATTCTGAGGTGTGTTTACTTTATAGAATAATTCCGAAAATACGCTCGCAGATTTCCAGCCGATAAGCGTTCTTGCATTCTCATCGCTGAGTGAAGAGAATGCAAACTGGCTGTCACCTGCTTCGAGTGCCTTGCAACTGTCCAGAACGGTTTTGACTGCAGGCTTCTGAGCGCGGAATAGCAGAAGTCCCGAAACAGCTGTGACGATAACAAGAATTATTGCAATAATACCGCTGTAGCGTATAGGGGTGTATATAAATCCCTGTCTGCATTCTTCGCAAAGGTCACTGTCTACAGTTGCGGTCTTGTATGCGGGTTTCTTTTCGCAGAGTATGCACATTTCAACCTTGTCTTTTTCATTTTTGTCTGGTGGAGTTATCTGTATACCTTCGTTGTTTTCCGGCTTTTTGTTGTGTTTTTTTTCATTTTCTGCCAAAAACAAAACCTCCCTTTTAACTCTAAAAATAATACATCTTATATAATAACACGCATTGCGTATTATTTCAAATATTATTTTTATCTTTTAAAGTATTATCATAAAAAAAACAAAGTTGCTCCACAGTATAATAACAGACTTCGATAAAGGTGACGAGATGCCGTGTTCTTTGCTCCGAAGCTGTACAAAGGTACCGCGAGAGGGCAAAAACACGGCAAACGCACAATTTTAAATACAATAAAAAACGAAAATCAGGAAGATTTACTTGAAATCCTCCTGATTCTTTATAGGTTTATTTTGCTACATTTTTTGTGCGTGTTCTCGGTGACTTTATCGATAGTCTGAAGTTATTTGTCAGCGACAAGCTCCTCAAATGCTGCCATAAGAGTAGAACCTGATGAGCGGCTGAATGCGATTGTCTCCTGATAGTGGTCGCCGAAGGGCTGCATATCGTCGAAGAAAATCATACAGTAGTCGTTGTCGTTGAGGATATAGCCGATTTCGTCGTTTGCAAGGCCGAAGCAAAGGAGTACGTCGTCCTCTGCAAGCTCAAGTGACTCTGCGCAGGACTTGCCGTTGAAGTCACAGCCTGAGAATGAATTCTCAGCATCCATTGTAGCACCGCCGTAGATAAGCTCGGGGCTGATTTCGCCGGGCATCATTGTAGCCTTGATATTTGTGCCGAATTCGACATAGCCGATTTCTGTGGGTGTTGAATATGTGCCGTCGCCGTTGTCGAGGATTCTGTGGTTAACAAGACCCATCTTACCGACAAGAAGGAGAACGGGGTTTTCAACTGTAACGATAACTTCCTTGTGAGCGATGTTGAGGATAGGCTCAACCTTTACCTCTTCAACAGGCTCCCAACCCTCGTACCAGATTGAGTAGTGCTCGCCGCCGTTAGCGATTTCTTCTTTGAGCTGCTCGTTGTTCTTAACGTAGTCACTCTCAAGAACTTCGTCGTAAGTCTTTGTCATGCTCATTGTGATGTATGCAAGCTCTTTACCGTAGCGGTCAGCCTGCATCCAGCGCTCGGGCAGATCGACGTCATCATTTGTCGGGCCACGGTCGGAGTAGATACCGAGAGTTGCGCCGATGATGGGCATAAAGTTGTAGCCGTACTTGGAAAGAGTCTGGTTCATAGCTGCTGTGTAGTCGCCGGAGAGCTGCTTGCCTGAGCTTTCATCAGTCTTGAGACCTGTGATGTAGGGGTGAGCAGGCTCGTTTACGATGTATGTTTCTGCAGCTTCCTCGTTATAGGGATCGAAACGGAATACGTACATATTGCCGTCGTAAAAACCGGCTTCTTCATCGTAAAAGGCGGAATCACGGTCGTCGAAGAAGTACTCGTTGCAGTCCTTCTGGCTGAAGTAGAGGTCGCCCTCTTCCATATCGTCAACAGCGTTCTTGACAGACTGAGCTGTACGCTCCTTGAGCAGGTTCATAAACTGCTCGTCGGGGCCGGACTGAGTCTTGAAGATAACCTGGCCTGTAAGAGCTGCAAGTGTGTTGTTAGCCATCTTGAGGAAGAAGGGATTCCAGATACCCATAGTGTCAATTTCACTATGGCAGTGTGTAGCTGTAACGTTGATGGAAACGATGTTGTTCTCTTTTGCGAAGTCTGCAAGGAGAGCACGGATGTCGCGGATATCCTTGTTAGAGATACCGATACACTCGATTGTGCAGAATGCAACCTTGCCTCTGCCTGAGCCGTCGTCCATAACAACTGTGTATACGTTCATATCGTCGAGAACTTCTTCAACAGTGTTGGAGGGGAAGTTCTGAAGAAGGTAACCGCCGAGGTAGTAAGGTCTGTCGAGGATATCGTCGGGAACAAGGCTTGTCTGGTCGTAGCCGAGGCTCCACTGACCTTCGGGGTTAGCATCGATAAACTCTTCGTGGCCTGCCATAAAGTCGGGGCTGTCGTACTCGTCAGCATTTACAAATGTTGTGTTTGCAACGGGAGCGGGGACGGCAAGGAGATTGAGGATATCCATAAAGAGAAGCTCAAGGTATGTGTAAGCGATAGCTTCCTTCTGCTGTTCTGTCTTTGCTGTAACCATTGCATAAACAGCCTGAATGGGGTCGAGAAGGTTGAGAGCCTTACCGTTTATGCGTACATATACGGGGTCGCCGAATTTTCTGTTGCAAGTGATTGAGCTGGGGATGTAGGTGTTGTCGACTTCTTCTGCTTCGGCGACATCTGCCTTAGCTGCGCTTGCTGATGTTGCTGCCGTAACAGCAGTAAACATAAGCAGGAGGCTGAGAAGAACGGCAAGAACCTTTTTGAGAGATTTCATTGTTTTTTCCTCCGTTTTGTTTGTATTGTGATTGAAAGTTGATATAATACAATTATCCAACTAATAATACATCAAATATATTATCATAAACAGTAAAATAAAAGCAACGGCACTATTACAGAATTTAAGTATGAATTATTGGTTAATATTACTGTATTTTAATTTAATACTGTTTATTGAGTTGACTATTCGGAGTTGTTTTGCTAAAATGCATAGTGGAAATATTTTATTTAAAGAACGGTTACTTTTTTAACAGCCGATAAACGGTGCACATTCCCACTGTATGTATATGCGTGCCGTAAAAATATTTATATTACCGACAGATTAAATCAGAAAGGTCAGAAAATGCTCGAACTTAAAAATGTATCTTTTACCGTTGAAAACAGTGACGGTGACCTTGAAATAATCAAGGATGTTTCGCTTACTGTAAACGACGGCGAATTTCTCGTTATCACAGGCCCTAACGGCGGCGGTAAGTCAACTCTTGCCCGCCTTATTATGGGTATCGAACAGCCGACGGGCGGTCAGATCCTGCTCGACGGCAAGGACATCACAAATCTTTCCGTTACCGAAAGAGCACGCTGCGGCGTAGGCTACGCATTCCAGCAGCCTCCCAGATTCAAGGGTCTTACCGTACGCAGGCTTCTCAGCCTTGCCCACGGTGCGGACTTGCCTGTTGATGAGTGCTGTGCCTACCTCACAAACGTAGGCCTTTGCTCGAAGGATTATCTCAACCGTGAGATTGATGCTTCGCTTTCGGGCGGTGAGGTCAAGCGAATCGAAATCGCTTCGCTTATGGCGCGTGAGCTTAAGCTTGCAATATTTGACGAGCCTGAGGCAGGTATCGACCTCTGGAGCTTCTCAATGCTTGTCGAAACCTTCAAGACAATGAGCAGACGCCGTCACAACAGCGTTATTATAATCTCTCATCAGGAGCGTATAATGCAGCTTGCAGACAATATTGCCGTTATAGCGGGCGGTACTGTCAAGACATTCGGCGCAAAGGACGATATATTCCCGAAGCTGATGAGCGAGCTTGGCGAAAACTGCGGATTCAGAGGAGGTAACGCATAATGCTTGATTCAATTAAGAAAAATCTCCTCTTCTCAATAGCCGATATCGACAGCATACCCGATGTCGGTGCGTTTAATCTTCGTGTCAACGGTGAGGGTTTTGCACGCTCATCTACCGAAACTGTTACAATTGAGCCGAAGAAGGATAAAAACGGTATCGACATTATCGTAAAGCCCTTTTCAAAGGCGGACAGAGTGCATATTCCCGTAATCGTTACCGAGTCAGGTGTTAATGATACGGTTTATAACGATTTCTTTATCGGCGAAGGTGCCGAGGTGCATATAGTTGCAGGCTGCGGTATTCATAACGACGGCGACTGTGACAGCAGACACAACGGTATTCACCGCTTCCACATCGGCAAAAACGCAAAGGTTACTTATGTCGAGAAGCATTACGGTGAGGGCGACGGCAACGGTACACGTGTGCTCGACCCCGTAACCGAGGTGTATATGGACGAGGGTGCCGAGTGCGAAATGGAAACGGTCCAGATAAAGGGTGTTGACTCTACCGAGCGTAAGAGTATCGCTCACCTTAAGGCAAATGCAAAACTTGTTATTACCGAGCGTCTTATGACTCACGGTAATCAGTATGCAAGGAGCGATATGGAAATCGACCTTGACGGTGAGGATTCATCGGCACAGATTATTTCACGCTCTGTCGCAAAAGACACTTCGGAGCAGATATTCTACCCCCGTGCAGTCGGCAATTGCCGCTGCCGTGCACACGTACAGTGTGACACGATTATTATGGACGGCGCAAAGGTCCGTTCAATTCCCGAAATCGCGGCTAACCATGAGGATGCCCAGATAGTCCACGAAGCGGCTATCGGTAAAATAAATAATGACCAGCTCACAAAGCTCTGTACACTCGGTATGACACCCGATGAAGCAGAAGAGGTTATTATTGAAGGCTTCCTCAACTGATTATACAAACAAAAATAAAAAGGAGAACAATCATGGCACAGGAATACTTTTGCGCCCCGAACGGTAAGCTGAACCGCAAGAGAACCATCCTCACAGGTTTTGGTTTTATGGCAAGCTCTATCGCCTGGGCAATCTACGACCCCTACATCACCAAAATCCTCAACAAGCTCCTCACTGAATCAGCAATGATTTCAAGCTGGAGTGCAAAGCTCAACGATGCTTTCCCTTTCCTTGCAAGATTTGCTGAAACACAGGGTCAGGATGTCAATGCCGTCGGCGGCGGTATCACACTTGTTCCGCTCTTTATCGGTATTATTATGACATTCGATAACATCTTCGGTGTTATCTTCCAGCCTACTTTCGGTAAGCTGTCCGACCGTACACATTCAAAGATGGGTAAGCGCCGTCCCTTTATTATCTTCGGTGCTCCCGTTTCCGCTTTCCTGTTTGCGGTTATTCCGTGGGTCGCTTTGTCAAATTCACTTGCGCTCACAATGTTATTCATTATTCTTTTCGTTTTCTCAATGTCACTCTGGCGTGCTCCCGTTGTTGCACTTATGCCTGCCCTTACACCTCCCTCACTCCGCAGTGAAGGTAACGCTATCATCAACCTTATGGGTGGTGTCGGCGGCGCCATCGGTATGTTTGCAGGTACAATCGTAGGTATTGTCTACAAACTTCTTACAGGTATTGAAATCACAACCGAGAACGAAACCATTGCTTTCCCGTACGTATTCCTTACAGGTTCGGTTGTTATGGTTATCGGTATGCTTGTAATTATGTTCTGTGTCAAAGAGCCTTCAAGCAAGCTTGAGGATATAGGCGAACGTAACAGAGCAGCAGACGAAAAGGCTGCAAAGAAAGCAGAGAAGGCTGCAAGAAAAGAGCAGAAGCTCTCAAGGGGCGAGCGTGCAAGCCTTATCTTTATGCTTGCAGGTCTTTTCTTCCTCTTCTGCGGTACAAACGCAATCACAACATTCTTCGCTCTGTTTGCTGCTGAAATTCTCGGCAAAACAACTGCAGAAGCTACAATTATGACAACACTCTTTGCCGTATGCTCCGCTGTTGCAGCTATTCCTGCAGGCTATATGGGCAAGAAGATCGGCAGAAAGAAGACAATCATAATCGGTCTTATCGCATTTATGGCTGCCTTTGTTCTCTACCTTGCAACACGCAGCAACCTTATTGTCTGGGCTGTTCTTGTTATCGGCGGCTTTGCAAATATGCTTATTACCGTTAACACTCTTCCGCTTGTTCTTGAAATCGGCGGTAACGACAGAGTCGGTACATTCACAGGCTACTACTACACAGCTACATTCTCTGCTCAGATTGCATCTCCCATCGTTTACGGTGCGGTTCGTATGCTTTCCGGCACATATATGTCACTGTTTGTTTACAGCCCCATCATGTTTGTTCTCAGTATGCTTTGCATTTTCTTCGTCAAGCACGGCGAGGCTCTGCCCGACGAGGTTATAAAGGCTGCCGAAGAAGAAATCGACGATTGATATAATTAAAGCTTTACATTGACCTGCGGAGGAGATTTCTCCTTCGCAGGTGATATGCTTTAAGTTACGGTTTGCAAATGTGATGAATCGTGGTTTAAAGCATATCTGAAATTACAATACGGAAGGTGACAAAATGGCTCAGGAAATTACAAAAAAGCAGACTCTTGTACAGACCGTAAAATTCGCAGCGTTTTCAATGGGTGCAGGCGTAATTCAGACCGTTACGTTTACACTTTTAAATGAAGTTGCGCATCTTAATTATTGGGCGGCTTATCTGCCTGCACTTGTGCTTTCCGTGCTGTTTAATTTCACGGTAAACCGCAAATTTACATTCAAATCTGCGGCAAATGTGCCGGTTGCAATGCTCAAGGTTGCAGGCTTCTACTGCGTATTTACTCCGCTATCAACCTGGGGCGGCGAATGGCTTGACACTTGGCTTAAGGCAAGTTTTCCTGCTATCGCCTCCTGGAATGAATACATAGTGCTCGCTCTTACAATGGTGCTCAACCTTGTTACCGAGTATCTCTTCTGCCGTTTCTTTGTTTACCGCAACAATATGTATACAAACGCAGAAGGCATCAAAGAGCAGGAAAAAATAAAACATCTCAAGGATGAAGACTGATGAAGAAAATTACAGCTATAATACTTTGTGCGGCGCTCTGCCTTTGTACGCTCTGCTCGTGCTCCTCTAAGAAGAGTACGGTGCTTACGGTAGGTCAGGCAGAGGTTGACAATGAGATATTTGCGTACTTTTACAGTGAGGTATACACCCTTACCGAGAGTACGGATGGCGACGTTAACGCAACGGATGTGCTGATTAATCAGGCTGTCGACAAATGTCTTGAGTACGTTGCATCAATAACTCTTTTCGATAAGCTGCAGCTTACTCTTACCGCCGACGAAAAAAAGAATATTGCCAACTCTGTTGAAGAAGAGTGGAAGATGTATGGCAGCTATTACACCAAAGCAGGTATCAGTAAGCAGACTGTTTTGAAGGTTGCCGAGGCAAGTGAATTCCGTACACAGCTTCTGCTTTATTACTTTGGCGAAGGCAGTGAGTACGAGGCTACCGAAGCTGAAATAGAGCTGTATTTCAATCAGAATTATGTCGAGTTTAAGGCAATAAACGGCTACTTTACCACAGTTGACGAAAACGGTGAAACGGTGCCGATATCAGAAGAAGAAAAAACTGCGCTCAGAGAAGACTTTGAAAATAAGCGTAAGCAGCTTGAAGAAGGTATTACCTTTGCTGAAATAAATGACGGTAACGAAGTTGAGTCAACATTTATCGCTGTTTCAAACGCCGCTTATCCGGAGGGTTTCCTTGCTTCAGTTGCCGCACTTGAATACGATGTGCCCACTGTTATTGAGACAGAGGAATATATTTTCCTTGTTGTACGCTCTGATGCAAAAGAGGGTGCGGACAGCTACTACCGTACTTACAGAGCAAAGTATATTGAAGACCTGCGCGGCGGCGACCTTACGGATATGCTGATTGCAACCGGTGAAGAGTACGAAATCACCCGTGAAGATAAAGATATGAAATCGATTGCAAAAGATGTCGTCGAAGCCCGTAAATCCGAAAAGTAAGAAGTGGTACAAGTGAAGCTTTTTGTAAAAGATAAAGCTTTTTATAAGAGCTTTTTTACGATGGCTCTTACAATTTCTCTTCAGAATATTGTTGTTTATGCAGTCAATCTTGCCGACAATGTTATGATTGGCGACTACAGTGAGCTGTCACTGAGTGCGGTTGCCGTAGTCAATCAGATTCAGTTTATGCTGCAGATGATAGCACTCGGTACTTCAAACGGCCTTACAGTGCTTACGTCGCAGTATTGGGGCGTCAAAAAAATGCAGCCTATCCGCAGAGTGTTTGCGGTTGCGCTTACGGTTGGTACGGCTCTTTCGCTTGCTGTTTTTGCGGCCGTGTTTTTTGCACCGACAGGTGTGTTGTCTCTGTTGACTGATCAGACAGCTGTTGTTGCCGAGGCAGAGAAATATGCACGAATCGTCTGTTTCTCATATATACCTTTTGTTGTTTCACAGCTGCTTCTTGCACTTATGCGAAGCGTAGAAAAAGTTCGTATAGGCTTCAGCGTTTCACTCGTTGCACTCGTTACAAATGTCACGCTTAACTATGTGCTGATTTACGGTAAACTCGGTGCACCCGTTATGGGTATCAGAGGTGCCGCTACAGCAACGCTTATATCAAGGCTCGTTGAGCTTTTGGTAGTTGCGGTGTATGTTTTTGCTGTTGAAAAAAATGTAAAGCTCAAGCTTTCAGACCTGCTTAAGGTTGAAAAAAGCTATTTTAAAGACTATATAAAGGTCGGTTTCCCGCTTGTGCTTTCTGCAGGCAGCTGGGGTATAGCTATGGCTGTGCAGGGTGCGATTCTCGGTCACCTCGGCTCCGAAACGGTACTCAGTGCAAACAGTATTGCGAGCACGGTGTTCCAGATTCTGAGTGTTGTTGCGTATGCGGCAGGTAATGCCGCAGGTGTCATAATCGGCAAAACAGTCGGCGAAAACCGTATTGACGACGTTAAAAAATATACCAAAACCCTGCAGATGCTGTTTGTAATAATCAGTGTTGTTTCAAGTGCATTGCTGTTTATATTCAAAGGCTTTTTTATATCGCTGTTTAAGGTCGAGCCTGCGACGGCAGAGCTTGCAAATATGTTTATAAATATCCTCTGCGTTACCCTTATAGGTACGGGCTACGAAACACCGGTGCTTGGCGGTATCGTTTCCGCAGGCGGCGAAACAGATTTTGTGTTTAAAAACGACCTCATTTTTATGTGGGGTATCGTGCTTCCGGTTTCATTGTTGTCCGCCTTTGTATTTCATTTTCCGCCTGCCGTTACATTTGCTTGTCTTAAGGCAGACCAGGTGCTAAAATGTGCTGTAGCCGCAGTTAAAGTTAACCGATATAGGTGGATAAAGAATGTAACAAGGTAAAATCATCGTGAATTTGCATTTCCTTTAGCGAATTTACGGTTGACACGTGTTTTTTACTGTGATATAATCAATCTAAATTATAAGTAATAGTATCGGTATAGGTACTTTTATATTAAACGAAAGGTTTGGTGTGTTACTATGAAAAAAGTAATCTCCGCAATTATTGCTTGCGTATTCCTTATGGCTGTGGCTTCATCAGTTGCTGTTACATCTTTTGCAGCAATCAGCCCGATTGCTCCCACAATCGATGAAACTACAACAAAGACTCCTCCCACAGAAGAGCCTACCGATGAACCTACCGAAAAGCCTTCTGAAGAGCCTTCTGAAAAGCCTTCAGAGCCTACTTCAAAGCCCGATGTTGACGAAACAACAACTGATATTGACGAATCAACAACAAAGAAGCCTGTCACATCCGATACAAACCCCTCTTCTCCTGACACAGGCTCACATGTAGGCAAGACTGCATCTGCAGCAGCTGTTGTTGCTCTTGCACTCGGCGGCGCAGTTGTCTACACAAGCAAGAAGAAAGCAGAATAATTATTGCTCTGAAAATCAGACTGTAAAAGCCCTGTGTTCGCCAAGAACTTAGGGCTTTTGTATATTGAAGAAAGGGGGAGGCTAAGCTGAACCGCGAAAATAAGGGGTATAAATTTGCCCAAGAAAAATCCGAAGAAGAAAAAAGAAAAAACAAATTGCCGCTTATACTGATTTTGCTGGCAGCATTTGTTGTGGCCGTTTGTCTGGTTTATCTCGGAGTTATGGCTTACCACGATATATCGGCAAAAGTCAACTACGGTAAAGTGGCGGAAATAGCTTTAGGCTCCGATTCTCAGCCGCAGGTTGAAGGCGACGGCGGTACGGCGGTTACAAGCCCCGTTGACCTTGAGTCGCTTATAGATATTAACAGCGATGTTTATGCGTGGATTCGTATTCCCGGCACTCAGGTCGACTACCCCATAGCGCAGAGTGCGGTTGATGATAACTATTATCTTCATAAAAACATTTATAAGAAATATCTTTTTGCAGGTATGATATATACCCAATCGTGCAACAGCCTTGATTTTTATGACCCCGTAACGGTTGTTTACGGTCACAATATGCGTAAGGATACGATGTTCACAACGCTTCACTATTTTGAAGACCCAGATTTCTTCAATTCGCACGATACATTTTATATCTACACGCGTGACCGTATGCTGACCTATAAAATAATTTCTGCCTACAAGTATGACAACCGTCATATTATGAACACGTTTGATTTTTCAAATCCCGATGTGCTCTACTCTTTCCAGCAGAATACCCTTGAGCCGATGTCTACGCTGCGCAATGTCCGCAGCGGTATCAAGCTTGATGCCGACAGCAAAATTGTAGTGCTCAGCACATGTATGTCAAACGATAAAAAGTCAAGATATTTAGTAAACGGAGTGTTGGTAAGCGATGTCCCGATTTCATAAGAAAAATAAATACGATTCCGATAAAGACGTTACCCTCAACCGTACCGATATAAAATCGTACTCTGAGGCTGAAGATGTATTTCCGATGTACATCCCGAAAGAAAATGCGAAGCCCAAAAAGAAAAAATGGAAGAAAGTACTCTTGATTCTCTTCCTGATTTTCTTCCTCTTTATAGCTTCCTTTGCAATCACATTTTTAATTCTGCAGCATCAGGGTAAGAAAGCTCTTACTGATTACAAGGGTGTTGTAATCGAAAGCATCGATGAAGCGAAAACGCAGAATGACGGTAAAACAGTATATTACAACGGCAAGAAATATCAGTTCAACGAGAATATTACCTCAATAGCCTGCATGGGTATTGATAAAGATGATATCGGCACCTATGTCGATAAAATCGGTACGGCAGGTCAGGCGGATACAAATATGGTTCTTGTAATCGATACAAAAACCGGTGAGGTAACCGTTATCTCAATCCCCCGTGATATTATGGTTGATATGGGTGTCTATACAACTAAAGGCGACTATGCCGGTATGAAGAATCAGCAGCTCTGTCTTGCATACGCATACGGCGACGGTAAGCACACAAGCTGCCGCAATACAGTTGATGCAATTGAGCGAATACTGTTCGGTATTCCGGTGCATTCTTATGTCTCGCTTGATATAGAGGGTATCGGCCCGATTAACGATGCCGTCGGCGGTGTTACCGTCAAGTCAACCGAAACAATCGGAGAATTCCGCAAGGGTCAGTCCGTTACACTTCGCGGTAAACAAGCTGTTGACTTTGTGCGTGACCGTGGCGACGATAAGGATGCAAGTATCCGCAGAATGGAACGTCAGATGGCCTATGTTTCCGAGTTCGGTTCTGCAGCTGTAAAATCTGCAAAGCGTGATATCGGCACAATCACAAGGCTTTACAATACAACTTCAAAGTATTCGTGCACAAATGTCGAGCTCGGCTCAGTTACCTACCTTGCAACAAGCCTTCTCTCAAACGGCGTTACGGGACTCAAAACAGTCTCTATCCCCGGTGAAATGAAGCAGGGTGACGTGTATGCAGAGTTTTATATGGACAAGACGGCAACGTACGAAATGATACTCGACATATACTACAACGAAGTGGAATAATTTCATATCACAGGCGGCCGACCGCCTGTGATTTTTTGAGTTGATAAACATTACATAAGGAGAAGAAAAAGTGACAAGAACTAAAAAAACTTCGGCGCTCAAATCAAATATTATCGGTGACCGTGCGTTTTATTCTCGTATGTTCGTCATTGTTATACCGATAATAATTCAGAACACAATTACAAATGTTGTCAGCCTGCTTGACAATGTTATGGTAGGTGCAATCGGTACACTTGAGATGTCTGCCGTTGCGATTGTAAATCAGCTGCTGTTTGTTTTTTATATCTGTATTTTCGGCGGCCTTTCCGGTGCAGGTATTTTTGCTACGCAGTATGCAGGTGCAAACGATAACGACGGCATAAAGCACTGCTTCCGTGCGAAGCTGATAATTGCTTTTGCGATGGTTGCTGTCGCTATGTGCGTTTTTATAATAATGCCCGACACGCTTGTGTCGTTATATCTTGCAGAGGGTACTTCACCTGCCGATGTTGAAGCTACAATGGGCTTTGCGATGAGCTATTTCAAGGTTATGCTCTTCGGTCTTGTGCCGTTTGCACTTTCACAGGTCTACTCAAGTACTCTGCGTGAGGTCGGCGAAACAAAACTGCCGATGATTTCGAGCGTTACGGCAATTGTGGTCAACCTTATTTTCAACTATTTGCTTATCTTCGGTAAATTCGGTTGCCCGAAGCTTGGCGTTACAGGTGCCGCTGTTGCAACCGTTTTATCCCGTTATGTTGAACTTGCAATTCTGCTTGTTTTCACTCACCGTCATACAGCACGCTTTGTTTTTATGAAAGGCGTGTACAAAAGCCTGTATATCCCCGGAAAGCTCGTTTCCGATATTGCAAAACGCGGTATGCCCCTGCTTCTCAATGAGGCACTCTGGTCAGCAGGTATGGCAACACTTAACCAGTGCTACTCTATAAGAGGTCTTGAGGTTGTAGCTGCCGTAAATATTTCGTCTACGGTTTCAAACCTTTTCAACGTTGTATTCCTTTCTATGGGTAATGCAATTGCAATTATGGTAGGTCAGCATCTCGGTGCAAATGAGGTTGAAAAAGCCAAGCAGACAGCGTGGAGACTTATTGCGGCGACAGTCGCAGGCTGTGTTGTTATGGGCGCAATTCTTGCCGTCTGTGCACCGTTTATTCCTATGGTTTATAACACTACGGCTGAGGTTCGTCAGCTTGCAACAAATCTTCTGCTTATAGGTGCGGCATTTATGCCTGTGATTTCTTTTGCGCACGATTGTTATTTTACAATCCGCTCAGGCGGTCGCACTTTGCTTACACTTGTTTTCGACAGCTGTTCAATGTGGTTTGTTGCAGTGCCGCTTGCCGCTGTGCTTGCAAACTTTACCTCTTTGCCGATATTACCGCTGTTTATTGTTGTGCAGTGCATAGAAATTCTCAAATGTATTATCGGCTTTGTGCTCGTTAAAAAAGGTATATGGATAAGGAATATTATTGATAACTGAAAAAATCCCCACAAAAGCGTAAAATTGCTTTGTGGGGATTTTGTTTATTTACTTTCAAGTATCACTGCGCCTGCTTTGCCGTCTATTTCGGGCAAGAATACAGCAACAGCTTCACTGTGAGAAGTCGGGATATTTTTGCCGATATAGTCGGCTCTTATAGGTAACTCACGGTGACCGCGGTCAATAAGTACTGCAAGCTGAATTCTTGCAGGCCTGCCCATAGAGAATACAGCCTCAATAGCCGCTCTCGCTGTTCTGCCCGTATAGAGTACGTCGTCAACAAGAATAATACGCTTGCCCGTAACATCTGTTGAAAGAGGGACGGGCGGAGTTGCGTCGGGCTTTGCAATATCGTCGCGGTAGAGTGATGTGTCGAGTGTTTCGAGCGGAAGCTCAACACCCTCAAGTGCAAGGATATTTTCCCTTATCATTTTGGCAAGGGGTATACCTCTGCTCTTGATTCCTACGAGTACAAGGTTTTCGGTGCCTTTATTGCGCTCGACTATTTCGTGCGATATTCGTCTTACGGCACGCACAAGTGCCGCTTCATCCATCAGTGCGGTTTTGAATTTCTGCATTTCAAATCTCCCTGAAATAAAAAATCTTGCCATGTGCCTGAGAAAACGCCATGACAAGATATTTTACAGATTGATGTGTTTTAATTTAATTAGTCGGAGAAGCCGGATTCTACAAGGCGAACAAGCTCGTCAACAGCCTGTGTCTCGTCGATACCGCCTGCGATGATGCGGATATCTGTGCCACCCATGATGCCGAGTGAAAGTACACCAAGAAGGCTCTTAGCGTTAACGCGGCGATCCTCTTTCTCTACCCAGATAGAAGACTTGAACTCATTTGCCTTCTGGATGAAGAATGTTGCAGGACGAGCGTGAAGACCAACCTGGTTCTGAACAGTTACATCTTTAACATACATAGTAAAACAAACTCCCTCTGATATAGTTGATGAAGGCAAAAAGCCTATACGATTTCGTGTGTCGTAATTCATATTATACCACAAAAAACCGCTCCGTCAATGAATAAAACACCAGTTTGAGAAAAATCGGATACAACACCAAACAGTGTTTTTTTGGCAATACTCAGTTTGTGCAGGTTGCACACTTTTTTTCGAGAGGGTTATTGCACTTTGCCGAGCGAAAGAGCACGAATAAAGGAATAATGTCAATTTTTTGTTAAATCTATTGTGCTTAAAAAACATATATATTATAATCAAATTAACTAAATTATAAACGGAGGGGATACCCCATGATAACAGGTAAAATTGACGACCTTAAGCTTTATTACAGCGTATGTCCCGAATTTGAAAAGGTTTACGAATTTGTAAAAGAGTATTTTGAAAATCCGAAGGCTGACGGCGGCTATGAGCTTATTGCAGACAAGCTCAATGCAAATATAGCCACATACTGCACAGGTGCTGCCGAAACAAAGCAGCTCGAGGCTCACCGCAGATATGCCGATGTACAGATTGTGCTCAAGGGCGCAGAGCGTATCGACTGGGCTCATATCTCCGACTGTAAGGTTGAGCTGAGTGAAGAATTTTCAAAGGGCGGCGACATCGGCTTCTATGCAGACCCCGAGTATGTCAGCAGTATTATTCTCGATGCAGGTACTTTTGTCTACCTTCTTCCCGAAGATGCTCACAAGCCTTGCGTAAACGCAGGTGCTGACAGTGCCGAGGTTACAAAGGTTGTATTCAAGGTAAAACTTTAATAAAGAGGGTAAATATTTATGTTTGATAAGTTTCTTACGGAAAAACTCAAGTTTGCCTACAGACAGGTATGGGGCTTCAATCAGCTCGGTACATACTTTAAACAGCTTTTCTCATTTTCACCTAAAAAGATTATTGCGGCAATAGTTGCAATCGCCGAGATTTTCGGCCTTATAATTTTTGATACACCCTTGACTCCTCGCGGTCCCGAACTTAATCTCGACGGATACGAGCTTGTTTTTGAGGATAATTTTGACGGTACTCAGCTTGATACAAGCGTTTGGGATTACAGGGGCAGCGGTGCTCGCAGAGGCGGCTTTAATGCTGAGAGTCAGGTGAAAGTTGAAGACGGCAACCTTATTATCACAGGCGACTACCAGACCGACGGCACATACGACGAAGGCTGGTACACAGGTATGATTAAGCTCAAGGAGCGTTACTGTAAGGGCTACTTTGAAATCCGTTGTAAGGTCAATGACGGCGACGGTTTTTGGTCTGCATTCTGGATTCAGGCTGACAGCCCGTATACCGCTTCTGTTTCAAAGGGCGGCGTAGGCGGTGCCGAAATCGATATTTTCGAGTCTATCGGTACACCCACTTTCTTCAGCAGAAACTCTGTTACACAGACTATCCACTGTGCAGGTGTTGACGGTGTGGAAGAGGGCTTCCAGTCGCGTATTCTCGGCGAATTCAAGGGTAAAAATATCCGTGATGAGTACAATACCTACGGCCTTGAGTGGACTGAGGATGAGTATATCTTCTACATCAACGGCGTTGAAACAGCACGCTCATCATTCGGCAACGGTGTTTCCGAGGTTATGGAAGACGTTATCGTTTCTCTCGAAATTCCCGACCTCGATAAGCTCGCAGAGCTTGATAAGGAAACTTACCACACCGAGTTTATTGTCGACTATGTAAAGATTTATCAGATTACCGAATAACATAAAAAGCTTGCAGGGAATTAACCTTGCAAGCTTTTTCGTTTACTTTATCATATCTATTATTCTGTCAACGCATTGTTCTGCCGTAAGTCCCGAGCAGTTGAGAGTGATATCGGCGTATTTTTCATATATTGCCTTACGCTCGTTATAAAGCTCGGCTACGGTTGTTCCGTTTTTCATCGCTACACCTCGTGTGTGAATGTCGCCGAGTCTGCGTTCAATTTCACTCAGCGGTAACTGAAGATAAACCACAGTGCCGTTTTCTTTAAGCTTTTTCATAGCCTCTGTGCCGTACACAGCACTACCGCCCGTTGCAATAACGCTTTTCTCAAATTCACCCGAGCAGATTACGTCGTTTTCAATCTTTAAGAATTCATCCGTGCCGTTTTCGTCTATTATGTCGCAAAGGCTTTTGCGGTATGAATTCTGAATCATCAGGTCTGTGTCAACAAAGCTGTACAGCATCGATTTTGCGAGTAACACGCCTATTGTGCTCTTGCCTGCACCCGGCATACCTATAAGTACAACGTTTTTCATTTGCTTCTTCTCCGTTTCGGTTGATGAAATTATTTTAGTATATATCACTGATTAAATCAAGACGCATATGAATAATGCGTTTGAAAAACGCAAATCATGCAAAATGAAATTTTGCAAATCATGATTTTGAAAAAATCAAATCATGCCGTATGGCAAATCATAAAAAGAAGAGATAATGATTTGCTTCGCATGATTTGTTGCTTGCCGCAACATGATTTCTCGTTTCCACTCCATGATTTGAATTGACAAATCAATTCATTGTATAATCTGTACCATTTTGCAAAAAATAACTTGCAAAGGGGAGATTTTTTATGGATAAAAAATCATACAAAAAAATGGTGCACAATACAGTACCGCCGTCACCTAAAATCAAAAATATGTTCTTTGCTTTTTTGTTTGGCGGAGGAATATGTACAATCGGTCAGGCGTTCCGTAAGCTGTATATCTACCTTGGCGCAAGCGAAGAAAATGCACCTACTCTCGTTGCAATTACGCTTGTCGCGATTGCGGCAATCCTTACGGGTGCAGGCGTTTTCGATAAAATCGCACGCTACGCAGGTGCAGGCACAATTGTACCTATTACGGGATTTGCAAATTCTGTTGTGTCACCTGCGATGGAGTTTCAGACAGAGGGCAGAATCCTCGGCACCGCCGCAAATATGTTCAAAATCGCAGGCCCCGTCATCGTCTACGGCACCACCGCTGCATTTGTCTACGGCGTTATTTATTGGGTAATAAAAATAATGTAGGGGCGAACTGTGTTCGCCCGTTATGACTTAATAATATTCAACCGTATTGCATTTTTCAGAAATGAAGCGTAAAAATTCATCTGCATTCGACTGTGCTTTGATTTGTTGTATCGGTAGTATGTAAGCACTGATACTGCTGTTGTAAAGAAGAATATATCGGTCTTTGACTACGCATATCTTCTCGATTGCCCTGTAGCTTTGTTCGGTGCGTGCAGTTGAGCTTGTTTCTGTGATGCTTTCTTCATTAAACTCGTATACAGATTCAAAATCACAAGGTAGTGTGCCTGTTTTTTTCATTCGTTTTATCTGTGATTTAATGTTGAGCGTGAGTATCTTTTTTAGCAGCAACATATAAATCAAGGTAATCAGTGCGACAAATATTGTAAAACTTAAAGATAGCAACGTAAATCTGCATAAAATCAAGAGAAGTACAACCATAAAAGCCATAAGAGCAATAAACACTATACGGCTTTTGTTGAGTTGTTTTTTTCCGAGAACAGATTCGAACGAAGTGAATTGACTGAAAGCGAGATAATCTTCTTCAGTAAGATTGATGTTGAATCGAAAAAACATAATATATAACCTCCTTAAAATCAATTTGTAGGGGCGAACTGTGTTCGCCCGTTGTTATTTTTTATATCAATTTACTGTAATGTTAATTCCTAATTCCGAATTCCTAACTCCTAATTACTTCTTCTTTTCCAGCATCCACTCAAGCAGCTCTTCGGAGAAAGCCTGATCCCAGCAATCGTGACCTACTCCCTCGTAAAGCGTGCATTTAGCGTTTGGGTTAGTTTGCTTGAGCTTGTCAAATATATCTGTTGTGTTGCGGGGCAGAACAACGTCGTCGGCAAGTCCGTGGAAAGCCCATACGGGCATTTTCAGCACAGATGCACCCCAGGCTGCACCGCCGCCGCAGCAGGGTGCGATTGCGGCAAACATATCGGGGAAAGCCATAGCTGTATTCCATGTGCCGTAGCCGCCCATACTTATTCCGCAAAGATATACTCTGTTGGTGTCGACCGAAAATTCTTCAATAGCCCGGTCAATAAATTTTTTGATGCTCTCTATTCTCGCAACCCAGAAGCTTTCGCAGGCACACTGCGGCATAATGAGAATGCAGTCCTTGAGGTTTTGGTCATTTACAATATTGGGGAAGCCGTGTACAAGCACCTTGTCAAGCTCGTCTGTGCCGTTGCCTCTTTCGCCTGCACCGTGAAGCTGAATTATCAGTGCAGGATGGTCGCTTAAGGTTTCGGGGATGTATGCGATGTAAGGAAAAATTTTGTCATAGCCTGTCTGTCTTATAACTTTCATATCGTTACCTCGTTATCTTTCTTATTCTTAAACGGTTTAGTGTGCAGCCGTCTTCAACCGAGCCTGCACAGTAGGCGAGCAGAATATCGCCGCTATCTGTTTCGTGAATTGCGGTGTAGCAAAAGCCTGAACGCTCGTCTGTTTCGATAAGTGTCGGCTCACCAAAGTTCTCACCGCCGTCAGTGCTGAATGTAACTGCAAGCGGAGTTCGTCCGCCCGTCCAAACACCCTCGACCTCTTCGCTTCTGCCGTTGTAAAGCGGTATAGGATTCCACACGGCAATTATTCTGCCGTCCCGAAGCTGTCTTGTCGAAAGCGGAGAAATCGCACTTGTGAAGCGTGAGGGTGTAGGTTCGTCCCAGCTTGCACCGTCATCATCGGAAAATGTTTCGTACTGTCTGCCCGAATCGTTTCGTATATAGCACCACAGCCTGCCGTCGGGCAATTCAAGCAGACCCGGCTCCTGTACACCTGTAGTACAGCCTGCACAGTAGGGCAGGGTAAGCCCTGAAAACAGCTTGTACCAGGTGAATCCGTCATCATCGGATGCAAAAACATAGAGCACACCGGGCAGAATATCGTCAAGGAATTTACTGCCCGGCATACATACCGTGCCGTGTTTTGCCGCAGGTATAAGAATCCTGCCGCTTTTTGTGCGTACGGGTCGGTCGTTATTTACTACAAAGTAGCCGCTTTTTTCACTGCATAGTACGGGTTTGCTCCACGTTTTGCCCTCGTCACCTGAGCGGATGAGATAGCACAGGCAGTTGACAATTTCCGTTTTTGCAAGGAAAAACAGACCTATATCACCGTTTGCCATACGCATAAAGCTTGCAGACATAATGTTGTCTGCGTTCATCTCGGTGTGGGTTATGAGCGGATACGGCTCGCCGAAGCTTTCACCGCCGTCAACCGAAACGCTTGCGTATATATCAGCTGCCGCACCGTCGTCGTCACCCTCACCGCCGTAGCGTGAGTATGCAAACATAATATTACCGTTTTTCAGCGTAATAAACGCACCTTCGCTGTTGCGGTTGTTATCTTTGCTCGGTGCGAAATCGCGTATTATTTTACTGTTCATCGCGTGCTCCTTTTTCTTGTTTTTCAAGGGCGTATTTTAAAGGGTTGTTGTCAATGTATTGCCATATCTCATCATAGTCCTGCTGATTACGTATTGCGTGGTCATAAAATGATTTCTGCCAGATTGCTCTGCCGATTCGTTTTGTAATTGACCCTTTGAATTGCTTGATTATCCTCGATATCGTAGGGGCGAACTGTGTTCGCCCGTTTTCATCGCCTGTGATAGAAATGATGAAATGTATGTGGTCGGGCATAATACAATATTTTTCGACACGAACAGCGTCATATATTATGTTTATTTTTTGTATTTCATTATCTGCGATTATTCCGATATCAGTTAGTGTAACAGCGGGCGAACACAGTTCGCCCCTACGGTCAGACCAGAAAATTTTCTCTCGGTTTGCTGTACACACTGTAATGAAATACGCACCGGGCATCGAATAATCGTAATCGGATAATCTTATTTTCTTACGTTCAGGGAATTGCTTTGCCATTATTCCAATACGGGTTTGTCGCAGAATTCGATTTCGGGTACACCCTTGATTCCGTCGGACTCAAATACGACAATTTCGTTTTCGCCTTCTTTGAGCAAGGATGCAGGAATATAGAGCGTTTTCTGCGGGCCTATTTCCCAGTATCTTCCTATGTTGAAGCCGTTTATCACTACAAATCCCTTTGTGAAATTGTCGAGTCTGAGGAATGTGTCCTTTGCTTCGTCAACATTAAGGTATCCTCTGTAGAATACGGATTTTTCTTCCTTGTTTTTATCGCTGAATGTGAGCAGATTCAGGTTGTCCATCGGCAGGGGATATACGTTCCAGTTGAAATGAATTCTGTCATCAATAAGGCATCTGCCTGCGATACCTTTTTTCTTCATCATCTTCGGGCCGAAGTTTGTTCTGCCCATATTTTCGCACAGAATAGTGAGTATATCGCCCTTGTTTGCGGTGATGTTTACGCTCAGCTTTTCATCGTTTGTGTAAACAATGCCGACAAGATTCTTATTGATATAAATCTGTGCCCTGTCACCGATTTCGCTGAATGTCAGCTCAACATCGTTGTAGTCACGGTTGAGTGTTGATTGATACGCAATATAGCCGTAGCCTGTGCCGTAGTGCTCCATACATCTCGGTACGTCGGAATGAATCGGCTTTGAAAGTACATCAATCATATCGAAGAAGCCGACGGATTCACCGAGTGTGATTTTGCCGTATGCCTTTTTCTCACGGTTTGCAGGCACTTCGGGCAGGGGATAGTCAATATATTTTTTGATTACGTCTCTTACAGCATAGTATTTTGCTGTTGTGTCACCGCATTCTGTCAGTGGTGCATCGTAATCGTAGCTTGTTACGTCGGGCAGATATTTTTCATAGTGGTTTGCACCCGAGGTGAAACCGAAATTTGTGCCGCCTATGAACATATACATATTAAGGCTGCCGCGGCTGAGCATATCGTCAACAACCTTTGCGTAGTCCTCGGCAGAGGTTGTGTGGTGCTTTTCGTCGCCCCATGCGTCAAACCAACCGTTCCACATTTCCATACACATCTTGGGGCTATCGGGATAAAGCTCGTCGTGTGCTCTGAAGTTTTCTTCAACCTTACTGCCGAAGTTGAGCGTTGCAAGGCAGCCGTCGATTGTGCCGTCGAGCAAGTCTTCTTTGCTTGTGCCGTCAGATGTGAAGAGCGGCACATCAATACCTCTGCGTATAAAGCCCTCTTTGAGGTAGTTAAGGTATTCTTTATCGTCACCATAGTAGCCGTATTCGTTTTCACACTGCACCATAATTACGTTGCCGCCGTTGGTGCACAGCAGGGGACGTATCTCATCACACATACGGTCAAGGTAACGGTCAAAATGCTTTATGTAAGCCTTGTTCATACAGCGTATTTCAATGTCTTCGTCAGCCTGAATCCACCACGGCAGACCGCCGAATTCCCATTCTGAGCAGATGTACGGACCTGGTCTGACAATAGCCATAAGACCCTCTTCACCTGCAGCTTTTATAAACGAAGCAATATCGAGGTTGTTTGTGAAATCGTATACACCGGGCTGTTTTTCGTGCATATTCCAAGCGCAGTAGGTCTCAACGCAGTTGCAACCCATGGCTTTGAGCTTTCTGAAAATATCGCTCCAGGTGTCGGGCATATTGCGGAAATAGTGTACAGCGCCCGAAATCAGCTTTACGGGCTTGCCGTCTTTTATAAAATCTTTACCTTTTATTTCAAAAGTCATGGTTTTTTACCTCCCGGTTTTTCTGTTGTGATTATAACAGAAAACTGAACTGTATTCAATGTAAATAATAAGAAAAGAAAAAATAACAAAATTTCTTTTTTTGGAATTGTAATCATTTGTTAAATATTAAGATTGACACGAATTTTATACTGTAATAAAATTGTAAAGAAAGGAAGTGGCATTAAAAATGAAAAAGAATACTAAAAATCTTGTTTTTGCGGCACTGCTTGCCGCTGTCACCTGTGTGGCAACGCTTGTTATTCACATTCCGTCTCCGCTCAACGGTTACATAAACCTCGGCGATTGCTTTGTCCTGCTTTCAGGCTGGCTGCTCGGCCCCGTCTACGGTTTTCTTGCCGCAGGTATAGGCTCGGGTCTTGCCGATTTATTTCTCGGCTATGCAGTTTATGCCCCTGCAACATTTGTAATAAAGGGACTTGTTGCTCTTGCGGCATATCTGCTTATTAAAGCATTCGGTAAAATCAATAATAAGACAGTTGCATACGCGCTCAGTGGTGTTATCGCAGAGCTTGTGATGATTGGCGGATACTATGTTTTTGAGGGCTTTATGTACGGCTGGAAAGCATCCCTTGTCAACATTCCGCCCAACGGAATTCAGGCTGTTGCAGGTATTGTCTGCGCAACTTTACTTATTACTGTTATCAATAAAACAGGCGTTTTAAAGAAGTTTAAATAATTTCAAAAAAGGTGTTGACACACCTTGACCCTTGTGTTATACTACTTAAGCCGCATATTACGGGTTGCACTATAATTGTGCCCAAATCCGCTCTCTCACGGGCGGTACCCCTGAATAGCGAGACTTAATAAAAGAGGTAGAAAAATGTACGCAATCATTGAGACCGGCGGCAAGCAGTATAAGGTATCTGCCGGCGACACACTTTACATCGAGAAGCTCAATGTTGAAGCTGACAGCGAGGTTGTCTTCGACAAGGTTATCGCAGTAGGCTCCGACGACTCCATCAAGGTTGGCGCTCCCTACGTTGAGGGTGCAACAGTCACAGCTAAGGCTATCAAGAACGGTAAGGCAAAGAAGATCGTTGTCTTCACCTACAAGCCCAAGAAGAACGAGAAGCGCAAGATGGGTCACAGACAGCCCTACACTAAGGTTGAGATCGCCGCTATCAACGGCTAATCAGCTATGATTCGCTTTAAGTTTGTCCGTTCGGGCAAGGCTAATATCGGGTTTGAGTGCAGCGGTCACGCAGGTTATGCCGAAGCAGGGCAGGATATTGTCTGTGCGGCGGTTTCGTCTGCAGCTTATCTCACCGCAAACACGATTACGGATTTTTTAAAGGTCAGGTCAAAGGCAGAGGCTGACGATGGCTATATGCTCCTTGAGCTGCTCGAAGAATCTGAAGAAGCCGCAAAGTTGCTTGACGGGCTTGAAGCTCACATCAGGACGCTTGCGAAGGAATATCCTCGCAGCATCAAAGTAATTTACGGAGGTAACACAAATGCTTAAGATAAACATTCAGCTTTTTGCTCATAAAAAAGGTATGGGTTCCACCCGTAACGGCCGTGATTCTGAGTCCAAGAGACTTGGCGCAAAGCGTGCAGACGGTCAGTTTGTTCTTGCAGGTAACATCCTTGTAAGACAGCGCGGTACACACATCCATCCCGGCACAAACGTTGGCAAGGGCTCCGATGACACTCTCTTCGCAAAGGTTGACGGTGTTGTCAGATTTGAGCGTATGGGTCGTGACCGCAAGAAGGTCAGCGTTTACACTGTTGAGCAGTAATTTAACTCAATGAGAAAGCGGCTGGATTACGTTTTTGTAATTCAGCCGTTATTTTTAAAAAATTTTTATGTTTTTTAAAAATAAGTATTGACAAACGCATTATTATATAATATAATGAACAAGCTTTTTGTGGCGGCATAGCTCAGTTGGCTAGAGCATTCGGTTCATACCCGGAGTGTCGTAGGTTCGAGTCCCACTGCCGCTACCACACTTAAGTCGGAGCAATAGTTCCGGCTGACCTGGCCCGGTGGTCAAGAGGTTAAGACACCGCCCTTTCACGGCGGTAACACGAGTTCGATTCTCGTCCGGGTCACCACAAACAAAAAAGACAAGCTTTAGGGCTTGCCTTTTTTTGTTTGAACTAAGTGTGCCTTGCGGCACATGAAGTAATGCTTCACATTGTGAAGTTGCTTCGCAGTGAAGTTTGCTCCGCAAGTTTTGGGGCACACTTAACTTCATGTTTTGCTGTAGGCAAAACACTTCACTATGCCATAAGGGATAACTTCACTTGGGCTTTGCCCAAACTTCACTATATATTTTTAACTTTGGAGAATCGAACTCGGGAGAATTTTTGCGTTAAGAAATCGATTCGGTTATATTCGCCACTCAAAACTGTAAACTTGAAGAGTACACATCAGTGTGCTCTTTATTTTTTTATATACTGGAGAATCGAACTCGGGAGAGTTTTTGCGTTAAGAAATCGATTTTTTATATTCTTCGGCAGTTATTTCCTGCATATTTTCATCGCTTCCTCTTTTCAGATAAAAGTATTACCTAAATCAATAAAATAAATTCAAAATAATGCGGTAATACTATGAACAGAATTGGAGTGAACAGTATGGAAAAACTTTTTCAGAAGCCTCATATAAAAGGCTTTACGCCGTATGCTTTTGCGGCGTTTCTCGTAGGATTAGTAGGCGGTTTTACATCTTTGTTCAGCCCGGCTTTTGTAGAAGAACTTAATCTTCCCTATAACAACACAACCTGGACGGCGCTTGCAATGGCAATGTCTGCCGCGGCTTTTGCCCCTGTTCTGGGCAAATTGGGCGATATGATAGGGCGACGGAAAACTTTGCTGCTCGACATAGCTGTTTTTACGCTCGGTAATGTTCTGACCGCGGTAGCTCCTTCGCTCCTGTTTATGCTTATTGCACGTTTTATTGTCGGTATCGGAACTGCGGCTGTTGCGCCTGTTGTAATCTCTTACATTGTGACAGAATTTCCGCCCGATAAAATTGCAAAAGGCTTTGCGCTTTATATGTTCATTTCAAGCATTTCGGTAATCTTCGGGCCGACCATCGGCGGACTTATTATAAAATATTACGGCTGGCGTACAATGATATGGGTGTGTGCCGTAATATCGGCGGTTGTACTTTTTATTTGTATTTTGATTAAGGATAACAGGGCATCTGCCCCACAAAAAATAGAGAAATTTGACAGTATCGGTGCGATTTTTATATTGCTTTTCTTCAGCCTGCTTCTTTGTGTGCCGTCATTCGGTCAGAATTTCGGCTGGCAATCAGGGCTGTTTATTGCAGTTCTTATCGCATCCGTAATATCGGGTGTCGGACTTTATATATCAGAAAAAAAGGCTGTAAATCCTATTCTTAAAGGGAGTTTTATAAAAAGAAAGGCGTTTGTTCTTTCTGTGCTTGCTCTGTTTCTGACGCAGGGACTTATGCAGGCGAATATGACTAACATTATAGTTTTTGTTAATTATACTCAGCCGCAGAATTCTGTTATATCGGGCTATGCAATCTCTGTTATGTATATCGGAATGTCTTTGGGTGCTGTTATCCTCGGGCCTCTTGCAGACCGCTATGAGCCTAAAAAAGTGCTTGTCGGCTCACTTGCTCTTACGGGAATCGGCTGTGCTGTTATGCTTTTGTTTTCCGCAAACACATCAGTGCTTTTGCTTGCATCCTCATTGGGTATACTCGGATTCGGATTGGGCGGTAACGGCACGATATTTATGAAAGTTGTTTTGTCGGGTGTTTCTGCGAAAAATTCGGGTGCAGGTACGGGAACTTACGGACTTTTCCGTGACCTTGCCGCTCCCTTCGGAGTAGCAGTGTTTGTACCTCTGTACACTAACAGCGTTGCAAATCTTATAAGTGTTGGGTCAAACGAGATTACTGCAGCTACAGATTCGGCAAAACTGCTTGCAACGGTTGAAATTGTCTGTGTTGCCGTCGGAATAATCGCCGTGCTTTTTCTTCCTGCAATTCACAAAGATAAAAAAGGAGCAAAAATATGAGATTGAAAGATAAAACGGTGCTAATTACCGCATCCACCAGAGGTATCGGACTCGCTTGTGTAAAGACCTGTGCAAAAGAGGGTGCCGCGGTTTATATGGCGGCAAGAAACCTTGAGCTTGCGAAGGAAGAGGCGGACAAGCTGAATTCACAGGGCTTTAATGTTAAATATGTGTACAACGATGCAAGTAAGCCTGAGTCATATATATCAATGACAGAAGAAGTTATTAAGGATGCAGGTCGCATTGACGTGCTGATAAACAATTTCGGCACTTCAAATCCCGGCAAGGACCTTGATTTTTCAAATACTGATGTCGATGTTTTTCTCGATACGGTAAATATAAATCTTAAAAGTGTGTTTATGGCAAGTCAGCAAGTAATTAAATATATGGCAAAGCAAGGCGGCGGAAGTATTATAAATATTTCTTCTGTAGGCGGCCTTGTGCCGGACATTTCGCAGGTTGCATACGGAACAAGTAAAGCGGCAATCAATTATCTTACTAAGCTTATTGCGGTGCATGAAGCCAAAAACAACATTCGCTGTAACGCTGTTCTTCCCGGTATGACCGCAACCGATGCAGTGCAGGAAAAGCTTTCTGATGAATTCAAAGAACTGTTTCTTCGCCATATACCTTTCAGCAGAATGGGAAAATCCGAAGAAATAGCTGAAGCCGCAGTTTATTTTGCAAGCGATGAATCGGCATACACAACAGGTCAGATTTTAACCGTATCAGGAGGTTTCGGCCTCGCAACACCTTTATACGGTGATTTGTCGAACAAAACAAACCGCCGATAATATCACCAAAAACACGCACATTATTTAACGCAAAAAAGAAAATCAGGAAGATTTGCTTATGAATCCTCCTGATTTTTATTGTTTTGGTTTTATTTATGGGGGCAACCTGTTTGTCAATTTATACCTTTGTACTCTGCTTTGACTTTTTCGTAGCTTTCAAGGTTGCCTATGTCATAGCGACTGCCCGGCATTTCCATTGAGTGCACCTGAGTCTGCTTGCAAAGCCAAGCGATGTAGCTGCCGGGTGCATCCGTACCGCAACCGCTGTCAATACCTTTTTGTACAAGCCTTGCATCGGCATTTGAGTAGAAATAGAACGGAGGACAGCACCAATTTGTTGCAGGATTCGGGGATTTTTCAGTCATTTCAAGCACTTTATCGCTTTCGTCAACGGTTACGACACCGCACTTGAGAAGCTTCGTAAATTCGGGCTCATAATAGCGCATAATACAGGACGTGTTTTTTTCTTTAGCGTATGCGATGAATTTTGTAAGGCTGAAATCGAGCACGTTGTCGCCTGCGATAACAAGCATATCGTCGTCAAGACCGAGCTTTTCAATAGCAAACTGAATATCTTTTACCGCACCCAGACGGGTTTCGTTTGTATCCGTACCGTCGTCAACAACGGTGATTTTCTGCGCTTTTTTTGCTGCCCATTTTTCAAAATGGTGTGCGTATTTGTGGTTGGAAATAACAACATATTCGTCAACCTCACCCGAGGTATCGATATCGTCTACCAGCCAGTCAAGAATTGTTTTATCGCCTACTTCAAGAAGAGGTTTGGGAAAATTTTCGGTAAGAGGGTAAAGGCGGGTTGCATAGCCTGCCGCAAGAATAAGACATTTCATAAAAGCACCTCGAAAAATCAGGAGTTGACACCGTTTGCACTTTTACAGATGTGCACGGAAAATTTATCTTTAAGATGGGGGAATGCTTTGAGATATTCGCGTGTTACTTTTTCGGTTATCGATTCTTCAAACTCGGGGTTTATCAGAGCCATACAGCAGCCTTTGAAGCCTGCACCCGAAAAGCGTCCGCCGTAAATACCTTCGGTCTGAGTCATTATTTCATACAGCTTTTTAAGCTCGGGAGAGCCTGTTTCCCAGTTGTAAATAGAAGATTTTCCGCTCTCAAACGAAAGCCTGCCAAACTCCTCTATATCACCGTTTTTCCACGCTTCAGCACCCTTCTGAACACGGTCAAACTCAGTGTACCAGTGCTCGGCACGTTTGCGCCAGTTTTCCGGAAGCTTGTCCTTGTGCTCAAGGTAAACTTCGTACGGTACATCACGCAGGTTTGTTTCCTCAAACTTGCTGTATTCCATGCCTGCGTAAGCCTTAAGTGCATAAGCGGCACTGCGGCATTCGTCAACACGCATATTAAACGCTGAGCCTGCAAGTGTACGCTCAATACCGCTGAAAAATATAGCAATTCTGTAAGGCTTCATATCGGGATGCTTGGGAATAAGTTCGTATGTATCATCCTGCAAATCCATATAGAGAAGGTGGCCTTTTTTGCAGTAAACCTCACAGGACTGATCCAGCTTACCGCAGGAAACACCGACATACAGGTTTTCAGCTTCCTGCGAAATGGTTATAAGCTCCGAAGGCTCAAGCTCGATTGAGTTCATTTTGCAGAGCGCGGATAAAAAGGTAATAATAACCGCCGCTGAAGAAGAAAGACCGCCTATGGGAAGCTCGCCGTCAACAACCGCACAAAGACCTCTTCTCAAAGGATAACGCTTGTTGAGTGCTATTGTTGCACCTCTCAGGTGGTCTGCCCAGTCGCCCTGCGGAGATTCGGGTGTGGCTGCAACGTGCCACTGCGCTCTTTTATCAAATTGCTGTGACTGTATTTCGATAACGCCGTTTTCTTTTGGGCCGTAGGCAATCTGAATACCTTTGTTAATTGCTATGCCCGTTATTTTGCCGAGCTGATGGTCACTGTGTGCTCCGATAGGACAAACTCTGTAAGGCGTAAAAGCAGTGTACTGAGCCGCTTTTTTGTAGATCTGTTCAAATTTTTCGGTAGCATTCATGTGTTTATCTCCGTTCGAATTATTCTTTGTCTTCAATCAGAATTCCGTCGTCTACAATTTTGTAAACTCTTGTGCAGTACTTAAGCATACTTGGTCTGTGAGTAGTGATTATTCTTGCTCTGTTAGGGTAAGTCTTCATCATATTGGTCAGCACTTTTTCTTCGGTTTTAGCGTCAAGTGCGCTGGTTGCCTCATCCATAACAATAATCGGTGCATCGCGGAGAATTGCCCTTGCTATGGACATTCTCTGTATCTGTCCCTCGGAGAAGTTAACACCCTTTTCACTTATTTCCGTGTCGATTCCCAGAGGTAATTCGGAAACGAAACTCCAGGCGTCTGCAACCTCCAGTGCCTCAATCAGCTGCTCGTCACTTGCGTCGGGGCAGACTATGCGGAGATTATCTGCAACGGTGCCCGAAAAAATCGCATTTCCTTGAGGAACATAGGAACAGAATCTTCTCGTGCTTTCGGAAATCGGGATTTCGGTTCCGTCGTTTGTCCTTATCGTCAATACACCTGAATCCGGCTCTACAAGGCCGAGAATAAGCCTTAACAGTGTTGTTTTTCCTTCTCCTGACGGGCCGACAAAAGCAACAGTTTCGCCGGGTGCAACCTTAAAGTTTGCTTTTCCTACAACAGGTTTGTCGCCATCGGGATAGGTGTATTTAAGGTTGTCGCAAATTACCGTCAGACCGTATTTATCGGCTGATTCCGATATCTTTTCCACTTGCTCATTGTGATTGTTTTCCTCGGGCGGAAGTTCGGTGATTTCCATAATTCTGCCTGCCGAGGTAGCGATGGAAATTGAGCTGGGGATAAGCGAAACAAGGCTTGAGAATGAACTTGTCAGCTGACCCGAAATCTGCAAAAACAAGGTCATTGTGCCGTAAGAAATTGCGCCCTGCCAGAGTCTGTAAACGCCCCAGCCGTAACAGGAGTAGGAAACAATAAGCCCTATTGCAGACATACAAAGACCCATAATGATTGTAAAACGGTCGTGGTCGAGCTTGATTTTTCTGTGAAGCTCGAGGTTGATTTTCATCTGCTCCACATAACGCTTCGTCAGGTCAAACGCCTTTATAACCTGCATATTCTGAATCGATTCGGAATAAAAAGAAAGTATTTTTCCGTTCATTTCACGGCTTTCTTTATTATATTTTCGAATCATTTTTATTGTAAATTTTGAGGAAAGAACGAGGAACGGCGCACTCAGGAAAGCAAATATCGCCATTGTCGGGTCATAATAAAGAACCACAATAAGACAGCCGATAAACTGCGCACCTTTTGTGAAAATGCTTGGAATATAGCTGATTATGCTTCCCGAAACCGTAGCAACGTCGCCTTCAATTCTGTTGAGCAAATCACCTGAATGGAATTTTCTGAAATCCTCCCACTTGGTGTAAGCAATTTTCTCGTAAACACCGCTGCGTATTTCCATATTGACCTTACTGCCTACAACGGCAGCTAATCTTGAAACAGCCGCACCGACAAGAATCTGTGTCACGGCAAAAAGCACGGCGATTACAGCACTTTTGACAATCGTATCGGTGTTGTGCGAAATAACCGAGTCTATCAGATATTTTGAGGCTATGCTTGCACCGAGACCCAAAGCAGTGCCTAAAAGTCCGATAATAACATAAAAAACAATCTGAAGACGGTATTTCGAAATGTACTTTAAAAGCCATTTCCACTCTTTTTTAAGAGAGCGGAAAAGCTCTATATATTCACCCGGTTTTTTCACCGAATCATCTCATTTCATAAAATTTGTTTATCGTGTACCGAATAATCCTTTGAAAAAATCCGCAATTTTTCTGAAAAAACGTACAAACCAACTCTCTTTTTTGAGATTACGGGTTGCGTTCGTTATTTTTTCGGCATATTCATCAACTTCGTTTTGCTGAGTTATGTTAAGGTCGTAGCGCACACTTTCAACAGCGTCGTTAAGTATTTCGACACTTTCGGGTGTGTAGACAGACAAATCTGAAGGAATTGACAAAATTGCATAATTTACCGCCGAATAATCAGCAGGCTTAATTATCAAGGCATTCACCGCATCAATAATCGCTTGCGTGTGTTTGTCTACAGCATTCTGGTTGACCACGAAAATATTACTAATATCTTTGTCGAGAAGGGCTTTCAGCACCGCAACCGAATTGTCTGTATAAATTGATAAATCTTCAGGAACGGATTGCTTTGCTGTTTCATAGGCGCTGTAATCCGCATATGCTTGCGGATAGCATGAAACGACAGTTGTTATGGATGTGACGATATCGTTGTCGCTGTTGGTTACAACACAGTAATATCCTATGTAATCCTTGTTGATATAAAGGGTTTTTCCTGTTTCTCCCGAGAGTGCAACGCTGTTTTCAGTTGTTCCGTCGTATGAACCGTACCACTGATAAGTCAGTTCAAAGCCGATTGCATCAACCTCAAGTTTTTTTGTTCCTTCGGGAATAATACCGTCAAGGTTGTTGGTTATCGACGGGGCTTTTATAAATTCCGTTGTGCATTTCGGGTGACTTGACTTTGCCCAATTTCCTGCAAAAGTGCCTTCACTTGCAACGATTTTAAAACGATTGCTTGTCTGCGGTTCGGCAATAGCTTCCGTAGAGGAGGGCAAGAATATTATGCTGTTATTAACAACGGGGAAAGAGTTTATCTCCTTTAATGAGCCGCACAGAATATAGTTGACACCGGAATTTACAAAAACGTTTGTGTCAATATACTCAGCGTCAGGCAAAACAAGGGATTTGAGCGAAATACAGCCGTAAAAAGCCTGACTTCCTATAGTTTTTACCGATTTGATATCAATGTTTCCGAGTGAAAAACAGTTCATGAAAGCACCGCCCGAAACACTTATCAATGACGGAAATTCAAGCTGTGTCAACGCAACACAACCGTTGAATGAGCTCGGAGAAACCTTTTCAACACCGTCGGCCTTGATGTATTCAAGGGAGCTGTTTTCTTTGAAAGCATTCGTCCCGATTTCCTTTACTGTTTCCGGCATAATAACCGTACGCATATCGGGATGGTTGGCACTGTTGAAAACCTTATCGCCTATAGCTGTAACCGTAATAGAATCAACGGATTCAGGGATTGAAATTTCGGTTTTGGTACCGTTATATGCCGTAATTGAACCCGTGCTTGAAATGTCGAATTCTTCCTCGGATTCCTCGTGGATTATTCTTATACAGATGCTCTGAGATTTGCTTTGCATTTCATTTTCCGATTCGGTAGTCCATGTGAAAACTGTTGATTCTGAAACGGTAACGGGGTTTTTATATAGAGTTCCGCTTTCTGCATCGGGGTAAGAACTGTCAACCGAATAGTAAACCGGACTTTCACCTGTCGGAAGAGAAATTGTTACGGGGCCGTAAAAAACGCCGCTTTCTGTTGTGCAATTTACAGATTTCGCTCTTTCACACTCGACAAGATTTGCGGCATTAACTATACCTTCGCCGCAATAAGCTTCTGCAATATTCACAGGAATGGCATTGGAAACAAGAGCATCTTCGACCTGTGAGGGAGAGAGTCGGGCGTTTTGCGAAAGAAGAATTGCCGCACATGCGGAAACAAACGGCGCAGCCATGGATGTACCGCTTGAAATACCGTAAGAATTGTTATTGACGGTGCTGTAAATATCTACACCGGGAGCACACAAATCAATGCTCGGACCGTATGCCGAAAAATCAGCAAACTCCAAATCGCTGTCTATTGCCGAAACCGATATTACTTCATCGAGAGAAGCGGGCAACAGATTTCCTATAGGCTTATAGGTGTTACCCGTTGCAGCAACGAGTGTAACTCCGCTGTTGTAAGCCGCAAGCAGGCTTTCACGCACAGATATTGAATTTGAGCCGCCGAAGCTCATATTGATAATATCCATACCGTCTGCAACAGCCTGTTCGACAGCAGCAACGACTGCAATGTTTGATGAATTTCCACTTGAACTGAAGATTTTGTAGCCCTTTATTTTTACGTTTTCGGGGGTGTTGTCGACGATAATTCCGGCTACGTGAGTACCGTGGGATTTAGGGTCGTCACTCATAGCGGTTTTATCACCCGATGTGCTGAAATTACAGCCTTCATCGATAACCCTGTCTTTGAGAAATTCATGATTATAATCTATACCGGAATCAATAATTCCTACTCTTATTTCGGGCAGAACAACATCTGATAAAACGTCCAATGCATCGTCTGCGCCGACAGTTTCGGAACCCCAAGAAAGCCTTGAGTTTCCGAGGTTTTTTGAGTCTGAGGCATACATTTCGACCGCTGTATCCGGCTCAACATATTCTACACAAGATAAGGTGTTGTAGTATTCGAAAGCAGACCTTGCTTCTTCTTCGGAATCATACTGTAAAATCCAAAGATTTTTATAACCCGAAATGACCGAAACGGCGTCTGAAACGTTAATATCGTTTGATGATTTTACTATCAAACGGCAGGAGGCAAAGCTGTTGTCTGCACTGACTGAAAAAGTCTGATATCCGTCATTTGCCAAGTCATATTCTGTTATCATTTCTCTGACAAGGGAGCAAAACTCATCAGAAGTCAGAGCTGAAACATTGTTTACGCTAACAGAGCTTGCCGTGAGAGAAATTGTCGGAAAGATGAAAGCAAACAACATAAAGATGCTGAGTATTTTTTTCAAAACGCCACCGCCAAAATATAAAAATAATCCACATTAATTATATCATAAAAATTATTTTTTTCAAGAGTCTTATAAATAATAAATGGCAAAATTCTCTTTAAGAATATCGACGAGATAAAAAAACCGACGCTGGAATTTTTATTGAATTGTCACATGAAAATATGTTGTTTTGGCAAGATTTTCTACTAAAAGCAGGCAAAAATCATTAAAAAAACATTGACAAATTTGAAACACGCACTGTATAATAACTATAATTAAAAAATATAATTGGGTTTATAGTCGATGACGAAATATTATTCTGTTTGCAAAAAGACAATTTCTGTTGACGCCCCATCTTTTTCTACGAATTTGGGCGACTTAGAATTATTCGAGGTGCAACCTTCTCAGGCGGATATTAAAATAACTTGCCGTGTGGCCGAAAATCTTCCGACGTTTCCTCAGAACGGTAAGAAATCGGAAAGCGGTACAACCGTTTCGTGGCAAGGGGATGATATTTACCGTTATACGCCGATGGGAACTCTCGAGGGTTCACTTTCCCGTTATAATTTTTCCGATCCTTCCCGAAGTGATGCATATTTCACTGATTACAGCTATTCAACTTTCTTTCATTTCCGCTATCTGTGGAATTCGGTTTCGTTAAGTCAGCTTCTGTTACCTTACAAGGTGTTGCTTTTTCACGCGTCATATATCTCACACGACGGCAAAGCGATATTGTTTTCAGCTCCCTGCGGAACCGGCAAAAGCACTCAGGCGGAGCTGTGGCGTGTTCATAAAGGCGCAGAAATAATCAACGGCGACAAAGCCGGCGTTTCAGTAGATGCCGACGGTGTCAATGCTCACGGGCTGCCCTTCAGCGGTACGAGCGGTATCTGCAAAAACCGTTCAATGCCTCTGAAAGCGATCGTGCTTCTCGGTCAGGCAAAAGAAAACAGAATACGCAGGCTTAACGGAGCGGAGGCTGTAATGAGCCTTATGAGCAATGTTTATCTTGACTTTATCGCTCCCGAAGAAACGCAGCGCTGTGTTGACCTGTTGATAGAGCTGCTCAAGAAAGTTCCCGTTTATCGTCTGGACTGTACGCCGGATGAGCAAGCCGTAGAAAAGCTTGCAAGCGAGTTAAAATAAAATGATTTTTTCGACTGAAGGTTTGTTTTCATGAACAACGAAATAAACTATTCCGTTTTTATTGACAGCTTGTTCCGTCAGGCTGGTGAAAGGGGTACTCCGCTTTCAGGTGCGTTTGAGCTGACCTCGCGCTGTACTCTTAACTGCAAGATGTGCTATATACACCGTTCCCCAAATTCAAGAGAAGCTCTTTCTGCAGAAAAAAGCACCGAATGGTGGATTGATCTGGCACGCAGGGCAGTCAGCAAGGGAATGTTTCTTTTACTCCTTACAGGGGGCGAACCTCTGATAAGGAAAGATTTTGAAGAGATTTATCTTGCCTGCCGCAATATGGGTCTTCTGGTTTCGGTAAATACGAATGCCACTCTTATCGATGAGCGAAAGGTAGAATTCTTTGCCGCTAATCCGCCGCAAAGGCTGAATATCTCGCTTTACGGCACTTCACCCGAAACGTATGCAAACCTCTGCGGCGACGGCGAGGCTTACGGCAAAGTTATAAATGCCGTAAAAGCACTTAAAGAAGCAGGTGTCAGTGTAAAACTGAATTATACAATAACCCCGTACAACAAATCCGACACCTTGAAAGTTTATGACCTGGCAAAAGAATTGGGTGTGCCCATTCAGCCGGTTTCATATATGTTCCCGCCCCTGAGGTCTTCGTGCCGTGCAGAAACGGTACGTCTTTCGCCCGAAGAAGCGGCGCGTGCGCATTTCGATTGGCAGAGCCACCACTTCAGCGACCCGAGCGATTTAAGGCGTTTCCTTGAAATAACCCAAAAAGGTGAAGCACCCGCTAAAGCCGAACCCGATTATTTTGACAGTTGCGGCGAGCGAATAAGATGCCGTGCAGGTTTATCGTCCTTCTGGGTTACGTATGACGGCAAAATGACTCCTTGCGGAATGATGGTTGAGCCGAGCGTAGCTATCCAAGATTTTGATGATGCATGGAACCTTATCCGTGCCGAGCGTGAGAAGATATATCTTCCTGCGGAGTGTAAATCCTGCAGCCTGCGTAAATCCTGCGATATATGTGCCGCGGTATCTTATGCGGAAACAGGCAGGTTTGACGGCGTTCCGACCTATGTTTGCCAAAAAGCCAAAGCCTACAACAA
>JBGVKJ010000012.1:0-30863 GCA_045123695.1 Acutalibacteraceae bacterium
CGTACATCAACAGGGATTGTTGCGTCGTCTCTGTATGATGTTTTAATCATATAGAAGAGATAGTATGCTCCGTTGTATTCGAACATCTTCTTATCGTTAACTTTTGTATCCTTGTTAAAGAGCCAGTTAACTGCATCTTCACCGAAAGAGGATTTGTAATCTTCTCTTCCGACATACTTCATAAGTGTAGTTTCATCTAATGAGTAGTCGGCAGCTTCCTTCTGTTCCTTAGTTGCATACTCTGCAGCAAGCTTCTTGAAAGATGCTTCGTCAGTGATTTTGCCGAACATTTCATCAGCCTTTTTCTTAGCTGCATCTTTCTGCTCCTGAGTTGCTGTGGTTGCTTTTTCGTCAGTTTCAGGAGTGATTGAGAATATACGGAAGTCTACGCAGTTGTAGAGGCTGGGATCTTTAGCGTATGCTGCTTCGAGAGCGGCGTTGTCTTTAAGGCTGTTTTCGGAGCCTTTTTCAGAAAGAACTGCGGCATATTCACCGGCAATTGTCTGACGTGTGATGATATCTCTGAGAGTCTTTTCGTTCATGCCCTTGCCGTATGTTTCGCGAAGCCATGAACCGAAGGACTGAGGAGTACCTGCCTGTTTTGCAGATTCGCTGAGCTGAGTCTTAATGTTGTCAATTGATGCTAATGATTGATCGAGAACAGCCTGATCAACAACAAAGCCGTCTTTCGCAGCGAGGTCTTCAAGAACGTGAAGCTCCTGAACGCTTCTGAGTGCTGCATACTCAAAGTACTGCTTCCATGTGGGAGCTGAACCGTCGGGAAGTTTGTAGTCTTCGCCGGGATAGATTTGATTCTCAGGAAGCTTAGTGCAGTCATAGCCTGTGTACATTACGCCCATACCGGCACCGTAGTTTTCGTACTGCATTGCTTCGTTGAGAACGGACTGGTGAATATTGTTGTAGTAATACTCAAATTCGACAACTGAGTAATCTTCACCGGAAACAGTATCGATTTTTCTCATTCTTTCAAACACACCGGTGCTGAAACATACACCGACAGCAATGGCAGCAATAATAACGACGGATACAAGAATTCCGACTGTTGATTTTTGCTTTCTGGTTAAGTGGGAAGCAGAAACCTTGAAAGATTTCTTTGAGTTTTTCTTAGCTGCTTTTGCAAGGCGAGCCTTGCGTTCCTCACGATAATCGTTGGAAGTTTTTTCAGTAGCCATTTAATCACCTTTTTCAAATATTATGTTTTGCGTAGTAAAAACTAACGGAACAATTATATACTATATTTATTAAATATACAATACCTAAAACCAAATTTGTACATTTCGTTAACCCCGAGCACAAAATATTGACACTATTCAACAAAATAAAAAGAAAAATGCCCGTGTCCGACGGCTTATTTATCCGTAAGATACGGGCGTAGTTTGTGTTTTGAACTTAATTATTCGATGAATTCAATAGTCTTATTTAATGAGATTCGCATAGTAGGTTTCAACAATATTCTTGTAAAGCTTTTCGCTGAGCTTTGTAATATAAGCAGCATCCTTAATTTTGTATGCATCAGATGCGATAGCGTCATCAATTAACTTCTGGTATGATTCGCTTGCAAGAGTCTGAGAAAGATTGATTTTCCATAAGGGAGCGGTATGCTTCTTGACAAAGTACATTACGTGGTAGCCGTACTTTGTTTCGATTATACCGATATCGCCTTCCTTGCGGTTGGGATCAAGTGACCACTCTTCAAACTCCCTAACATACTTGCCTCTGCCAAGGTATTCGATAAGACCGCCGTTTGACTTTGAACCTGTATCGTCACTGTCTTTTTCGCACCATTCAAGGAAGCTTGTAAGTTTATCGTTTGATCTGTTGATTGCGTTAACAGTTGCTTCAGCAGATGCCTTCTGAGCTGCTTTGTCAGCTTCTTTATCTTTTGCTGTCTCGTCAAATGCGTAGAGGATGTGGCGTACATCAACAGGGATTGTTGCGTCATCTCTGTATGATGTTTTAATCATATAGAAGATATAGTATGCTCCGTTGTACTCGAACATCTTCTTGTCATTAACTTTTGTGTTTTTGTCGAAGAGCCATTTAACAGCATCCTCGCCGAATGAAGATTTGTAATCTTCTCTTCCGACATACTTCATAAGTGTAGTTTCATCTAATGAGTAGTCGGCAGCTTCTTTCTGCTCCTTAGTTGCATACTCTGCAGCAAGCTTTTTGAAAGATGCTTCGTCAGTGATTTTGCCGAACATTTCATCAGCCTTTTTCTTAGCTGCATCTTTCTGCTCCTGAGTTGATGTGGTTGCTTTTTCGTCAGTTTCAGGAGTGATTGAGAATATTCGGAAGTCTACACAGTTGTAGAGGTTGGGATCTTTAGCGTATTCTGCTTCAAGAGTAGCGTTGTCTTTAAGGCTATCTTCAGCATGCTTCTCAGAAAGAACTACAGCATATTCGCCTGCAATTGTCTGACGTTTGATGATTTCTCTGAGGGTGCTTTCATTCATACCTTTGCCGTATGTTTCACTAAGCCATGAGTCGAAGGAATGGTCAGTGCCTGCCTGTTGTGCAATCTCTTCAAGCTGAACTTTCAACTTATCGATTGAGGCGTATGCTTCATTAATAACAGCACTGTCAACTTTGAAGCCGTCTTTTTCAGCAAGGTCTTCAAGAATGTGAATCTCCTGAACGCTTCTGAGTGCTGCATACTCAAAATACTGCTTCCATGTGGGAGCTGAACCGTCGGGAAGTTTGTAATCTTCGCCGGGATAGAGCTGATTCTCGGGAAGCTTTGTGCAGTCATAACCGGTGTACATTACGCCCATACCGGTACCATAGTTTTCGTACTGCATTGCTTCATTAAGAACCGATTGATGAATATTGTTGTAGTAATATTCGAATTCAACATCGAAATTTTTATCTTTGTCAATAACTGATTCGGCATCTTCTCTGAAGTTAGAGTTGGTTTTTTCGAAATCTGTTTCATTCTCTTTTGCCTTTTCAAAAACACCGGTAAAAAGACACACTGTACCTGCAATAATAACCGAAACAATAGTGACAATAAGAATTACAATTGTTACTTTGAGTTTTTTGCCTTTGGCAGCGTTAACATCATTTTGAAATTTGTTAGGGTTGTTTTTGTTAGCCATTTAATCACCTTCAAATATTTGTATATAAAAATTGCTTATAATTTGCGCAATATGTTAGATGTATATTACATAAATTAAAAGCCCCATCTGGTAGCGATCTTTTTCTGTCAGATGGGGAAATACTTATGTGTTCTGATTAGTCTTTTACTGTTTCGATTATTCCTTGCGCAAGTCCTGCAATTGACTGGATTTCAGAGGGAATGATTATCTTTGTAGCTTTGCCGTCTGCAGCTTTTTCAAATGCATCAAGGCTTCTGATTGTAAGGAATGCCTGACCGGGATTGGCTTCGTTGATGAGTGAGATTGCTTTTGCGCGTGCTTCTTCAACCGCAAGTATAGCTGCGGCCTCACCTTCAGATTCGCGGATTTTGGATTCTCTTACAGCTTCGGCGTGAAGAATTGCTGACTGCTTATCGGCTTCTGCTGCGAGAATTTTTGATTCCTTCTGACCTTCGGCAACAAGCACCTGGCTTGCTTTTTCACCTTCGGCACGGAGAATTGCCTCACGGCGCTCACGCTCAGCCTTCATCTGCTTTTCCATTGCGTCCTGAATCTCTTTAGGAGGAAGAATATTCTTAAGTTCAACGCGGTTGACTTTGATGCCCCAAGCATCTGTGGCTTCGTCAAGTATACCGCGGATTTTTGCGTTGATTGTGTCACGCGATGTAAGAGTGTGGTCCAGTTCCAACTCACCGATAATATTACGCAGTGTTGTAGCGGTAAGATTTTCTATAGCTGAAAGAGGACGTTCAACACCGTAAGTGTAAAGCTTCGGATCGGTAATCTGATAGAAAACGACAGTATCAATCTGCATAGTTACGTTATCTTTTGTGATAACGGGCTGGGGCGGGAAATCAACAACCTGCTCTTTGAGAGATACGATTTTTGCAACTCTCTCAATAAGCGGAATTTTGAAATGTACACCGGTCTGCCATGTGTCTTTATATGCTCCGAGTCTTTCAACGACATAAGCCTTGGACTGAGGAACGATTTTAATATTAAGCACCAGAAATACAATGATAAGAACAACAATAATCGGTATAACAAATTCCATAATTCAAGTCTCCTTTAGTAAGTTTGTTATTGATTTTTAACTCCTGCGGGCAATGCCGCTTTTTCAACAATCAGTTTTACGCCTTCAATTGCTTTTACTGTTACGGTTTCGCCTTCGACTATAATGTTGCTGTCTGTAGAGCGAGCCGTCCATACGGTACCCTGGAGTTTGACAAGACCTGTTTCTGCTATATTATCAATTTTTTGAGTAACTATAGCTGTTTCGCCAATAAATCTGTCAGCATTTGTCGGTGAAAACTTCTGCTTGGTAAGCTTTTTTACAAGCGGTCTGGTTACGATCAGAGCAATAAGAGAAACTGCAACAAATACAATAAGCTGAACAAGTGTATCTGCTTTGAGTAAAGCTGCTACTGTTGCCGCTGCACTGCCTGCGGCAAACCAAATCGTTACAAGCTGAGTTGTAGCGGCTTCAACGACTATAAAGGCGATTGTTGCTGCTATCCATACAAAAACCACATCACCACCTCCTTTTGATATTATTTTATCATATAGGAATGATGAATGCAACTTGTTTTGATTGGAAATCATGTCTTGTCGGTAAATTATTTGTTAATACAAAATAAGCAAAGTTTAAAAAACATTAGGTAGTGAAAATTTCAGATATTCTTTGAGTTTAACTAAATCTGTCACTGTTTCCGTGCATGTGTTAGTGTATATTTCGCCTTCAAGATATTTAAGGTTTCGTATTTTTTTGTCAATACCTTCGAAATAGTTGTGGTCAGCAAAAAGTTCAAAGTAAATTACTTTTTTATTCCATTCTTTTTCGAGAATATAAACATTGTTTTTATCATTTGCGGCAGATTGAGCCAAGTCAATAATTGCTTGTGTTTTTAACTCCAGCATAAAAGTAATTATTAATGCAAAAGTAATGCAAAATGTCAGGATAATAATTGCAGCTATACCTCGTTTCATCTTTGTTCCTTTCTTATAGCTTGAGAAAATTTACTGCCTGAGTATGTTAACAGCATTATTTCTTCAATTTGTATTTTTTCTTTTTTCAGATGTTTTTCGAGCGCTGAAAGGCTTAAATTTGCTTCTTTAAGTGCAGGCTTAATTAATTTACCGTCACAAATTATAAGGTGTTGCAAATCTTCTTTCGGTGCTTTTATATCAGCAACCTTTGCTGTAAGCGGTGAAAAGTCAGGTTTTGGCATTATGCTGACAGAGCCGTTTGTTTCAACTATTGCGTACTGAACTTGTGTTATATCAAAAACTCCCTGTTGTCTTGCGGCAGACATAAGGTCCTGTACGGTAAGTCGTAAATCTTTCATTTTTTGTTGGTCAAGTTTACCGTTATTTATTACTATTGCGGGATGCCCGTCAAAAAAAGTGCGGAATTTAGGTATGTGTAAAGTCAACACTGAAGTGATTATAGAAAGACCGGCGAGTAAAAGAACGGTTAGTATCGAGTTGATAAGAGGTATATCGTTGCTGTCCAGGGGAATTGCAGCAATTTCCGATATAAGTATTGTTACAACAAGCTCTGTCGGTTGCATTTCACCGATTTGTCTTTTACCCATAAGTCGAATTGCCAACATAATTACAAAATACAGTATAATTCCTCTGGTTAGTGTTGTGAGCATCAGTGAAGCCTCCTTTGCGATATCTTTTATTATTAACCGAAACTATTGACCGCAAACAATCGTAATGATATACTCATTTCAGATGAGGTGGTTGATTTGAATAAATACACACTCGGTTTTGATATCGGAGGCACAAAGTGTGCCGTAATACTCGGAAAAGCCGAGATTACGGATAACAATGCCGATGATATTATTATTGACAAAATAAAGTTTGATACATTACAGCCGAGAGGCTGGAAGGCTATTGTTGAGGAGCTTTTTGTTTCGGCAGAAGAACTGTTTGAGCGCAATAGCATAACTGCTTCTCAGGTAATCGGTTGCGGTATAAGCTGCGGAGGACCTTTAGACAGTAAAAATGGTATTGTAATGTGTCCGCCGAATCTTCCTGATTGGGACAATGTACCGCTTGTAGAATTAACTGAAAAGAGGCTTGGCATAAAGACCAAACTTCAGAATGATGCAAATGCCTGTGCACTTGCCGAGTGGCGTTTCGGTGCGGGTAAGGGTACAAACAATATGGTTTTTCTTACCTTCGGAACGGGTATGGGTGCAGGTCTTATTCTTGACGGCAAACTTTACAGCGGTACCAACGATATGGCAGGTGAGGTAGGGCATATCCGTCTTGCCGAAAACGGTCCTGCAGGTTACGGTAAAAAAGGCTCGTTTGAAGGCTTTTGCAGTGGCGGAGGTATAGCTAATCTGGCTAAACAGATAGTTTTAAAAAAGTTTACTCAAGGTATAATTCCTTCGTTCTGTAAAAATGAATCCGAGCTCAATAATGTGACTGCAAAATCTGTTGCCGAAGCTGCTTTTGCAGGTGATGAAACTGCACTTGAGATTTATGATGTCTGCGGAGAATATCTGGGACGAGGGCTGTCTTTGCTTATCGATATACTAAATCCAGAAGCTATAGTCATTGGCAGTATATATCAGCGTTCTTCCGCTCTGTTACAAGCAAAAATGCAAGCGGTTATCAACGATGAAGCATTAAGTCAGGCTGCGGCAGTGTGTAAAATTCTGCCTGCCGTACTCGGTGACTCTATTGGAGATTATGCAGCACTCGGTGTTGCTTTTATGAATGAATAAAAAACAGGTGATTAAATGATTTCTACTTCTAAAGAAATTTACAATGAGCTTTTAAACCGTTATCCGGTGCTTGATTGTTGCAAAGACGAAATATACATATCGTATAAACTTATCCGCGAATGCTACTGTTCCGGCGGTAAGTTGCTTGCTTGCGGAAACGGCGGCAGTGCGGCAGATGCTGACCATATTGTCGGTGAGCTGATGAAAGGATTTTTACTGAAAAGACTAATAAATACTCCTGCTGATAACGGTGATAATGAAATACTCACACACCTGCAAGGTGCTTTGCCTGCAGTTTCGCTTAATGCTCATTCAGCACTTCTTACTGCGTTTTCAAACGACCTTGAGTTTGATTACTCCTATGCTCAGCAGGTTTACGGTCTCGGTAACAAAGGCGATGTGCTTATAGCTTTGAGTACTTCCGGTAATTCAGCAAGCGTTGTTAATGCTGTCAGAGCGGCAGGTGCCAAAGGCATAATTACTGTCGGCATTACAGGAAGTAAGGAAAGTCTTATGAGTGAAAAATGCGATGTTTGTATCAGACTTCCCGAAACAGAAACTTTTAAAATTCAGGAGCTTACTTTGCCTGTCTATCACTGTCTTTGTGCAATGCTTGAGGCTGATTTTTTTGAAGCCTGATAATCGGACAAGTACGGAATAAATAGCAACCTCCCGTCATATCAATGTAGCGATATGATTTTGGGAGGTCTTTTTGTTGAGGTTTTTTGTAGAAGAGCGTGCCGTTGAGCTTGGCAGATATATCGTTGATAACAACGCAACTGTTCGTGCAACAGCAAAACAGTACGGCATAAGTAAATCTACGGTACATACCGATGTTTCACGCAGGCTTGAATGGCTTGATCCTGTGCTTTTTGAGCAGGTGAGGGCAGTTCTTGATATAAATAAAGCACAACGCCATATAAGGGGCGGAATTGCTACGAAAGAAAAATACTTGGCTGATGATAAAAATAAATAAAAAATTTGCTTTTAAGTCTTGCAGTTTCTTAAATAGTTATTTATAATATACCCAACTCTATTAGAAAGGGAAGGGTACTTAATATGGCTTCAAAATATTCCGTTTCTCTTAAAAAGATAATCGATGTCCATTCTTTTTCGGTTCTCTATACCCCTTGTGATACTGCCGATATTATGATTAATATGCAGGAAGTAATACGTCCCGGCCTTATTCTTTCCGGTTATGATGATTACTTCGATCCCGGCAGAATCCAGTTCCTCGGTCTTACCGAAATTGAGTATATGCACGGTATGAGCGATGAGCTCAGAGCAGAGAGAATCGATTTTTATCTTTCTCATAAACCTGTTGTTTGTATTGCAACACGTTCTCTTGAGCTTCCTAAGGAGTTTTTGCCTCTTGCCGAGAAGTACGGCGTGCCTGTGCTTATGACAAAGGATTCAACTTCAAGCTGTATGTCTACGCTCATATCTTTCCTTGGTGTTGAGCTTGCCCCGCGTATTACCCGTCACGGTGTTCTTGTTGAAGTTTACGGTGAAGGTGTGCTTATCCTCGGTGATAGCGGCGTAGGTAAGAGCGAAACAGCTCTTGAACTTATCAAGCGCGGCCACAGACTTATCGCTGACGATGCTGTCGAAATCCGTAAGGTTTCTTCACGTACACTTGTAGGCGCTGCACCTGATAATATCCGTCACTTTATCGAAGTACGAGGTGTTGGTATTATCAATGCAAGAAGACTTTTCGGTATGGGTTCTGTTAAACTTACAGAAAAGATTGATATGGTTGTTGAGCTTGAACATTGGGATGTTGAAAAGGTTTATGACAGGCTCGGTCTTGAAACGCAGTATACCGAAATTCTCGGCATAAATGTACCGAGTACAACTGTTCCCGTGCGTCCGGGTCGAAATATCTCTATTATTATTGAAGCTGCTGCTATGAATAACAGACAGCGTAAGCTCGGTTACAATGCAGCTCGTGAGCTTCTTCACGGCCTGGGTATGGATGAGGATATTTCACCCAAACCCGAAGAAATGAAAATATGGCATGATGCCTGATTGAATAAAAATGATTTTTGGAGGAATTTAAAATGTACAGAGTAGGTGTTGATCTCGGCGGTACAAATATCGCTGTAGGTGTAGTTGACGATAATTTCAACATTATCGGCAGAGGTAAAATGAAGACCAATGCTCCCCGTGATGCAAAGGCGATTTTTGACGATATTGCAACAGCAGTAAAAATGGCAGTTGCAGATGCAAATCTCAGACTTTACGATATCGCATCAATCGGTATCGGTACACCCGGTTCGGTAAATAAAGAAATCGGTATGATTGACTATGCAAACAACCTTGATTTCGACCATGTTCCTGCTAAGGATCTTCTTTCAGCAAGTCTTGGTATCGATAAGATTTATATTGATAACGATGCTAACTGTGCTGCACTCGGTGAGGCTCTTGCAGGTGCAGGTAAGGATAAGGACAGCTTTGTTGCTATCACACTCGGTACAGGCGTAGGCAGCGGTGTCGTAATCGGCGGTAAGCTTGTCAACGGCTGTAACTATGCAGCAGGCGAATTCGGCCATATGGTTATTGCTATGGACGGTGAGCAGTGTAACTGCGGCAGACGCGGCTGTTGGGAGAGATATGCTTCCGCTACAGCTCTTATTGCACAGACAAAGGATGCAATGAAGCAGGATATTGACAGTATAATGTGGGATCTTGTTGAGGATAATATTGCAAGAGTAAGCGGCAGAACAGCTTTCGATGCAATGCGTAAGGGCGATGCAACAGCAAAGAAGGTTGTCGATAATTATATCCGTTATATTGCTGTAGGTCTTGTAAACGTTATCAACGCTCTTCAGCCTGACGTCATCTGTATCGGCGGCGGCATCAGCCACGAGAAGGATAACCTTCTTGTTCCTCTTCGCAAGCATGTTTCAAGGGGTAGATACAGCATTTATTCTGACAATCAGACTGAGCTTTGCTGTGCTGTTCTCGGTAACGATGCAGGTATTATCGGTGCTGCTATGCTTGATAAATAATCACAAAGGGTAAATTTCTGTTATGAATAATACCGAAAAAATTATTCTTGGTGTACAAAAGGCGGGAATTGAGTACCGCCTTGGTGCACCTATGTCCGAATATACATCATTTAAAACAGGCGGTCCGGCAGATATTCTCATTTTGCCGAAGAATGAGCCGGAGCTCCGCAGAGTGCTTATGCTTTGTGCAGACGAAGAAATAAAGCCGTTTGTTTTCGGCAACGGTACAAACCTCCTTGTATCCGATGAAGGTATAAGGGGTGTTTGTGTGCGACTTGCTTCGAATTTTGACGACATTCGTTTGCTCAATGACGATATGATTTTCTGTACAGCAGGTACAAAGCTTGCAAAGCTTTGTAATTTCGCTCTTGAAAATTCGCTTACAGGTCTTGAGTTTGCATACGGCATTCCCGGTACAGCCGGCGGTGCCGCATATATGAATGCAGGTGCTTACGGCGGTGAAATGAAAGACGTACTTGTTTCCTGTAATCATATCGATTATTCCGGTAACCCCGGCAGACTTACGGGTGATATGCTTGGCCTTTCTTATCGCAGAAGTGCGTATACAGACAAGTATTTTGTTATTACCGGTATTACCGTTAAATTACAAAAGGGCAATAAAGACGAAATAAACGCAAAAATGAAAGATATTCTTCAGCGTCGTGTCGATAAACAGCCGCTTGACCTTCCGAGTGCAGGTAGTTTCTTCAAACGTCCCGAAGGCCATTTTGCAGGTGCACTTATCGAGCAATGCGGTCTTAAAGGCTTTAGTGTGGGCGGTGCTCAGGTAAGCGAAAAGCACGCAGGCTTTGTTGTAAACAAAGGCGGTGCTACAACTGCAGATATCCTTGAGCTCGGCAGGCAAGTCAGTGAAAAAGTGCTCAACGAAACCGGTGTTGAGCTTGAAATGGAAGTTAAATATATCGGGTAACTAATATGAATACTGAACTACAAGAGCGTTCCTTTGCTTCAAGAGTAAAGGACGAAATATGTCAGATATCAGCCGATTTGCAGACCTGCTGTTACCACGCAATGTCCTATGGGTTGTTGCTGTGCGGCAGGTCTTTCAGTTCATCTTCAATGATGTTGGTAACTGAACACAGAGGTACGGCTGAGCTGTATTCCAAAGCAGTTGAAAATATAACGGGCAAAGCTCCCGAAATAAAAGAGTCCGATTCGGGAAAATATTCAGTGTCTGTCAGCCGTAAGGAGGACAGGCTTAAGGTGCTTGCTGCCTTTGGCATATCCGAAAAAACAATTGGTGTGCGTATCAACAGAGCCAATATTGCTGATGAATGTTGTCACGCAGCCTTTGTGCAAGGTGCTTTTCTTGCCTGTGCAACGGTAACAAGTCCTGAAAAAAGCTATCAGCTTGAATTTCTTCTATCCTATTTACATCTCGCTGATGATATGCTCAATCTTTTGCAGGAGCTTAATGTAACTCCTAAAATGACAAAGCGCAGAAATAACTATGTTGTATATATCAAACGTAGTGAGACTATAGAAGATTTGCTTATGACCGTTGGTGCTCAGACTTGTGCTCTCGAGATAATGCAGGTCAAAATTGAAAAAGATATGCGTAACAAGATTAATCGCAAGGTTAATTTTGAAACAGCTAATATCGACCGTTCGGTTGCTGCCGCTACGGAACAGCGTGAAGCAATCCGCCGTCTCAAAGAGGATGGCAGATTTGAAGCTCTTTCCGATGAATTGAAAGAACTCGCTCAGCTCAGAGAGGATTATCCCGAGGCAAGTCTTAAAGAACTCGGCAATCTTCTTTCAGTAAGTCTTTCACGCTCGGGAATTTATCACAGACTTAATAAAATTGTAAGTCTTGCTCAGAGTGAAGAATAATGTTTAATCAGTATCGGTGAAAGGAGGGGCTGTATGTCCGGATTTACACATCTTCATCTTCATAGCGAATTCAGTTTGCTTGACGGTGCGTGCCGTATCAAGCCACTTATTGCTGCAGCAAAAGCGCTCGGGCAGACAAGCCTTGCCATAACCGACCACGGTTCTATGTTCGGTGCCGTTAATTTTTATAAAGAAGCTGTTGCACAAGGAATTAAGCCTATAATTGGCTGTGAGGTGTATGTTGCCGCCCGTACCAGATTTGATAAGGTACACGGTATTGATAATGAGCGTTATCATCTTGTTCTGCTTGCCGAGAATGATATCGGTTACAGCAATCTTATGAAAATTGTTTCTGACGCATGGACTCAGGGCTTTTATACCAAACCGCGTGTTGACCGCGATTTACTCGAGAAATATCACGAGGGTATAATTGCGCTTTCCGCCTGCCTTGCAGGCGAAGTACCGCAGGCATTATTGCGCGGTGACTATGATTCTGCAAAAAAAATTGCACAATGGTACATCGAAACCTTCGGTAAGGATAACTATTTTATAGAAATCCAGAATCACGGTATAGAGGAAGAATTACGTGTTCTGCCTCTGCTTAAACGCCTTTCGCGTGAAACAGGTATAGGTCTTGTTGCTACAAATGACGTGCACTATATCCGTAAGGAAGATTCCAAAATTCAGCAGATTCTTATTTGTATTCAGACTAACCATATACTTGGCGAAAATACAGGCATTGAGTTTGAAGCAGATGAGTTTTATCTTAAAAGCGAAGATGAAATGCGCACTTTGTTTGCCGATGTGCCTGAGGCAATTGAGAATACCGCAAATATTGCTCAGCGTTGCAATCTTACTATTGAATTCGGTAATACTAAGCTGCCGAATTTCGATACACCGGGCGGTGAAGATCACTTTGAATATTTTGCCCGTATGTGCCGTAAAGGTTTTGTTAAACGATACGGTAATTCTGCTCCTGCAGAATACCGTGAGCGGCTGGAATACGAGCTTGATGTTATAAATTCAATGGGTTATACGGATTATTATCTTATAGTCCACGACTTTGTTCGTTATGCCAAAAGTCAGGGGATACCTGTAGGCCCCGGCAGAGGTTCCGGTGCAGGCAGTATTGCCGCATACTGTATAGGTATTACGGGCATTGACCCCATGAAATACAACTTGCTTTTTGAGCGTTTCCTTAATCCCGAAAGAGTAAGTATGCCTGACTTTGATATTGATTTCTGTTATGAGCGCAGGCACGAAGTTATCGATTATGTTATATCAAAATACGGCGCAGACCATGTTTCGCAGATTGTTACTTTCGGTACACTTGCTGCCAAAGCTGCAGTGCGTGATGTCGGCAGGGTAATGGGTCTGCCTTATGCTACGGTTGATGCTGTTGCAAAGCTTATACCGTTTGAACTCGGAATAACTCTTGAAAAAGCACTTGCACGCTCTTCCGAGCTTCGAAGCAGATATGATAACGATGATACGGTAAGAGAGCTTATTGACAACTCAATGCAGATAGAAGGTATGCCCAGACACGCATCAAAGCATGCTGCAGGTGTTGTTATTACTCGTGATCCCGTTAAGGATTATGTACCTTTGGCTCTCAGTGATGAGTTTGTCGTTACCCAGTATACAATGACATCGCTTGAGGAATTAGGTCTGCTCAAAATGGACTTCCTCGGGCTTAAAACGCTTACCGTTATTTCCGATGCAGAGAAAGCGGTGCGTGAAATCAATCCTGACTTTAGTATTGAAAATATACCGCTTGACGATGCGGAAACCTATAAGATTTTTTCAACCGGACAAACTTACGGTGTTTTTCAGTTTGAATCTGCAGGTATGCGCTCGGTGCTTACCCGTATAAAGCCCGAAATTCTTGAAGACCTTATAGCTGTTATATCTCTTTACAGACCGGGTCCGATGGATTCTATTGACACATATATTCAGAACAGAAGAAATCCTGAAAAGACTGTATATAAAACGAACAAGCTTAAAGATATACTCAGTGTTACACACGGCTGTATGGTTTATCAGGAGCAGGTAATGCAGGTTTTTCGTGAACTTGCAGGTTATTCATACGGCAGAGCTGATGTTGTACGCCGTGCTATGTCCAAGAAAAAGCACGATGTAATGGAAAAAGAGCGTATGACTTTTATTGAGGGTGCCGGCAAAAATTGCATTGAGCCTGCTGTCGCTAACTCTATATTTGAGGATATGTCATCATTTGCCTCGTATGCATTCAATAAATCTCATGCGGCAGCGTATTCACTTGTTGCTTACCGTACTGCATGGTTGAAGTGTCACTATCCAGCTCAGTTTATGGCGGCTTTGCTTACAAGTGTGCTTGACCAGACTCCTAAGGTGAGCGGTTATATTAATGAATGCGAGCGGCTTGGAATCAAGGTTTTACCGCCTGATGTAAATTCAAGTTTCGAAGGCTTTGTTGCAAAAGGAAATACTATACTTTTTGGTCTGCTTGCAATTAAAAATCTCGGACGAGCTCTGATAAGCACAATTATTGAAGAACGAGAGAAAAACGGCAACTTTGACAGCTTTTATTCGTTCTGCAAGCGTGTCTACAGCCGTAATTTCAACAGAAGAGCTGTAGAGAGTCTTATATACAGCGGTGCACTCGATGGACTTGGCCTTAACAGACGGCAGATGCTTATTATGCTCCCGTCAATCCTTTCTGAATTGGAGTCCGACAGAAACGGTGCACTCAGTGGACAGATGAATTTCTTTACACTTCTCGGTGAAGAAAGTAAAGCAGGTCCCGATATTCCTGATGCAGATGAATTGCCTGCAGACGAAAAACTGCTTCGTGAAAAAGAAGTAATAGGTTTTTATGTCAGCGGTCATCCTATGGCAGGGTATTCTTCGCTTTCGCAAAAGCTCGGTTGTGTAAGTGTTTTTGACCTTACCGATTCGGATAGCTATGCAGATAATGCTAAAGTTACGGTTTTGGGTATAATAACCTCTGTAAAGAAAAAGGTTACACGCAGTAATGCTGAAATGGCTTTTATTACTGTTGAGGATATGAGCGGAAATATTGAGGTTCTTCTTTTTCCGAAAACCGTTGCATCGGCTTCGTCTTTGCTTGTAAACGGAAATATTGTACTTCTGAAAGGCAGATTAAGTCTGAGAGAAGATAAAGAGCCGAGTATTGTTTGCGATACAATAGAACCGTGTCCGCAAGCTGAAAAAGCAGGGGAGAGTAAACCGAATAAAAAGGTTAAACACGGTCTTTTTCTGCGTGTACCGTCAGAAAGCAGCGAGCTTACTGCAAGGGCAGAAAATCTGCTTGCGATATTTGATGGAAACACACCTGCTTATTTTTACTATAATGACAGTAAGAAGTATTCTGCAAAAGCGGTTGCTGTTGACGTTAACGAACCTCTTGTAAAGGAACTTAAGCGAATTCTGGGGTCGGAAAATGTCGTTTTTCAATGAAAGTTGTGTAAAATATCTTGACATATTTTTTTTATAGTGTACTATATAAGATAATTGATTTTCAGCATAGACATAGGAGAGATTAATTTATGAACAAAATCGGTGTTTTAACAAGTGGCGGCGACGCTCCGGGTATGAACGCTGCTGTCCGTGCAGTTGTCCGTACAGCTTGCTACCTCGGTATGGAGGTAGTTGGTATCCGTTACGGTTACAAGGGTCTTCTCGAGGAAGATTTTATTGACCTCAATATGCGTAACGTATGCGATATTATTCATCGCGGCGGTACCAAGATTTATACAGCACGTTGCCCCGAGTTCAGAGGCGAAGAGGCAGTACGTAAGGGCGTTGAGATTGCAAAGAAGCACGGCATTGAAGGTCTTGTAGTTGTCGGGGGTGACGGTTCATTCCGCGGTGCACGCGACCTTTCAAACTACGGTCTTCCTTGTGTAGCAATTCCCGGTACTATCGATAACGATATTGTCTGCACAGACTATACTATCGGTTTTGACACTTGTCTTAACACTGTTCAGGCTCTTGTTGACCGTCTTCGTGACACTATCGAAAGCCACAGCCGTTGTATGGTTGTTGAGGTTATGGGTGCCCGTGCAGGTTACCTTACACTCAACGCAGGTATCGCAGTAGGTGCAACAGCAATCGTTATTCCCGAAATCCCTTACGATATTGAGAAGAACGTTATCGAGAAGATTAAGCGCACTAAGGCAACTGGCAAAAACCACTTCATCGTTATGGTTGCTGAAGGTGTTCGTTTCCGTGACGGTATCACTGTTGACGAGATTGCTAAGAAAATCGAGGAAGAAACAGGTGTTGAAACACGTTCAACAGTTCTCGGTCATATCCAGCGTGGCGGTTCACCCTCAGTTCGTGACCGTGTTACAGCAAGCCAGATGGGTTATAAAGCTGTTCACCTTCTTCACGAGGGTAAGAGCAACCGTGTTGTTGTAATGCACGGTGCACAGATTACAGACCACGATATCAACGAGGCTCTTGAGATGAGCAAGACTATCGATAAGGATCTTTACAACTGTGCAATGGAGATTTCTCTCTGATTTAAATCGATAAAAATCAAGCCGTTCATCTTTTTCAGATGAACGGCTTTTTTATACTGTTTAATTGAACAAATTTGCAAAAAGTTTGATGAACATTGTGAATAGTGCACTTATAAATTCAAACGGATTATCCGCATCTTCAACGCTTGCATAAAACCTGGTACCAAGTTTTTCTGCATCAGGTGCAAAGTTGAATTCATCAATACTTATGTCGGCGTTTTCACCGGTGAATTCAAGCTGGAATTTGAATACATAGTCGAGCTTTTCGTTCGCATAGGTGAAACCGCACTCGTTACCCGAAAGATAAAGACTGTCAAGGTCAAAAGTAACTTTGTGCCATTCGCCGTCAGCCGGTATTACGTATGAGCTGTCTTTTGTGGCTTCAACTGCCGGTGAATACCAGGAGTAAGCGTCAACATAGATTTTCAAAGCGTCAAGTGTAATGTCACTGCTGCCGTTGTTACGTACATAGAAACTGATTTTGCCGTAGCTGCTCCAATTAGTATCTGTATCCAGGAAGGGTTTCAGCTTTCCGTTGATTTTGTAAAGCTGTACAGGTTTTACGGTAAAACTACTGTCAGTTGCATCTATTTTTAATCCGTTTTCACCGCTGTAAGCACTTGTTTTATTAATTGATACTTCAGCGCCTTCAGCTTTCCATGTGTCAAATTCTGCACTGTGCGGGTCGGGGAGAAGGTGCCATGCTTTTTCAAGTTCACAATCAGCCCATGTTTTATCTGCCCAATATACAGCGTTATCAATCTGCTTGGTAACAAAAGTACTTACAGGCATAAATTTTTCGCCGTCAATCGTTGACCAGAGGTTTGAGTAAGTGTTGAGTGTGCAGTATGCATAGCTTGCGCTTACAGGTTCTTTAACGTTTTCACTCCATACCTTAACAGTGTCAGAGGATATAATTTCTGCTTTTGCAGGTACATATATACCGTCTTTACCACATACGGCAAAGCCGTTAATTATGTTACCGTCAGCAACAATTCCGTCACCGCAGTTACCGAGTGTTACATAAATACTGCCGTCTTTAACTTCACTTGATTTAAGTGAAGCGGCTGTATAAGTATCTGATTTACCGTAAACCATACCAAGTGCAGCCGTTGCCATCCTTTCACCGATAGGCTGCTTAGTTGACGGATGAATTACACCTACTTCGGGCAGGTAGTTGAGAGGCAGGTCACTGATTGTTACCATTGCTCTGCTGTCGGGTAATACAGACTGCATTTTTGCATAGTTGTAATTCCAATCAGAGAGTGTAAACTCTTTATAACTGTAAGGGGCAATCTGAGTATATATTATCGGGAAAAATTCATCACCGTAATCAAACATAGCGGTATACATCTGCTGTAGAGCATTGAAACTCTTGGTATATAAATCTGTGTTTTTTGCATTCATCAGATCTGATTCGCCTTGATACCATATAAGACCCGAGGGACAGAAATTACGGTAAGCATATGTGCGCAGGTTGTAGTTTGCTGTCATATTACCGTATATATCAATCTTTTGTTCGTTCCATTCGGATTCTTCGATATAATATCCGCTGTTTTTAAGCTCTTGCTTGAGTAAACTGTCAGCATCGATAGCTTCTCTTGAAAGCCAGCTTCTGATTGTAGTGCCGCCGAGTGATGAGTTGAGTATACCTACAGGCATATCAAGCTCTTTCATAAGCTTCTCTGCAAAGAAGTATGCAACAGCACTCATACCGTATATTTCAGTTGACTCGCCGTTTATCCATTTTGCATCTATAATATCATTCTGCGGGTCAACGGGTATTGCGTTCGTACCGTTATATGTGGGGTAAGCAGGCTCAATAAGTACTCTGAGCCACTTGCTTGCCAATACACCGTTATTAAACATCTCGAGTCCTTTGACAGACTGACCGAGAGGGAACATCATATTGCTCTGACCGCTTGCAAGCCACAGCTCACCGAATACTACGTTTTCAAGTTTTGCAAATTCTTCACCGTTTTCAGTGAGCACTACTGTGTATTCATTGTAACTGCCGGGGAGCCCGATAAATGATACTTTAAATGTGCCGTCATCATTTACCTTTGCACTTGAATTTTTAATCGGCCAGTAGTTTTCGTTAAGTAATTGTACTTTGATAGTGTTGCCTGGTGTACCGCCTTCACCTGCAAATATCGCTTCTTTGTTCTGTTCGAAAAGCATACCGTTGCCGTAAACAGTGTAAAGCCTTGCTGTGCTTTCTTCTGCTTGTGCAATAATGCCCAAACCGAAAATCATAGCAATAGCAAGAACGAGTGAAATCAGTTTTTTTGACATAAATATATCCTCCTGCCTGATTTATAGATTTATATTATCATTATTAATTCAGCAAGTCAATCTATTGCAAATATAAGCAGTATATGTTACAATTTTTTTGAATTCAGGAGGTGCTTTGTATGAAAACCAATTATGATGTTATCGTTGTCGGTGCCGCAACTGCGGGCAGTTATTTTGCACGCAAGCTTGCCGAAAACGGCGTCAGCGTACTTGTTATTGATTCGAAGCCTGTAGAAAAAGTCGGCACAAAATACGATATTTTTCATGTCGGTCGTGAGGATTTCGATAAATTCGGTATTCCGTGGCCTGTAAAAGGTGAGGATTATGCCTTTGAGTTTGACAGTACTCACGTTTGTTCAGCTTTCGGTCACTATCCAAAGTATTCTCCCGGCAAAGTTGTTGGTATGCATATGCACGACTATACAGTCCGTCTTAACCGTTGGGCTATAGAGGGCGGTGCAGAGATTGCATACGAAACCGAATTTGTTTCCTGTATATATAAAAACGGCAAGATAACAGGTGTTAAGTGCCGTAATAACGGTGAAGAAATAAACATATCTGCAAATCTCGTTACTGATTGTTCGGGTATTCCTGCTGTTGTCAGACGAAGCTTACCTGAAAATTACGGTGTCGAAACTTTTGAGATCGACCCTACAGATATGTTTTATGTTGTTCTTCGTTACATAAGCTTTACAAATCCCGACGATAAAATGAATCTCCGTTCATGGCCTTTCTATAAGACTTGGGAAGCACCGCAGCATAACCCCAACGGTGCAATTCTCGGTATCGGTGCCAACCTCAGTTTTGATATGTGTGATAAAGTATATAAAGAATTTGAAGCGGCCGTTGAGCTTACTCCTCATAAGATTGATTATTTTGAGCGTGGATTTACTCCGTACCGCAGACCGCCTTATTCTCTTGTTTCCGATTCGTTTATTGCTCTTGGTGATGCTGCTTGTATCACGAAACCCTCATGTGGTGAAGGTGTTACTGCCGCTATGGTGCAGATGGATGCCGCACTTGAGGTTATTCTTCCGCTTTTCAAAGAGGGTAAGGAATGCAGCCGTGATAACCTCTGGATTATCAATAAAAAATACATCGATGCTCAGGGTGCTGACTTTGCAAATCAAATGGCTGTTCTTATCGGTGCTGTTGCATCAAGTGCAGAAGAGAATGAATATTTCTTTGCAAACGACCTTATTTTCAGCACCAAGAATTTCATAGCGATGGGTGAGGGCGGTATGCCCAAATTCTCGGTAGGCGAAATTCTCACAATGGCTTACCGCTTTATAAAAGGTATAGTTATCGGCAAGTTAAGAATTTCTACAATTATAGCTTTGCTTAAGGCTGTAATGAACGGTGGCAAGATTTCGGGCCATTATAAAAAGTTCCCGACAACTCCTGCAGGCTTTGAAGCCTGGTGCAATAAAGCCGATATAATCTGGAAAAAATGCGGCAAAATGGCAGATATGGTAAGTCTTGATTAAAAGAAAAATCCCGTACGGATTGTAAAATCCGTACGGGATAAATTATGTTTTGGATTAGTCAGCAAATGCTTCCTTAACTGCATAGTATGACGGCTTGGGGTTACCTTCGTAGTCTACAAGACCCCATTTTGTTTCAACAGGGCAGTCTGTCTGACCGCAAACGTAGCAGTCACCGCTGTCCTGCCAGCAGTATACGAACATACCTATAACGTAGTCAAGCTCGCGTACCTTGGGTATTACGTATGAGAAGAAGTCTGCCTGACCCTCGTGAGTGTGGGGGAAACCGTAGAGGCCGTAACCTTCGGGAAGCTCTCTGTAAAGATGATTTGAATATTCACCGTCAAACATCTGGCTTGCTCTGAATTCGGGTGTCTGGTCTGCGTATTTGTCAAATTCGTTTGCAAGGTCTTCGGGAAGATTTGCAATAAACTCGTCAATGTGCTCGCGTGCTTCTTTTTCGCTGCTGAAGCCGTAGCCTTCAAGTATTGCCTGCTTTTCTTCCTTTGTTTTGGGCTCACCGAGACCTATGTAACCGAATTCGCACATAATAATGGGTTTGCCTGTAACTCGTCTTACAAAGTTGAGAATTGTAATATACTGGTTGGGGTTTTTGAGAACGGGTTCAAAGCAGCCGAGATACATATCAAGACCGACATAGTCACAGTACTTATGATAATCTTTCATAAGACCGGGAAGCTGGAGAATTGCAAGACCGCCGAGGTTATAGCCGATGAGAATGTCGCCACGCTCGGGATACATAGCCTCGAGCTGAATGCCTATAAAGTAAGCGGCCTCTTCAAGGGTAAGAGGAAGTGTAAAACGGTCAATACCCATTTCGTTTGTAATCTGGAATGCACCTGCAATACCCTTGAGGTCTTCAAGATAGAAACGGGCAATATCCTGAATAGCTTCTTTGTTTTCGGGTACTCTGGGGTCAAGACCGTAATCTATAAAGTCTTCGGGGTAAGGTGTTATTGCCATAACCTTGATGCCGTTATCGGCATATGCCTGCATTTCTGCTTTCCAATTTATGTAGCTCTGAGAAAGAGAACCGTCTTTATTGAAAGCAAAGGGGATATCGTCGCGAATCCAGCCGATGTTAGCATCGTTGAGCAGATCGTACTGCGGCTCTGCGTGGCAGACGCCTTTCATAAATTCGCCGACTTTTTCTTCCGCAACGGGAATCTCTTTGTCAAAGGGAACGAACGGGTCGGTTACTATAAGAGATGCGAACGGAGTAATTACCGCAAGAATAAAACCGATGATTTTGAAAAGAAATGTCATAAGTTTTCACTCTCCTGAAATTTTATAATGTTATTTTAACATTATTCTTTCTTTAATTCAATTATTATATTATTGCTTTTGTTTTTTTGTGAATCAAGACAATTTGAATGTATCGTATTTGTAAAAATAATACAAAACAACATCCTATATATTTGGAAGTACTTGCAATTTATAATATTATAATGTTATAATACACAAAATCAAACTGAAAGGTGATACAAAAAATGATTCCTTTTATTAACAAAATTATAACCCTTGTCCTTGTCCCTGTTTATATGTGTCCGGCTCTTCCTTTTGTACATATTTCCAAGCTTTTTAACCTTCCGAAAGAGGTTATATCGCTTTCAGAAAATGGCATAGGTACACCGGAAGATCCCGTATATCTCACAGCTCACAGAGGTGTTTCTGCGGTTGCTCCCGAAAACTCAATTCCTTCTTTTGAAGCAGCTGTTGAGCTCGGTTACTATACAGCAGAGTGTGATATCCACCTTACCAAGGATAATGAGTGGGTTGTAATACATAACAGCACAGTTGATGCGAGATTTTGTCAGACCGGTGCTGTAAAAGACTATACGCTTGAAGAAATCAAGCAGTTCAGCTATAAGGGCGGTGCTAACTTCTGGAAGTATAAGGATCTGCGAATTCCGACACTTGATGAGTATCTCGATGTTTTTGTTGGTACAAAAACAAGACCTCAGATTGAAATTAAGGCAGATAACTACGACCTTCTCTACACAGTTGTTGATGCCGTTAAGGCAAAGGGTCTTGCAGAGCAGGCAATTGTAATTTCTTTTGATCTTGAGCAGCTCAAGGCTATCCACGAGCTTGATCCTTCAATCGAGCTTTGGTATCTTATCGATGAGATTACACCCGAAAATATTGCAGCAGCTCAGGCTATCGGCAATAACGTATGGCTTTCTCCCAATTTTGAGCGCAATAACAAAGAGACTATCCAGCTTGCACTCGATGCAGGTATAGGTGTATCTTTCTGGACTGTTAATACATTAGAAGATGCAAAGATGCTTTATGATATGGGTGTACGCTATATCGAAAGCGATATCCTTTGCAAATAAGTTTAATTAAAATATTTTAGCGGCTTGCACCTTTGCGTGGTGCAAGCCGCCGTTTTTATTTTTGGTTTATATTTTCATCGGGTCTGGCTTTCGGCAGACTCCATCGGAAGTGAGCTGCAAGCAAACGCAGTATAATTACGACAACAGCGCCGCCGATAACAGCGACCTGTTCGTTGAAGAATTTCCAAAAAATAATGCAAGTTACCGCACCCAAAAACGATGCACAGGCATAAAAGTGTTTTACAAAAATGTAAGGTGTGCTTTTTGAAAGAACATCACGCATAACTCCGCCTCCGATACCTGTTACCATTCCGACAAAGATAAGGAGAAAAAGGTTAGGGGAGTCAGCTTTGTGCATTGCAGTCTGAATACCTGCAACGGTGAAAATGCCAAGACCCAAAGAGTCCATTATCAGCATCACAAAATCGTATATTTTATAGTTTTTGAAAAGAAAACGGTGAACACCCGGAATGAAAATTATAACTGAAACAGAAAGCGCAACTATAGCATATACGGGGTTGCTGAAAGTTGCCGGCGGAGTAAGGCCGAGTATCAGGTCTCTTATAACACCACCGCCTACAGCAGTTACAATTCCAAGTGTAGCAACACCGAGTATATCCATTCGTTTGGTTATTCCGGTAATGGCACCTGAAGCGGCAAAGGCTACCGTGCCTATCAGCTCAAAAATAAGAATCATTGTATTTGACATTATCGGTTTGTTACCTTTCTTCTGTTATCGGTTTTGAATTATAACACAACTTTTTTTGTGTTTCAATAAATAAAATATCTAAAAATCAAAAACTTAATCTTTATGTTTGAGCGCTATTGACATTTAATTCTTTATTGATATAATAAAGAGTATTGTTTTAAAAGGAGATGTAAAAATGGATTTTAGCGCATTAATTTTGTTCGTAAAAAATGTATTCCATGGCGTTACGGCAGTGTTTGCTCTGCTTCCGATTCTGTTTACTATGGGTGCAGATGATAAGCCCGGCACAGAAGTAGTTATCTATGAAGATGCAGAGAACGCATATATCAACGAATACGGCAATCCTGATATTTCTGCTCACCGTTCAGGTGCAGGTGTTGCACCGCAGAATACTCTTATGGCTTTTGAGAAAATGCTCGAAAATGTTGATGAGTTCGGTGTTGATACATTCGAGTTTGATGTTCAGCTTACAAAAGATGGCGAGCTTATTCTTCTCCACAACCTTACGTTTGACGCAACATCCGATGCTGTCGAAAAGTACGGCAGAAAAAATGTTTACGCTTCACAGCTTACATACGCAGAAGCACGTGAGCTTAATCTCGGTGAGAACTTTGAGCTTGACGGTGAATATCCTTACAAAGGCCTCAGAGGTGACAATATTCCCGATAATCTTCGCGTAGCAAAGTGCTCTGAAATTATTGATTATATAGAAGCAAACGATAACGGTAAAGATTACCGCTATATTATTGAAATCAAGAGCACAGGTAAGCAGGGTAAGGAAGCTGCAGATAAGCTCTATGAGATTATTTCCGAAAGAAATATGAAGGACAGAGTTATCTGGGCAACCTTCCAGCCCGACGTTGCTGATTATATGGAAAAAGAATACCCTGATATGCCAAGGTCTGCAGATGTTATTGAAGCTATTCAGTTCTATTTTTATTCACGTATGGGCTGGAATCTTGACGATGTAAATGTCAGCTATATAGCTCTTCAGGTACCTTATGGCAGCAGTGCAGCAAACCTTATAAATACAGGTACAAAGGCATTTATCAACTACGCTCATAAGTATGATATTGCTGTTCAGTACTGGACTATCAACGACGCAGAAGATGCACAGTATCTTATTGAAAACGGTGCCGATACAATTATGTCCGACTATCCCGATATGGTTTTCGAGCTTGTTGAAGCATTTAAATAAAGTGTCTTAATATGTTGAAAAATTACCGCCCGTATCATCTTCTCAGGTGATACGGGCGGTTGCTTCGTTTACTGAGTTTTAATTTTACCGGTCTGGATAATTATCCATATATTAACTGCAATCAGCGATACAACAACCAAAAGGTTGTGAAGCATTGTTATACTTGTGTAGTTCTGATAGCTCGGTGAACAAAGGAACATATATGATATAAATATAAGTGCCATAAATAAAGGGAGGAGTTCGCAGGATATTTTTACCATATTTGTCTTCTCTGCTGCGATTCCCCATTTTTTTGCGAGTAATACAACAAGTCCTACTGCAACAAGTACCGAAATTACAACATAAAGTATCTGTAATTTGCTTTCGTCAAATCTTTCAAGCACGGGTCTGACAATACTTACGCCAATAAGGAAAAGATATCCGAGTGCAAAGGTGAGGATATTGCTGACTTTTGCAGGGATTTTATTGAAACCAATATCTTCAACATCTTCCTGCGCTTTAAGTCTGAGCATATATGCCGTGATAATACCGCCGGCGATGAAACCTGTGAAGTATTCCCAGCAGCTCCAGGGGGCTATGCTTTCGCCAAAGTAGTTTTCAGCAAGCTGATGATAGCCGCCATCACCAAAGTAGAAGAAGAGGTCTGAAACGGTAATTGCAAACGCAAATGCACCACATACGACAAAGCCTGTATTTGCAGCTCTCTTATCTTTGATAATGAATCTTGTTGCTATTAAGCTTGCGACAGCTGAAATTGCAAGAGAAATCATTTCAACGGTCTGGAAGTAGTTTCTGCCTATACTGCCTGCAGGGACAGCTTTCTTTGCCCAGGAAACATTATCGAAGTGCTGAAGGTATACCTGCCATGCCGAACCTTCGATTGCTTTTTTTGAAACGGTTTCTTTGAATGTTTCTACAGCGTCAGCAGGAAGTGACTGTATTACAAGAGTCTTGAGTTCATCAAATGAAATTCCCTGAAGATTGTGTGAAACCTTGAAAGCTTCTATCGGCATATATGTGCCGAGTGCTCCCTCAAGTTCTGTTGCTGTTTCTGCAGAAAGTAACGGTAAGATGAGTGATTTTAAATCTTCAAATGAGATGCTTTCAAGAGTTTGTGTGCCGAGGTTTGATTTGACGGCTTCAAGTACATCTGCAGGAATGAGAGTCAACATATATTCCTTAAGATTTTCCTCAAATACCTGAAACGCTTCGGGTGCAAGTGACTGCTTGAATTCTTCAAATGAGTGCTGTTCGAAAGGAGCAAGAGTAAGCATATAATCTTTGAGGCCGACCTCGAATGCTTCGCCCGCTTCAGGTTGAATAACGTTGATAATCCAATGTGAAACTGTTGCTTTTGCAATAAGACCTGCTGCAAAGAAAACAGCAACAAGAATAATGTAGTGGTATATTTTCCACTGCTTGTCGCTGTAAGCGCGGCCAATCATTATGCCGTAAAGGCTTGCAAGACCGAAGCCAAGGGTCAGCATTATGTATACGGCAGAAGGTACGGAACAGTATACGTCGGATGCATAAGCTGAATTAAACGGTATAAGTGAACTGATTTCTGTTGCGTTAAAAAGAACTCCTGTTATCTGGTCAAGCAGAGTGCCCCAGGCAGGTACGGTAAGCATAAATGAAAGTGAAGTTATTGCCAGCCAACCGAAGTTAAGCTTTTTGCGTTCGCCTATGACCATAATAATAAACATTGTGAAAATAAAGCCTGCGTTAAGAAGTCCCCAGGAGGAACCCCAACCGTGTGTACCTCTTACACGCCAGAGAAAGCCCATCAGCAATGCACCAATAAGTATGGTGAAAAGCTGATAACCAATGGAATATTTATTGTTTTTTACCATATTATCACCTCTTATTTTTCATAGTAGCATAATGAATTCACAATTTCAATAATAAAGTAAAAACTTACTTGATTGAATTAGTTTGTCGTGATATAATATGCAGGTAATATTAATAACGGAGATGTTGAAAATGAAAGATATCTTAACAGCAAAATTTGTTAAAGAGATGCAGGCAACAACCGCTAATATGTACCGTCTCGGCTGGGATGAGCGTAACGGCGGTAACATCAGCTATATGCTTGATGAAGCTGAAGTAGGCGAGTATCTTGACCTCAATAATGTAATCCGCACAATTCCTACAGGTTTTGATGCAACAGAGCTTATCGGCAAGATTTTTATTGTTACAGGTACAGGTAAGTACTTCAAGAATGTTATGGATGACCCTGAGAACAACCTCGGTATTATCCGTATCGCAGCAGACGGCACAACAGCAGAGCTTCTCTGGGGCTACGCAGACGGCGGCAAGTTCACTTCCGAGCTTCCTGCTCACCTTATGAGCCATATGGCACGTCTTCGTGTTGACCCCGAAAACCGTGTTGTTATGCATTCTCACCCCACAAACACTCTTGCTATGAATTATATTCATGAGCTTGATGAGAAGAAGTTCACACATACTCTCTGGGAGATGTGCACTGAGTGCATCGTTGTATTCCCCGACGGTGTAGGTGTACTTCCCTGGATGCTTTGCGGTACTAACGAAATAGGCGAGGCAACAGCTAAGAAGATGGAAGAATTCCGCCTTGTAGTATGGGGTATGCACGGTATCTACGGCGCAGGTAAGACAATGGACGAAACATTTGGTCTTATCGAAACCGTTGAAAAGGCTGCACAGATTTATATGCTTACAGCTCATATGCCCAGAGTAAATACAATCAAGGACAGTGAGATGGTAGAGCTTGCAGAGTTCTTTGGTGTAAAGTATCGCAAAGATTTCCTTAATCTGTAAGTTTTAAATAAGAATTAATTAAGGCACGGCAGTTCTTAACTGCCGTGCCTTTTTTGTGTTGTTATTAAAATTAAAATGAAATCCATCCGAAAAGAAAACCGAAAATAGTATCAAAAATATTTGCAAACCATGCGATTATTCTATCGAAGAAGTTCCCTGTAAACTCTGTAATATATTCGATATGAACAGATTCTACGGTGATACCATTTTCAGTTTCGTATGTATAATAACCGTAATAAGCGTACTCTTCACCGTTTATTATTATAAGGATTCCGTCAGGGTCAAAAAAATATCCGTCTTCTGCTATGAAATTCATTGAGAGCCAGTAACGCTCACCGCCACTGAATTCGAAAATCTCTTCCCATAAAGAGGTATATGCAGTTACAGCATAGGGGTCATAGCTGTCAAAGGTTACGCCTTCGGTTTCAATTGTGATATAATCCTCATAATCCTCAACAGCATAGCCCTTAAGATCATCTGCTATTGTTATTTCAATAATGGTTATTGCTTCTTTTTCAGCCGGAGTAATGTTGAGATTAATAATTATATACTCGAAATAGCCTCTGTTGTCTTCGATATGTGCTGTGTATTCAACTGTTTCACCGTTTAGCGTTACGCTTTCAAGCTGAATATTACCTTCGTCATCTTTGGTAAATTCGCAACCGCGTGCGGGGGTAAGGCAGATTTCAAGAGCGTACTCTTCTTCAATGAAGTAATTAAAAGGATCTCCGCCAAACGCATCCGTAACTTTAACGCCGCGATCGAGCGTTTCTTCGAACTCAACTCCCATACTGTTTATATGAACATAACGGTAATAATCGTCTATTAAATATCCTGTAGCCGGATCAATCGTAATGTCAATTTCTGCTATGGTGTTATCCATCTCAACAGTTGTATAAACTGCGTAACAACCTGTTTCTATATAATCTTCATCGAGATATTCTTCAAAATACACCTCTTCACCGTTAACGGTAACCGACTTGAAATCATCTTCTCTGTCTGCAAAAACGTATCCTTCAGCTACATCGAGGATAATAGCGATTTCATAAACACAACCCGGCTCAAAACGCTCTGAAGAAGGAACATACATTACTTCTTCGATAATTTCAACGATAAATACATGGATTTCTTCATTAAATGTTATACCCGGAGTGTTGATTGTAACGTAATCTTCGTAGTCTTCCATCATCATACCGGGTTCAATATCAACAGTAAGGTCGATTGTATCAACAGTTTTTGCTGCAAATGCATTTAACGGCAGGATTGTCATAATCAGAATTGACATAACAACAGCTAATATGCGTTGGGTTATTTTCATAATATTCATCCTTTCGAGTTTCAAAATTAAATGTTATAACTCAATTATTGATATATCATTAATTTTGATATTAATCAATAAATTGCGGAGGAATTAAGAAAAAATTTATAACTGCAGGGGAGAAGAGTAACTCAACTCAACTCTGCAATATCGTATATAAGCCTTTCGGTTTTTTCCCAACCCAGGCAAGGGTCGGTGATTGATTTACCGTAGATATATTCGCCGATTTTCTGTGCACCGTCTTCGATGTAACTTTCTATCATAAAGCCTTTTACAAGCTTTCTGATGTCGGGATTCTGACGGCAGCTCTTGAGCACATCTTTTGCTACGTTTATCTGTTCGAGGTGATTCTTGCAGGAGTTTGCGTGATTTGTATCAACAATTACACCTGGGTTTGTCAGATTGCTTTGCTCGTAAGCGTTTGCCAGATTAATAAGGTCGGTATAACTGTAATTGGGTTTCATCTGACCGCTTTTATCAATATATCCTCGGAGTATTGCATGAGCTGTAGGGTTGCCTTGTGAGTGTACTTCCCAGCCACGGTAAATAAAAGTGTGTTTATGCTGTGCGGCGGTAATTGAATTCATCATAACCGAAATATCGCCGCTTGTCGGGTTTTTCATTCCTACCGGAATATTAAGTCCGCTTGATACAAGACGGTGTTGCTGATTTTCAACCGATCGAGCACCTACGGCAACGTATGCCAGAATATCGTTCATATATCGGTGATTTTCGGGATAGAGCATTTCATCAGCGCATGAGAAGCCGGTTTCTTTTAATGCACGAATATGTAATTCTCTGATTGCAACGATACCTTTAAGCATATCGGGTTTTTCGTTAGGGTCGGGCTGATGAAGCATACCCTTGTATCCGTCGCCCGTAGTCCTCGGTTTGTTGGTGTAAATACGGGGGATTATAAGCAGTTTGTCTTCTACTTTATCCTGTACCGTACGAAGTCGCGATATATAATCAATTACACTGTCTTCGTTATCTGCCGAACAAGGTCCGATAATAAGTGCAAGACGGTTATCTCTTCCTGTAAAAACGGCGTTTATCTCTTTGGCACGTCTGTTTACGATATCGGAAAGTTCTGTTGAAAGAGGGTGCTGGGATTTAACTTCCTGAGGAATAGGTAATTTGCGTTCGAAAATCATATTCATTGTTAATCACTCTTTTAAGTTAAAAATTGCTGTCATCATTTTAACACACCATATATCTAAATTCAATATTATGTAAACTTTTTGTGTCGTATATTGCCTTTAAAGATTTTAAGTGATAATATGAAAATAATAATGTTTTCGGAGGTTGCGTTGTTTATGGATTTTAAGAAAATCGTTGTTGGTACGACTTGTGCAATCGGTGTCGCGACTGTAGGATTAGGTGTATACTTTGGCGTGCGCCAGTATAAATTTAAAAAGTTTATGGAAATTGGCGATGCTTTACCTGTCAATTTTAAATATACTGCTCATACCGGTTGTATGGGTACTGATGATAATTCTCTTGAATCTATCGATGCCGCTGTGGCTAACGGTGCCGATATTGTTGAGTTTGATCTTAATTTTACCGAAAGTGGCGAGCCTGTGCTTGCTCATGATGCACCTAAAGGTGGCGAGGTTACACTTGATGAGGCTTTTAAAAAGGTAAGTGAATACGAAAATATAATGGTAAATGTTGATATCAAGAGTACCGTTAATTTGCCGATTGTTCGTACACTTGCCGAAAAATATGGCATTTTTGACAGAATATTTTTCACCGGTGTCAATGATAAATTTTTGGATGCTGTTCGTTCTGATGGTAACGGTGTACCGTATTATCTTAATGTTGATGTTAAATCAGAAACCAAACGTAGTGCCAAGTATATTCAGTCACTTGTCGATAAAGTGAAGAATAGCGGAGCAATAGGTATCAACTTCAATAAGAAAAATGCTACAGCAGAGCTTGTAAAAGCCTTTCACGATAGCGAACTGTTGGTTTCAATCTGGACTGTTGACGATGAGTATAATATGTACCGTATCCTTTCTTATGCTCCCGACAATATTACAACCAGAAACCCCGATATGTTAAAAGAAGTAATGGAGACAATCAAAAGCTAAATTAAGATATACTGACTTCGTTCTTGCGGAGTCAGTTTTTTATTGTAGATTTGTTCTCGGAATATTGGAATTTATTACCCGGTTGTGTTATAATGCACTTATATATTAATTCCGGCGAGGTTTATTATGGAAACAGAACGTTTTAAGAAACAGGTTGATTTTATACTTGAAGCGGATAAAGAAAAAACGATTTACCGTCAGACACATATTACCGATTATGCGCGTCAGGAAAATGATGCTGAGCATGCGTGGCATATGGCAATGATGATTTATCTGCTCAAAGAGTATGCAAACGAAGAGTTTGATGTAGCAAAAGCTATGATGATGGCACTTATACACGATGTTGTTGAGATT
>JBGVKJ010000013.1:0-37793 GCA_045123695.1 Acutalibacteraceae bacterium
TGTTGAAAAAATTCTCGAGGCTTGCCCCGATGCTTACATAATTCCCAGAGTAAATATAAGTATGCCTGTATGGTGGGAAAACGAAAACCCTGACGAGCTTAATTATAAAGACGGTGTACCGTGCAGAGAATCGTTTTATTCTGAGAAATGGCGTGACGATGCTACAGCTTTCCTGCGTGAATTTACGCAGTATACGAACTCCTGCAAATATGCTTCACACATTGTAGGTTACCAGATTGCAGGCGGCAACACTGAAGAATGGTTCCACTTTGATATGAATGGTGGCTACGGTGAATGTGCTAAAGAAAGCTTCAAAAAGTTTCTTGCAGAGTACTATCCTGAGCTTGAATACAGGGGCTTGCCCGACCTCAACCTGATTAATCAGAAACAGGATTACTTTAATGACGAATATCTTACACGCTATATTGAGTTTGCCAACTTCAAGGTTGCGGAAGCTATAAGCCACTTTGCGCAGGTTGTAAAAGAAGAAACGGGTAACAACGTTGTTGTAGGTACATTCTACGGATATACGCTTGAGGTAACAAACTCCTTGCAGGGTAATCACGCGCTTAACTATATTCTCAAGGATGAAAATATAGACTTTATCTGCTCGCCAAATTCATACATCGGCACTCGTGCTGCCGATATGGACTGGACTGAAATGTACCCTGCCGATTCAATTCGTCTTCACGGTAAGATGTGCTTCCAGGAGTGCGATATCAGAACTCACCTCACTCAGGTGCTTTCGCAGAAAGACCCTTCAACCGACCCTGACGGACTTCTTGAAGCTCCCGTATGGCATCCCAGAGGATCAAAGTATCAGGCGATGAATGAAATCCGCAGGTCTTTTGCACGTCAGCTTATAAAAGGTAATGCTCTGTGGTGGTTTGATATGTGGGGCGGCTGGTATGCCGACGAAGACATTATGGCAGAAATGGCAACCTACAAGAGTATTTATGAGCAGAGCATAACCGATGCAGACAGAAGCTCTAAGGCAGAGGTTGCGATATTCGTTGACGAAAGTGCGTATAAGTATCTCACAAGCGGTTCATTGCGTAACATTTTCTTTAATCAGCGCAAAGAGCTTGGTTATATGGGTACACCGTATGATATTTATGACGTCAATGATTTTGAAGAGGTTTACGGTAAGTATAAGGCGGTTATTCTGCTGTCCAATGCAAAGACAGAGAATATGGAAAAGGCACTCGGTATCTGTAAGGCTGAAAAAGTGCCGTACATTATGACTTCACCGCTTAAAGACAAATTTACTGTAAATGAGCTGAAAGCCTTCTGCAAAGCAAACGGAGTGCATATTTACTGCGAAACCGAAGATATCGTATATGTAAATGAGAATTATATATGCATTTATGCCGTTTCTGCAGGCGAAAAAACGCTTGACCTCGGCAGAGAAAGAAACGTAAGCGAGCTGCTCGGCGGCACTTATTGCGGCAAAACAGATGCTTTTACCGTTGAGATGCAAAAGGGCGAAACACGGCTTTTCAGACTTGAATGATTGTAAAACAGACTGCTTCGTATTTTATGAGGCGGTCTGTTTTGATATTCTGTGTTTGCTTGATTTTTGCAAGTGTTGTTGTTATAATATCTAATAATATATCTGTACAAGGTGGTTGTCATAATGAAAAAAATACTTGTTGTAGTTGATATGCAGAAGGATTTTGTTGACGGTGCACTCGGCACAAGCGAAGCCGTTGCAATTGTAGACAATGTCGTAAATAAAATAGAGAAATTTGACGGTGATATTATAGTCACTTACGATACTCACTTTGAAAACTATATGGAAACTCAGGAAGGCAAAAATCTGCCCGTACCGCACTGTATCAAGGGCACTGACGGCTGGCAGCTTGACTCAAAGGTGCAGGCGGCTCTTGCAAACAAAGCGTACAGGGTAATTGAGAAGCCTACATTCGGTTCTACCGAATTGCCCGAATATATCAAGGTAAACTACAGCAATACAGAGGTTGAATTTGAACTTATCGGTCTTTGCACCGATATCTGTGTTGTTTCAAACGCTCTTATGCTCAAGGCGAACTTTATTGAGTCAAAGGTAAGCGTTGACGCATCCTGTTGTGCAGGCGTAACGGTTGACAGCCACAATGCGGCACTTACAACAATGAAGATGTGTCAGGTTAATGTTATCGGAGGTTAAGTGTGATGTTTAATGCAGAAAAAGTTAAAAACGAATGTGTTCAGTGGATACGCGACTTTTTTGAAGCAAACGGTAGCGGCTGTAACGCTGTTGTAGGTATTTCGGGCGGTAAGGACAGCTCTATTGCGGCGGCACTTTGCGTAGAAGCTCTCGGTAAAGACCGTGTTATAGGTGTGCTTATGCCGCAGGGCGAACAGCACGATATCGATAAGGCTTTTATGCTTGTAAATCATCTTGGTATCAGACATTATGTTGTAAATATCAAGGATGCTGTAGACGGTATAATCAATAACCTGCCTGCAGAAATTGAGGTTACGGCACAGACGATTCAGAATATTCCGCCCAGAGTCAGAATGACAACCCTTTACGCAGTTTCGCAGAGCTGTAACGGCAGAGTGTGCAACACCTGCAACCTGTCTGAAGACTGGGTAGGTTACTCAACACGCTACGGCGATTCAGTAGGCGATTTCTCACCGCTTTCCACTCTCACCGTTCAGGAGGTCAAACAGATTGGTCATCTGCTCAATCTTCCGTCAGAGCTTGTGGAAAAAACACCTATTGACGGACTTTGCGGTAAGAGCGACGAGGAAAACCTCGGCTTCACCTATGCAGAGCTTGACAATTATATCCGTACCGGTGAGATTGCAGACCCCGTAAAAAAAGAAATGATAGACAGAAAACATAAGATGAATCTGTTCAAGCTTCAGCTTATGCCCATTTTTCAGTCAGGCATTGATGTGAAAGCATAACGGATAATAACAAAAGCCTAAGCCCGTCAGTATTTTCGGGCTTAGGCTCATCTTTTATTGTCGGATAATAAGTTTATCGTTTTATTTAAGTCAATTTTTTATGCTATTTCGTTGAGGTTTGCGCCCTTGGTTTCCTTAACCTTGCGTGCAAACATTACTGCGGCAATGCTTACCATCGGTACGGATACTGCAAGGCAAGCCCACCATATCGGCATTATTGTCATACCGACTATTGTAAGACCGTAGCCGACTACAAGGCCGATTATTACCAGCAGACCCTCTGCGGCAACAACTGATGCGCGTATATCCGTCGGCACTTTTTCTGTCATCATAACGTTCATATAGTCTCTGCCTATCCAGTATGAACCCTGATAAAGACCTGCAAATGCACCGACTACATACGGATTCCAGCCCAGCAGAATACCTGCGACAAAAAGTATGTAGCCCGTAACACAGGTGACGGAGAAGCCCGTTACCGTAGCTTTTCTGCCTGCTTTGTCGGCAATAAAGCCTGAGAGGAAGGTTATTGAGCCGTAGATTATCGGCACCATAAACAGTGCTTTTGTGATTTCACTTGTGCTCATACCTGCGGTGTGCATTGAAGACTCAAAGTATAGCGCAATCGCAGGCATGGCAGAGTCGAAGATTATATGCGAAATAATGAGCGATTTTGTATCTTTGTTTGCCCATATATATTTGACTCCGTTGAATACACCTGCTTCGTTACGCTGTACCTGCTTTGCTTTCTTTTGCAGCTCTTTTTCTCTCTGCCTTTTTTTGTAGGGTGTGGTGAGATAAGCTATACGCTCTTCTATAAATACCTTTGTATCCTTTGCAAAGAGCACTACAAGCAGCACTGCAATAAAACCGATTACGGCAGGTACAAGGAAAATCTCACGCCATTTTGTCGGGTCGTCGCCCATGAGTGCGTTACGCAGTGCAGGAATAAGTATAACGCCAAGTATGCCGAAACTCTTCAGCAGGCTGTATATCTTTGCACGGTGTTTGTCGGGCGCTTCTTCGAGGATGTATATAATCTGTATATCGTGACCCATAAAGAAGCTGATTATCGCAAAGCCTGCAAGGAACATTATGTAGCTTGTCGAGAGGTGGATTACCATAAGACCTGTTGCCATACCGAGTGTCGATATTGCAAACAGAGGCTTTCTGCCCCATTTGTCGGCAAGTGCTTTGTAAAACGGAGTTATTATGCCGAATACGTAGGTGACTACGCTTATCGTTGAGTGAAACGCAAGACCGTCCTCAAACGAATAGTATTTACCTAAAAACGGATTGTTTACAAAAAACTCCGTAACAAATGACGACTGCACCGTAACGGTGAGGTTGCTCGTTACCTCGTCGAGTATGTTGACTATCGCTATGAGCATAATCAGCACAAGGAAATATTTGCCGCCCGAGCTTCGGTGGCGCATTTTTCGCAGCCTTTTGAGCTGTCTGCCTTCTTTTTTCAGTGTATTCATTGTGTTACCGCCTTTTTGTTAATGAATTTATTATAACTGTTGTAGGCGACAATTACAACAGTAACAGTAAATAAATCGGTTGACTTTAATATCTGATTAATATAAAATTAAATTATCAATAAGAGGAGGTAGCTTTTATGTCTGCTTTTTTCAAGAAAATATTTGCGGTTATCCTCGCTTTCTTTCAGTCGCTCGTACTCAATGTAAATTACGGCGAGTATGTTGCCCCCCGAAAACAGTGATAAACCGACAGCAGAGATTGTTAATAATATTGACGGCGATTCGAATCTCGTAAATTCAATCAAGTATGCCGCTGAGGTTGATGATATAGCGCAAGCGTATTATACCGATGCAGAGCGTTCAGCTTTTAAAATGGCTAATTCTCATATGGTACTTACCCACGACCTTACTGCAAAGGCAAAGTATGCAACCCTTACAGATACTGAGGGTAACACCTATGTTGCAGATTCGTTCGATACTTACTATATCTCGGACGGAAAGAAGCATTATTCAAGTTCGTCCAAAGAGAATGGCAGAATAAATGCTATACGTATAGGCGAGTATTACACAGAGGTGCATGTACGCGACCTTGATTTTAATTCAAAAGACTTCAAGGTTGACAAGGCATACCACCTTTACGGTGATAAGATTTACAGTGAGCTTTCGCTTTTTGCCTGCGAAGCTACAACAAAGCTTGAAGAATTCGGCAGTGAGATTAAAATTGATAAATCAACTGTTGCTTCCGTACAGTTCAAGGATAAAAACGGTATCGGTACAGATGTTTCAAAGCTCGACAGTGCAACGGTTGAATATATTGCATTTGATATAGACGGTGTTGGTATAGTCGGCTTCATCGTACCGTCAGACGGCAGCACAAAGGCGCTCTTCGTTGAGAATAACGGTGATGATTTTATTGTCCGTCAGATTGCAAATTATATCGCCGGTACAGGTATCAACAAGCATGACGAAACAGGCGGCTATTCACTCAATAAGGTAACTTTCGGTTTCCGTATGTATACCGATGACACTCACAGCTTTGACTCTGTTGCAAAGCAGGCTGAACTTGAGCGCAATCCGCTTGAAGGTATTACCGTAAACGGCGGCAATGCCCACGGTGCATACCTTGGCTACGAAGCACTCAGAGGTACATATACATTCCGTATGGACGGTATGGATTTCTCATGGGCTTATAACCATCCCACTCATCAGTACAGTATGCCGATTTCAGTTACCTGCGACGGTAACGACAGAAACATTTTCATCAGAACAAACGGTGAAAACGGCTGCCTTGAAGCAGGTGCAATACTCGACAGCAACGGCGTATTTGTCCCCTTGGCTGTTCAGGTTGACAAAAACTTCTGCGGTGACGGCGGCGAGCCTTTCTACAGCGTAAAGGATTATCAGTACGGCGATTGTTTCTTCCCGCTTTCACTTAAGGCAAATGAAACACTTGAGCTGACAGTGCTCAACCTCTATCAGAATTGGGGTAACGTACCTCTTAAGCAGCTTTCGGGTATAGAATTCCATGTTTCATATTACCACCTTTCAACAGGCACAACCGAGTCCAACTGCATAGCACCATATTTCGTATTTGAAAAGGACGGCTGGACTCTGCCTGACTTCCGTACCAGAAGCGGCATTATGTGGGCTGAGCAGCCGCAGTTCAATTCTGTCGGTACACTCAAGTTTGTAACATACAACAAGAAGGCACTTGGCTTTATTGATGCAGGTCAGGTTTACAGCGAGTACAAAAACGCTCAGATTGACTCTGTAGGTCCTGTTTACAGCGATATAACCAACACTTACGAATCCGACTGCGGTTCCTACACTTACACACTTCGTCACGTAGAATTCCCGCAGACTGATGAAAATCGTACCTATTATGAGGTTGACATCAACTTCAACCGCGAGATTACATTTGACAACTTCAAGCGTGACTTTGACCTGTTCTATTTCGACGGACGCTATGCTAACTTCACAAAGCTCGGATACCTCGATGAAAACAACGAGAGCGTTGTTGTGCCCGTAAATACTTCAAAAGATGTTTACTATACTCTCGGTGATGAGAGTCCGTATTGGGGCTTCTTCGATGTAACAGCCGACAGCGAAGCAAATGTTGACAATCACTTTGGCTGTAACTTTGCAATGCTTGTAAAAGACAGCGAAATAATCGCAGACGGCACCGAGCAGGATATTGCTTTTGCAGTGCGTGATTCGTCTGAAAAAGAGCTTACAAGCGGTAGCCTGACACTTGATGTTGAAGAAATCACATTTAAGCCCGGCGACAGCATAAAACTCAACCTTGTCCTTCTTCCCTGGGGTCAGGGTAAGGAAGAAAACGACAGTAATGTAAGAGCTGTTCGTGAGGATTCAGGCACAAAAGCTGTAAAGGTTACTGCCATTACAGGAACACTTGAAGACGATGCGCTTGTGCCCACAATCCGCGTAGATAACAACGTTGCAGAGATTAAGGTAACGGGTGGCAGAAACAACAATGTTGTAAGGTTCAATGGCTTTACAGAGCTTGAGTGCCCGACTATCTATATCAAGAACGGCGATAGCTGGACAGAGGCAACCGTATGCTCCGAAAAAGGCTACGACGGTTACGGAATCCACTATAATGAGGACGGTACATACGGCTTCTCATTTGTATATTCAATGGATAATCCGGATCAGGAGCACACATTCAGATTAGTACAGGAATAAAACATTCAAGCCTCCCTGCGGTTAAATCTGCAGGGAGGCTTTTATAATGAAAAGTTTCGTATTTATTTTTTTATCACTTTTTTGCACCAGGTGCGTTTGTGACATTCGGGACACTTCAGGTAACGGGTTGTTCCCCTATGCATTGCGTTGAGTGCTTCTAAATAAGTCGGAACAATTTCGTGACCGCAGTTTTTGCACTTGTAAGCACCGATGCTTACTTCAAGCTTTAATGCATAAAAACAGGGTATCAAGAATACAACACAGATTCCGAGAATTGCAACAAGCTGCCATATACCTTCGGGTATCAGGAAAGCTGCAAGGAAGATGCCTGCTATGAGAGCTGGGATACTTACTCCCATAATAATCCACATTGAGTTCCATATTATTTTATTTTTTTGTTCTAATTCCTTGGATATATCAACTAAAAGCTGTTCGTTTTTTCTGTCATTGTTTTCCATACTTATTTTCTCCCCACTTAATAATTCGTTTACGGTGATATCAAGGATATCACACAGCTCAAGCATAATCGAAGAATCGGGCATTGCCATTCCTCTTTCCCATTTGGAAACCGCCTTATCGGTGATATTGAGCTTTTCTGCCAACTGTATTTGTGTAAGGCTTTTTCTTTTTCTGCACTCGGCAATAAATTTTCCGATTTTAATCTGATTCATAAAGCGACTCCTTTCACCTTAAGTATAAATCAGCTTGAGTAAAAATACACATACCGATGGTTTAGTGAGGAGATATAAACCGTTGGTAGAGTAAAAAGTATATAATATTATACTACAAAAATCAGGAAGATTTACTTGAAATCCTCCCGATTTTTTTAAGCTTTTTTGCGGAACGGTCAAAGACCGTTTTCTGCAATTTCTTGTGCGTGTTTAATCTTATTTAACCGGGAGCTCGATACACTCGTAGCCCATAAGCTTGTTACTTACGCTGTCGGGCTGATGTCCGCCGACATAGAGCTTGATGTTGCCGTCGGGCTCAACACGCTCACCCTCGTCGTTTACAGCCTTGAGCCAGTAACGGTCAATATCAAAGCTGACCTTTGCTGTTTCACCCTTGCTGATTTCAACTGACTTGAGAGCACAGAGCTGGTAGTGCGGTGTTGCATAGCGGCTGTCGGTATAGCTTGCGTATACCTGTGCACGCTCATAACCGCTCATATCACCTGCGTTTGTAATCTCGACGCTGAGTGTGATTTTATCATCGTCGACCGAGTCGATATTTGCGTTATCATAATTGAACTTTGTGAAGGAAAGACCGTAGCCGAAGGGGAAGAGAGCCTCACCGTCAATATAGCGATATGTTCTGCCCTTCATATTGTAATCTTCAAATTCCGGCATATTATGGTCGCCCTTGAAGATTGTGATGGGTAGTCTGCCTGCCGGTGAAAACTCGCCTGCAATGAGCTCTGCAACTGCAAGACCGCCGACAGCACCGGGATACCATGCGTGGACTATTGCCTTTGCGTGGCTTGTAACCTTTTCGCCAAGGTCGATTGAGCTGCCGCACATAAGTACAACGATAACGTTGTCACATACGTCACATACTGCTTCGGCAAGCTTCTGCTGAGTTTTGGGCAGGTAGAGTGTTTTCTTATCGCCGCAGGCTGTGTAATCGTTATCAAAACCGGTGTCCTCGCCCTCGATTGACTGGTCAAGACCGAGTGCGAGTATTGTTACGTCTGCTGCTGCAGCTGTTGCGATACCGTCGCTTATCATATTCTGGAAGCCGCTCCAGTGGTTGAGGAATTCGTCACAGTAGTTACTGCCCTTTTCAACAGTTACTGTTGCATCCTTGAATACACGGCGTACACCGTCTGCAACGGTGATGTATTCGGAAGCGTAACCGTTGTAGTTGCCTTCAAGTGCTGTTACGGAGAGGGAGTTCGGGCCGACAACTGCTATACGCTTATTGAAGCTCTTGTCAAGCGGCAGGAAACCGTCATTCTTGAGCATAACAAGGCACTGCTGTGCGGCGTGGTGGTTAAGCTCCTGATGCTCATTGCAGTCAAGCTTTTCGAAGGGAATGTCGCTGTAGGGTCTGACATCTTCAAATTCACCGAGCAGAGCACGGATTGTGTAAAGTCGCTCTGCTGCAACGGTGATTTCTTCTTCTGTTACAAGGTCCTGCTCGTATGCATCGATAAGTGCGTCGTATGTATCGCCGCAGTTGAGGTCACAGGTGCACTTGAGTGCAGCAGCGGCGGCCTCGGCCTTAGTGTCTGTATAGTGGTGGTCGCGGTAAATATCGCCGAGTGCACCGCAGTCGGAAACAATATAACCGTCGAAATTCCACTTGTTACGGAGAATATCAACAAGCAGGTAGGGGTGAGCACAGCAGGGGTCGCCGTTTGTACGGTTGTATGCACCCATAACACCGCTTACGCCTGCCTCAACAGTCTTTTCAAAAGCAGGAAGGTAAGTTTCAAACATATCGTGCTTGTCTGCGATTGCGTCGAAGCCGTGACGTGTTTTTTCAGGGCCTGAGTGTACTGCAAAGTGCTTTGAACAGGCACAAGCCTTGTAGAATTCGCCGTCACCCTGAATACCTTTGATGAAGGATGTGCCGAGTGTAGCGGAAAGATAGGGGTCTTCACCGAAGGTTTCCTGACCTCTGCCCCAACGGGGGTCACGGAAGATATTGATGTTGGGTGCCCAGAAGGTGAGACCCTTGAAGATATCGAAGTCGTTGTACTTTACGTGCTGGTTGTACTTGATACGGCCTTCTGTTGAAATTACATCAGCAATTTTTTCAATAAGCTCAGGGTCGAAGGTTGAAGCCATAGCAATAGTGTGGGGGAATACGGTTGCTGTGCCTGAGCGGGCAACACCGTGTGCACCCTCATTCCACCAGTTATATGCCTGAATACCAAGTCTTTCGATAGCAGGGGAATTATAAAGAAGCTGAGAAACTTTTTCCTCAACTGTCATCTGTGAAACAAGCTCTTTTGCTTTTTTTGCAGCTTTAATCTTGTCCATTTGTTTTCTCCTTATATTTTAGTTTATAAATATTTACATTAACTATAAACTACAAAAATGTTTCAGTCAACAAAAAAAGAAGACTCCGGATGTAAACGCCACCGAGCCGCAAGGCAGTATTTCTTTAAAATGTGAATTTTCAGTACAATAATGCGTCAAATCTCACAGATATGCGTAAGCATTATCTGCGGGATTTTCCTTTTCTTGTATCTTAAAATTTCATTTTAAAGTGCTTTGCAGTTTCGTAAGAGTATAAAATTTCTTGTATCGAAGCCAAAAACGCAGCAAGGCTGTCGCCTTGCGAGGCTTTTGTCAAAGATACGGGGAATTTTGCTCGAGAAACAAATACTTCCTTTCGGCTCGGTGGCGAGAAATCCGAAGTCTTTTTTGTGTATATTGGTTATGCGTTTGCCTTTATTTCGTCCTGAGAAACAATTTTGATTCCGCCGTCGGAAAGTACCTTTGCGGCTGCTGCATTGTCCTCAACTCGGATGATGATATATGCCTTGCCGACCTCGGGTGTGAGGAAAGCGTAGACATATTCAAGGCTGATACTGTTGTCTGCAAGAAGTGACATAGCATCGGCAAAAGCACCGGGTGTGTCCTCAATCTCAACAACGAGTACTTCTGTAACGGAGCAGGTTACACCTGCTGCCTTGAGTGCTTTTTCTGCTGCCTCGTAATCGGAAACGATAAGGCGGAAGATGCCGAAATCGGTTGTGTCTGCCATGCAAAGTGCACGGATGCTGACACCATTGTCTGCCAGGTGTCTTGCGATTGATGAAAGCTTACCGTGCTTGTTTTCTACGAATACGGATATCTGTTTAACCGGTGTCATTAAAATCCCTGCTTTCTTATTTGAATTTGTAGCCGAGGTCGAAGGCCTTGAGGTTAAGTTCGAGGAATTTTGCAGGTACTGTAGCCTTTACTGCCTCAACCCATGTGTCATATGCAATATCTGTCTTTGAAGCGAGCACACCCATAAGCACAACGTTAACAGCCTTTGATGAGCCTGCCTCAACTGCAAGTGAAAGTGCGTCGATTGAAGTAATATCTGTGTCTGTTGCGGCGATTGCTTCAATAACACCCTGCGGATACTCTGCCGCACCGATAACTACGGGCATCGGGTCAATCTTCTGTGTGTTTACGATAAGCTTGCCGCCCTGCTTGAGGTAGGGAAGCCATCTTGCAGCCTCAAGCTGCTCGAATGAAAGAATATAGTCTGCCTCGCCCTTTTCGATAATGGGTGAGTAAACTTCATCGCCGTATTTAACATAGGTGACAACGCTGCCGCCTCTCTGGCTCATACCGTGAACCTCGGAAACCTTAACGTCATAACCCTTTGTTGTAAGTACTGCGCCGAGGAGACGGCTTGAAAGGAGAGTACCCTGACCGCCTACACCGACTATCATTATGCTCTTTGTTTCCATGTTGCTCATTCTCCTTTCTCGATTGCGCCGAATGCACAAAGCTGTTCACATACACCGCAGCCGATACACTGGGTGAAGTCGATAACAGCCTTCTTGTCGCGGAAGCTGATTGCGGGACAACCAATCTTCATACAAGCCTTACAGCTGCGGCACTTGTCTGCGTTGACCTTGAGCGGCTTCTCGTGCTTGACATACTTGAGAAGTGCGCAGGGTCTGCGTGAAATGATAACGCTGGGAGCTTCAACTGCAAGCTCTTCTTTGATTGCTGTTTCTGTTTCTTTGAGGTTGTAGGGGTCAACAACTCTTACTCTGTCAATACCTACAGCCTTTGCAAGTGCCTCAAGGTCAACTGCTGTTGCGGGGTCGCCCTTGATTGTCTTACCGGTTGTGGGATTCTGCTGGTGACCTGTCATACCTGTCATTGAGTTGTCGAGGATGATAACTGTTGAGTTACTTGCGTTGTATGCGATATCGATAAGACCTGTTACACCTGAATGGATGAATGTTGAGTCACCGATAACTGCAACGGACTTCTTTTCGTTTTCGGGGTTTGCCTTGTTTCTGCCGTGGAGTGCGGAAACGGATGCACCCATACAGATACAGGTATCAATCATACCGAGGGGTGCGAGTGCACCGAGTGTGTAACAGCCGATGTCACCGCTTACGGCAACATTCTGCTTCTTGAGTGCGTAGAAAAGACCTCTGTGCGGACAGCCTGCGCAAAGTACGGGAGGACGGCCGGGAATCTCAAGGTCTGTTGATGTGCTCTCTGTGTCTTTGCCGAGGATAACCTTGGCAATAAGGCTCTGTGAATATTCGCCGAGTACTGTGAATGCGTCCTTACCGATTACTTCGATACCGTTTGCCTTGCAGTGCTCTTCGATAAACGGATCGAGCTCTTCAAGTACATATACTTTGTCGCACTTTGCGGCAAAATCTTTGATGATATCTACGGGCAGGGGATATACACAGCCGAGCTTGAGGTAGGAAGCATTCTTACCGAGTGCCTCTTTTGCATACTGGTAGCAGATACCTGATGTGATGACACCGATTTTTGTGTCGTTCATCTCAACTCTGTTGATTTCGCAGCTCTCTGCCCAGTTTGCCTGGTCGATAAGTCTCTGCTCGACAACAACGTGTCTTGCTTTTGCCATTGCAGGCATCATAACGTACTTCTGGGGATTCTTTGTGTATTCCTTAACGCCGATATCGTTTCTCTCGCCGATTTCTACAAGGCTGCGTGAGTGAGCAACTCTTGTTGTAAGGCGAAGGATAACGGGGCAGTCAAACTTCTCTGAAAGCTCAAAGCCCTTCTTTGCGAATTCAAGGCACTCTGCTGAGTCGGAAGGCTCAAGCATCATAACCTTTGCTGCCTTTGCATAGTGGCGTGAATCCTGCTCATTCTGAGAGGAGTGCATACCGGGGTCATCTGCAACTGCGATAACCCAGCCTGCGTTGACGCCTGTGTATGAGCCTGTGAAAACGGGCTCGGATGCAACATTGAGACCGACGTGCTTCATACCGCAGAATGCTCTTGCACCTGCGATTGCGGCACCGAGTGCAACCTCAGCGGCAACCTTCTCGTTGGGTGCCCATTCTGAGTATACGTCATCGTATGTAGAAATAAACTCTGTGATTTCTGTACTGGGTGTGCCGGGGTAGCTTGAAACTACACGTACGCCGCCTTCGTAAAGACCGCGTGCAACGGCATCATTACCTATTCTGAGCTCTTTAGCCATTGTTATCTTTCTCCTTATTTGTTCTCTTTTCTGAGGTCTACTACTCGTTTTGCCTTGCCGACAAAACGCTCTATTGTGCCGTGCTCGACAATGCTTATCTTACACTGGATACCGAGCACTGTCTGAATGCGTTTTGCAATATTCTTCTGAAGCTCCTGAATCTTGCCGTAGCTGTCAAGCAGGCTGCTGTCGACAAGCTCAACCTGAACCTCAAGTGTATCTGCAAAGCCCTCTCTGCGTACAACAAGCTGATAGTGCGGGCTTACCTGGTCCATACCGATAAGTACGCTTTCGATCTGTGACGGGAAGATATTTACGCCGCGGATTTTGAGCATATCGTCGCTTCTGCCCTGAACCTTTTCCATACGTGCGTGTGTTCTGCCGCACTTACAGGGCTCGTAGTTGAGCTTTGTGATATCTCTTGTTCTGTATCTGAGAAGGGGAATACCTTCTTTTGTAAGCGTTGTGACGAGAAGCTCGCCGTATTCACCCTCGTCTCTTGCCTCGAGAGTTTCGGGGTCGACGATTTCGGGCAGGAAGTAGTCTTCGTTGAAGTGAAGACCGCAACGCTCCTGACATTCACCCGATACACCGGGGCCGATAAGCTCACTCATACCGTAGTTGTCTGTTGCGAAAAGACCCCAGCCGTTTTCAATCTGGGTACGCATCTCGGGTGTGCAACCCTCAGAGCCGAGCAGACCGAGACGAAGCTTATAATCGCTCATCGGATATTCGAGACTCTTTGCTGTTTCGCACATATACAGTGCGTAAGAGGGTGTTGCAACGAGTACGGTTGTACCGAAGTCTCTCATATACATAAGAGCTTTCTCTGTATTGCCGCTTGAATTCGGGATAACGGTTGCACCGATTTTCTCAAGACCGTAGTGAAGGCCGAGAGCACCGGTAAACATACCGTAGCCGAAGGATATCTGTACGATATCGTCGCTTGTAGCACCTGCGGCGGTACAAAGTCTTGCCATACAGTCTGACCACAGGTCAAGGTCGTGCTTTGTGTAGCCGACAACCGTGGGCTTACCTGTAGTGCCTGAAGAAGCGTGAAGTCTTACAATCTCCTTCATCGGCTTTGCAAAAAGACCGAAGGGATAGTTGTCACGCAGGTCAGCCTTTGTGGTAGGCGGTATGTACTTGATATCGTCAAGTGACTTGATTTTGTCTGCCGTTACACCTGCTTCGTCGAGCTTCTTTGTGTAAAACGGTACGTTTTTGTAGCAGTAATCAACAGTCCACTTGAGTCTTTCAAGCTGGAGCTCCTCCAACTGCTTACGGGACATTGTTTCAATATCTTTCTGAAAAAACATCTTTATCATTATCCTCCCGGATTATTCTTTTTCAATAGTGCCTGTGTAGAAGAACGAATTGTCTTCAGTGTGCTTTTTGTCAAGCTCGGAAAGCACGATACAAACAAGGATTGATGCAATCATTGCAGCACAGGCAAATGTCGGGCCTTTTGCGGCAAGTGAAGCAAGTTTTGCGTTTTCAAAGCCAAACATTGTGATGAACTTTGCTACAGCAGGGATAAGTGCAATACAGAAACCTGTGAGTATGCCTTTCCATGCAGCAACACGGCTGAGCTTTTTATAAAACAGAGCAAGTACATAGGGGGCAAGGAATGAGCCTGAAATGATACCCCATGAGTAGCTCATCATATCGAGGATAGGTGTATCCGTAGTGGCAACAATATAAGAGAGCACAACAAAAACGGCACAGAATGTTTTTGTAAGAGTTGCTGTCTGCTTGTCGCTCATATTCTTTTTGCACTCACGGATAAGGTCGATGGATACTGTTGAGCAAGCTGTAAGAGTAACGGAACAGAGTGTTGAAACGGATGCTGAAATAAGGAGTACAAGCACGATACCGAGAAGAATTGTCGGCATATCAACTGTCTTGAGCATATTGGGTACTATGTAGTCCTGTGCAGGCATATCAACACCTACAGTAAAGAAGCGGTGGCAGAGCGAGCCGATAAAGTAGCCGCCGCCTGCAACAAGCAATGCGAAGAAGGTTGAGATTTTGATACCTCTTTTTGCCTGGGCGTCGTCCTTGATACCGAAGTACTTCTGTACCATCTGGGGCAGACCCCATGTACCGAAGCTTGTCATAAGTACGGTTGCAATAAGTGAAACCCATTTGTCGCCGCTCATCGGAGCAAAGCCCCATTCGGATTTTGCGTATTCGACAAGACCGCTTACACCGCCAACCTGACGGCTTCTGATAACGAAGATTATGAGCAGTGCGATACCGAACATCATAACGATACCCTGAACAAAGTCTGCTCTTGCCTGTACGAGGTAGCCTCCGAGCACAAGCAGAATAAGCGCAACAACGGCGATGACAATCATACAGATATTTACGTCAATACCGAGAAGTACTTCTGCAACGCTGCCAAGACCTTTGTAAACCGAAGCGGAGTAGGGTACAAGGAAAACGAAAATTACGATTGCGGCAAAGATTTTCATCTTCTTTGAGCCGTATCTTAATTCGAAAAACTCGGGCATTGTCTTGATTTTAAGTCTGGCCGCTATATCGCGTGTGCGGCGTGCAAGTACTTTCCATGCAAGCCATGAGCCGAATATACAGTTACCTATACCTGCGAGTATACCCCACAGGCCGTAGCCGAGGCCTGTGCCGCCTGCGTAACCTACAAACATAACGGCTGAGAAGTATGCTGTGCCGTATGAGAGGGCTGAAAGCCATGCGCCTGCGTTTCTGCCGCCAACCGTGAAGTCTGCAACACTTTTGGATTTGCGACCTTCAATAATTCCGATTAAAAACATTGCGGCTATATAAACCAGAAGCGTAAGCCACAGTGTAATGTTAGGTGAGCTGAAAACGGATTTGACAGAGGATGAGAAGTCTTGTCGTATCCATAATGTCATAGTGTCCATAGATGATTTACTCCAACAACTCTTTTGCGATTTAAAGCTTCAACGCTTTTATGCGGTAAATCGCAAGGGCAAAATATATTGGTTGTACAATCTATACCGATTGCACCACCATGTCAAATATTTTACGACAATTTTTTGAATTCGTCAATAGTAATATTGATAATAATTTAATGATATATTATTGCTAAATCGGCATAAATTTATTATAATCATACAAAATATTAAAAAAATCTTCAAAAAGTTAAAAAATTCTTAAAAAAATATCACACTTGCGGGTTTTCAAGTGTTTTATTGATAGTGCTTTTTGTAAGGAGGGGAGAACTTGGGTATCAAAGACAAGTATAACGGTGAGCTGCGGCATATCGAATACGCTGTTGAGAAATACAGTAAGATGCTGTTTCGCATATCTTACGGTATGCTGATGAATGAGCATGATGCGGAAGATGCACTGCAGGAAACTTTTATCAGATATATGACCAAGGCGCCTCTCTTCCGTGATTCCGAGCACGAAAAAGCGTGGCTGATAAAGGTTGTGACAAACGTCAGCAAGAATATGCTCAGGTTCAGAACCTATCAGGCATCGAACAGCATTCTGCAGTTAAGCAATGTCGGTGTTGATGAGGCGGACAGAGATATATTTGAGATAATAATGAATCTGCCTGCAAAGTACAAAACGGTGCTTGACTTGTATTATATTGAAGGTTATAAGGCAAACGAAATAGCCAATATAATAGGTATATCTCCGGTGGCGGTGCGTAAGCGCCTGCAGTACGGAAGAACACTTCTCAAAGATGAAATGGAAAGGAACGGTATGTAATGAAGCGTAAATATATAAACAGCTATGTCAGGGTAATGAACGATATTACTATGAGCGAAGATGCAAAAAAGTATATAATACGCAACTGCGCACGTTACAGTACCCTCCAGAAAATCAAAAACAGCAGTTTTTCGATAACTGTAAGTAAAAAAGAAAAAACAACTGATGGGATATAACTCATCAGTTATTTTTTGGAAGCTCATATTTGTTAATAATCTATGAAGATAAAAGGAGTAAAAGATGAAAGAACCGATGCTTTACAAGATTGTAAGACCGCCTCTGGCTTTCCTGTTCAAGGCTGTCTACCGCCCTTCTACAGAGGGAGAGGAGAATATCCCGAAAGAGGGCAAAATAATACTTGCAGGTAACCATACACATCTGCTCAACTGTTTCAGCGTTGCAATAGCTACAAAGCGCTGTGTTCATTTTGTTGCCAAAGCTGAGCTGATGAAGGGAATAGGTAAGTATATTTTCCCCGGTCTGGGTATAATTCCCATTGACCGCAGCACAAACGGCAAGGAAGCTATTTTAGAGACTGAAAAATATCTCGAAGACGGCAAGCTGATTGCTATCTTCCCCGAGGGTACAGTCAACCGTACCGATGACCCGATGATGCCTTTCAAGGGCGGTGCTGTAAAAATCGCACTCGATACAGGCTCGGATATAGTACCATTTGCTATAACGGGTAAATACAAGCCGTTCAAAAAAGGTCTTAAAATAAAGTTTATGCCCGCAATCAAAGTTGAAAAAGGTTCACTGAAAGCTACTAATAAGCTCCTTGAGCAGACGGTGCTCAATGAGGTAATAAAGGAAGGAAAATAAGTACATGAAAAAACCCGAAGACAGAGAGCTCGGCTATAAGCTGTTTATGCCGCTTATGCGTCTGGGCTTCAGACTCTGGTATAATCCGCGCATCATCGGTGCGGACAGAATTCCCAAAGACGGTGCTATTGTTATAGCCTGTAACCACAAGCACATTCTCGACCAGTGCCTTACTATAATGGCAACAAAGAGAATGATTCACTACATGGCAAAAAAAGAGTATTTTGAAGGTAAGTTTGCCTGGTTTTTTGCCGCCATGGGTTGTATACCCGTTGACAGAGCAAATACCGATATCAAAAGCGTAAAATCCGCTATGAAGGTGCTGCGTAAAGACGGTGCAATCGGTATTTTCCCCGAAGGTACACGTAACCGTACCGATGCTTTTCTGCTTGAGTTCAAGCCCGGTGCGGCAACACTTGCAAAAAAGACAGGTGCTTATATCGTGCCTTGCGGCCTTACCGGAGAGTATAAATTCCGCAGTAAGACTCTGACCGTACGCTACGGCGAGCCTTTTAAAGCGGACGGTATGACTGCTCAGGAAGCAAACGAAAAGCTCTACAGTGAAGTAGAGCGACTTATGCGTGAAGGAATTGAAGAAGAAAAAAGGTTGGCAAAGTAAAAATGAGGATAGGATTGGATGTAGGGTCGACAACGCTTAAGTGTGTTGCCCTTAATAATGAAGGAGAAATCGTATATAAAGCATACGAAAGACATTACTCGAAAATTGCTGAAATGAGCGCAAAGATGCTCGGTGAAATTCTTGCCGAACATCCCGAGTTCAGGCACTCAATGCTCAGTGTTTCCGGCTCGGCAGGTATGGGCTTTGCCCAGACACTCGGCCTTGAATTTGTGCAGGAGGTTTATGCCACAAGAGTATCGGTATCGAAACTTCTGCCCGGTACGGATGCGGTTATTGAGCTTGGCGGTGAAGATGCCAAAATACTGTTCTTTACAGGCGGTACAGAGGTTCGTATGAACGGCTCCTGTGCAGGCGGTACGGGTGCGTTTGTCGACCAGATGGCTTCGCTGCTCGAGATATCACCGCTTGAACTTAACGAGCTTGCTAAACATAAAGATAAGATTTATTCTATTGCATCGCGTTGCGGTGTTTTTGCAAAGTCTGATATTCAGCCGCTTCTCAACCAGGGTGCGGCTAAGGCTGACGTTGCGGCAAGTATATTCAATGCCGTTGTTAACCAGACTGTTGCTGGTCTGGCACAGGGCAGAAGAATTGAAGGCAATATAGTCTACCTCGGCGGACCTCTGTATTTCCTTTCGGAGCTCAGAGCCGCGTTTGATGAAGGGCTTAAGACAAAGGGTGTCTGCCCCGAAAACGGACTTTACTTCGTTGCTATGGGTGCGGCTTACTGTGCAAAGGGCGAAGTGCTCGATATAGCAAAGGTAAAGGAAGATATTGCAGGCTGTGTAAACAGCGGCGATTATGTCAGCGCAAAGCCGCTCTTTGCCGATAAAGCAGAATACGCTGAGTTTACAAAAAGACATGCCGAAAACAGCGTTGCCGTAAAAGACAGCTACAATAACGGCGAGAAAATATATATCGGTATCGATGCAGGCTCAACTACCGTAAAAACTGCGGCTATAAATGAAAAGGGCGAGCTTCTTTTCAGCAAATATATGCCCAATTCCGGTGACCCTGTCAGACTCGTAAAAGCTTTTCTTGAAGAGGTTTACGAGAAGTTTGAGGGTGCCGTTATCGGCGGCAGTGCCGTTACGGGTTACGGTGAGGATATAATCAAAAATGCTTTCGGCATTGATATAGGTATTGTCGAAACAGTTGCTCACTTTACTGCGGCTAAAAAATTCAGACCCGACGTTGATTTCATTATTGATATCGGCGGTCAGGATATCAAATGTTTTAAAATCAGAAATAATACTATAGATAATATATTCCTTAATGAAGCCTGTTCATCAGGCTGCGGCTCGTTTTTGCAGACCTTTGCAAGCGCATGGGGATATGATATCGAGAGCTTTTCAAAGCTCGGTCTTTTTGCAGACAGACCCGTTGACCTCGGCTCACGCTGTACGGTGTTTATGAATTCATCCGTAAAGCAGGCACAGAAGGACGGTGCTACAATCGAGAATATCTCGGCAGGTCTTTCAATCAGCGTTGTCAAGAATGCGCTTTATAAGGTTATCCGTGCGGCAAGTGCAGACGAGCTCGGCAAGAGTATAGTCGTGCAGGGTGGTACATTCCTCAACGATGCTGTGCTTCGTGCATTTGAGCAGGAGATTGGCAGAAACGTTGTCCGTCCCGATATTTCGGGACTTATGGGTGCTTACGGTGCGGCTCTTATTGCGGTTGAGAAAGCACCGCAGACAAGTACGGTTATCAGCCGTGAGGAGCTTGCAGGCTTTGAGCATACCGTAAAGGCGGCAATCTGCGGCAGATGCAGTAACAACTGCCGTCTGACAGTCAACACATTCAGCGGCGGCAGACGCTTCATAGGCGGCAACCGTTGCAGTAAGGCTTTCTCCGATAAGAGCAATGAAGATACACTCAACCTGTTTGAGTACAAAAAACAGCTTCTTGCAAAATACACTTCGGTCGACGGTAAGCGTGAAAAAATCGGTCTGCCTATGGGACTCAATATGTTTGAGCTTCTGCCTTTCTGGCATACTTTCTTCACCAACCTCGGCTTTGGTGTTGCGTTGTCGGAGCCTTCTTCAAGAGAGCTCTACATAAAGGGTCAGCATACAATTCCGTCGGATACTGTCTGTTACCCTGCAAAGATTATTCACGGTCACGTAGAGTCACTTCTCGAGCAGGGCGTGAAGCATATTTTCTACCCCTGTATGACATATAACCTCGACGAAAACCTCGGCGACAACAACTATAACTGTCCTGTTGTTGCCTACTATCCCGAGGTTATACGCTCAAATGTTGCAGGTCTTGCAGACGTTGACTTTATCAGCGATTATCTCGGCCTTCACAAGCGTAAGTATTTCCCGGCTAAAATCCATAAGATACTTTCCGAGCATTTTGGCGATATTAAACTGCGTGACGTACAGACTGCGGCTGACAAAGCTTACGACGAGTACGCAAGGTATATGAACAATATTCATATTACGGGTCTTAAGTTTATGCAGGAAGCAAAGAAGCGCAATATGCCCGTAATTATCCTCTGTGGCAGACCCTATCACCTCGATGCTGAAATCAACCACGGTATTGATAACCTTATCTGCTCCTGCGGTGCGGCTGTCGTTACCGAGGATTCCGTAAGTCCGCTTGTGTCGAAATTCCCGACTGATGTTCTCGACCAGTGGACCTACCATTCGCGTCTTTATGCTGCGGCAAAGTATGTTGCGGATAAGAAGGATAATGATATCAATATCGTACAGCTTGTTTCTTTCGGCTGCGGTGTTGATGCCATAACAACCGATGAGATGCGTTCAATTCTTGAGGGCTCAAACAGAATTTATACACAGATTAAAATTGACGAAATTTCAAACCCGGGTGCGGTCAAGATAAGACTCAGAAGTCTGTTCGCCGCAACGGGCAGATAAGGAGGCGAGTAATATGAATCCCGAAAACAGAGTTGAATTTACCAAGGATATGAAGGATTATACCCTGCTTGCTCCTAATATGGCAGATGTCCATTTTTCTATCCTCACAAACATTTTCGCAGAGTACGGCTATAAAGTTGAGCTGCTCAAAAACGACGGCAGAGCAGTTGTCGACGAGGGTCTCAAGTACGTGCATAACGACACCTGCTACCCTGCACTGCTTGTTATAGGTCAGCTTATCGACGCACTCAACAGCGGCAAGTACGACGTCAATAAAGTTGCCCTTATGATTACTCAGTCGGGCGGTGGTTGCCGTGCATCAAACTATATCCACCTTCTGCGTAAGGCTCTTCGTAAGGCAGGCTACGGCCACGTGCCCGTTATTTCGCTCAACCTTTCAGGTCTTGAGAAAAACAGCGGCTTTAAAATCAGACTTTCAATGGCAATCAAGATGCTTTCGGCTATGATTTACGGTGACCTTATAATGCTCCTCAAGAATCAGGTTGAGCCGTATGAAGTGAATGTCGGTGAAACAAAAAAGCTTGTTCAGAAGTGGATTGACGACATTAATGTAATGTTTGAAAACCGTAAGGGTTATTCACTCAAAGAGATGAGAAAAATCCTGCCCGAAATAACAAAGAGCTTTGCCGATATCAAGATAGAAAAAAACGAAAAGGTAAAGGTCGGCGTTGTCGGTGAGATTTACGTTAAGTATTCTCCGCTTGCAAACAATCACCTTGAGGAATTCCTTTTCAGCCAGGGCTGTGAAGTAATGGTACCGGGTCTGCTCGGTTTCTTCCTTTTCAAAACCGATAACAGACTTGAGGACTGTAAGCTCTATGGCGGCAAAAAGCTCAAAAAAGTCGCAATGGAAATTGCAATGTGGTTCCTCACAAGATACGAAACAGAGCTTCGCAAGGCTGCTGCCGCATACGGCGACTTCTGTGTGCCCGAAACATATAAGCACATAAAAGAGAAGTGCACAAAGATTATCGGTGCAGGCTGTAAGATGGGCGAAGGCTGGCTTCTCACAGCAGAAATGATGGAGCTTATTGAGAGCGGCTACGGCAATATTGTCTGTGCTCAGCCTTTCGGTTGTCTGCCTAACCATATAGTCGGCAAGGGTATGATAAGAAAGCTCAAGGAGCTTTACCCCGAGTCAAACATTGTGCCGATTGACTATGACCCCGGTGCAACAAGAGTTAACCAGGAAAACAGAATCAAGCTTATGCTCAGCGTTGCACAGGAAAACCTTGAGAAAAAATAAAAAATTGTAATTATCCGTACGGGCGACCTTTGGTCGCCCGTTTTTTGTTGTCATATCAATTTTTTAACGGGCTGCTGAGGTGAGATAATCAATAACGACAGCCTGTAGATTTTTGCCTGTGTTTTATTCGGCTGCTTTTTACAAATAATTTCAATCTGACTATGTTGTTTATCCGGCTGAAGATTAATTCTCAACAATTGTTGAACTTCAGTTTAACTTTGGTTGAAAAACGGATTATATACTTGTGTCATATGGTGGATAAAAATTTTGTCAGACTGTGGGGTGATTTAAAAGTATGGGGAATAAGACCGGATTAAAGGCCGCAGTTATTTCAGTTATGAAATCAGTTTTCAGACCGAAGATATACTTTGAAGATGAATCAATAAAAGATCTCCTGTTTAACACGCCGTCGATAATTATTGCAAACCACACTTTTGCGTTTAACGGTGCGGTTATAGGAACGCTGCTTGAAAATGAAGATATCTGTTTTTTGCTTGCAAAGGATATGTTTAAAGGCAGACTTCTCAGCAGATTTTATACCGAAATCGGCTGTGTACCGATTGACAGACAAAAGGCCGACACCGCTTGGATTCATCAGTCAAGGCAGATATTAAAGGAAGGTAAACATATATGTCTTTTCCCTGAAGGCAAGGTTAGCAGAGACGGAGAAACCAAGGATTTCAAGCCCGGTTTTCTGCTACTTGCACAGCTTACAGGCGCACCGATTGTGCCGATGTATATTATGGGTGAGAAAAACAGACGGTTAGTAAGGCAGAGAGTAATTGTCGGCTCACCTCACTCTGCGCCCAAAGGACTTAGCGGAGAAGAAATGAAGGCTTGTGCTCAAAGCTACAGAGCAGAGGTGCTCGGGTTGAAAGAGATATTAGAAGAAAAATTAAAAGGAGAAGGATAATAATGGGAAATTACTTTTACGACATGCTCACACCGCAGGAAAGAGAACAGCTTTATTATTTGCCGACGGTAAACGAATTGCTCGGGAAAATGGCAGAATACGGCGAGCTTGAAGCACTTTGCGATTCTCGGACAAGTCTCACCTATTCACAACTTTGCTTTAATGTAGGCAAGTGCCGCAGCTTGCTTGATGAAAAGTGTATTCCGTACGGCGCAAGGGTTGCTGTGTGGGACAAAAACTCGATTGATTCAATAGAACTGTTTCTTGCAATCGTTACATCAGGAAGAACGGCGATAATGTTACCGCAATCACTCAATGATCAGGCTTTTTCCGGCATAACAAAAAAATTCGGAATCAATACAGTTTTCTGCGGAGAGGAGTTTATGCCATTAACAAAGAATGTAGATGTAAGCGTGTATTCCGTCTGTGAAAAAGGAACATCGTACATATCCGACAATAAAACCGTAAATTCATCTACCCTTGCCGCAATATTCTTTACGGGCGGCACAACCGGTACACCAAAGGGTGCTATGCTCACTCACGGTGCGTTGATGAGAGGTTCATTTAACGGTATATTTATGACGGGTGGCGTAATGTACAAGCGCTATTATTCAATGCTTCCGCTTTCTCATATTTTTGGTATGGTCAGGGGCACTCTTTCCTGTCTGTACACAGGTGCATCCGTCTATATCTGTGAGAATATGCAGGCAGCATTAAGAGAGCTGCCTGCTGTAAAGCCGACAACGCTGGTGCTCGTTCCGGGTCTTGTTGAAATCCTGCTCAGCGTAGCCAAGGTAAAGGGTATCGAAGCCTTGGGCGGTAAACTTGAAACAATTATCTGTGGCGCAGCCAACGTTCCGTCGAGACTTATGAAGGATTTTGCAGAGTTTGGCATAACTCTGCTCGCCGGCTACGGTCTGACAGAAACTGCCAACCTCGTAAGCGGTAATGCCAATACAGCAGAAAAGCCCGATTCAGTCGGTATGCTTTACCCGGAAACTCAGGCAAAGGTTGTTGACGGCGAGCTTTGGGTCAAGGGAGACAGTCTTTTCTCAGGCTATTGCGGTGATGAGGAGGCAACAAACGCTTGTATGGTTGACGGCTGGTTCAGAACTGGTGACCTTGTCCGATTTGATGAGGACGGCTTTATGTACATAACGGGCCGTATCAAGAACCTTATCGTTCTTTCAAACGGCGAAAACGTTTCGCCAGAAGCCATAGAAGAACTTTTTTATAAAGAACCGACCGTGAGAGATTGCCTTGTTTCAGAGACAAAAGTAAACGGTAAAAGTGTGCTCGGAATAGAGATAATACCTCTTGTTCCAAACCTTGATGCAGCCAACGATGATGAGCTGTATGAGCTTGTAAAGCAGACCGTTGACAAAGTGAACTCCGAATTACCTGCCTTTATGCAGATAAGAAATATCAAGCTAAGAAAAACAGATTTCCCGAGAACAGGAAACTTAAAGATTGCGAGGAACGCAAAATGATATTGGAAAAGCTCAAAGAAATGCTCAACAGAATTAACCCTGATATAAACACAGAAAATATAGACGGAAACACAAGTCTTTTGCTTGACCTTGGGCTTGATTCACTTTCAATGCTTATGCTCGCCTATGAAATAGAAGAGGAATACGGTTTCTTTTTTGAGCAGACGGAAAACTTCAAAACAGTAGGCGATGTGTGCGGATATATATCCGGAAAGCTTCAGCAGTAGCAGTGTTATTGCATTCGGACTGAATTTTTGTTATCATAGCTTATAATTGATGATGCTTATTTTGAGATGATTAAAGCGATAATTCTTCGGTATTATTGGCGGACTGTTATCAATCTAAAGTCAGGTGATTTAATTTATGTTCAAAATTCTTATAGCGGAGGATGATATTGAGCTGCGTGAGCTGTTCAAGCACATTCTTGTAAAAAACGGATATTCTGTTACAGGTGTTTCAAACGGTCAGGAGGCTCTTGACCAGCTTGATAAATCATATTTTGACCTTGTAATATCCGACATTATGATGCCTGTTTTGGACGGTTACGAGCTTGTTCATTCTCTGCGCGAGTCGGGCAACAATATACCTGTACTTACCGTTACGGCAAAGGATGCGTTTGACGATATGCGTCTGGGCTTTCTTTCAGGTATGGATGATTATATGGTAAAGCCTGTAAACGTTAATGAGTTGGTGCTTCGTGTCGGTGCCCTTTTACGCAGAGCACAGGTTATCAACGAAAGAAGATTGACAATAGGCTCAACGGTAATGGCGTGCGATTCGCTTACGATTACCTGTAACAGCGAGAGTATGATCTTGCCGCAGAAGGAATTTATGCTGCTGTATAAAATGGCGTCTTATCCGGGTAAAATTTTTACCCGTCAGCAGCTGATGGATGAGATATGGGGCTATGACAGTGAAACCGATACACATACCGTAGATGTACATATAGGCAGACTGCGTGACCGATTTAAGGATAACTGTGACTTTACCATTATCACTATCAGAGGTGTAGGCTACAAGGTGGAAAAGAAATGAAAAAGAGCAAAAATATAAAAAAGCTCAGACGGAATTTTGTGCTTTGCCTTGCAATCGGCTTTGGCATTACAATACCGCTTGAACTCTCACTTGCCTTTATCGCAAAATACTATCTGAATGTTGAAATAAGTATACCTAACCTTTTGTGGATAGTTGTTACGAGTATTGCCGTTGGGGCATTGGTTATGGCAATTATATCTAAGCGCTTTCTCGTGCCGCTGACAAATCTCAGTACAGCAATGAGTAAGGTTGCAGAAGGTGATTTCGAAACACAGATTGAAACAACAAGCAAACTCGAAGCCATTCAGGATATCTATACCAATTTCAATACTATGGTTAAAGAGCTTGGCGCAACTGAAACCCTGCAGTCGGATTTTGTTTCAAATGTTTCTCATGAAATCAAAACACCGATAACGGCAATTGAGGGCTATGTAACGCTTCTGCAAAACACCGATAACATAGATGAAGTTGAAAATGAGTATATTGAAAAAATTCTTTTCAACACAAAACGTCTGTCCGAACTCGTAAGCAACATTCTTCTGCTTTCAAAGGTTGATAACAAGGCGATACAGGCAAAGAAAACAACCTACCGCCTTGATGAACAGATAAGGCAGTCCATAGTTTTGCTTGAGCCAAAGTGGAGTGCAAAGAAAATTGAGTTTGATGTAGATATGGACGAGGTTGAATATACAGGCGACGAAAGCCTGATGTTCCACATCTGGAACAATCTGATTGACAATGCAATCAAGTTCAGCCCCGAAAGAGGTCTCATAAAAATTAAGCTGAAAAGAACAGATAATAAAATAACCTTCACCGTTGAGGATGAAGGCTGCGGAATAAGCGACGAAGAAAAGAAACACATTTTCAATAAATTATATCAGAGCGACAGCTCCCATAAATCCGAAGGGAACGGTCTTGGTCTTGCACTTGTTAAGAATATACTTGCCCTTTGCGGCGGCGATATAACCGTAGCTGACGGCGAAGAATGTGGAACAAGGTTTGTTGTAAACATTTAACTTAATACAGGGGAGGTTCTTTGTGTCGCCAGTTTTTGTTGTCATATCAATTTTTCAATGGGATGTAGGGGCACATATTATGTGCCCGCCATTGATGTAATATATTTTTTACCACGGGGGATGGTATCCGCACCCACATTATACGTAATAAATTTAATGTCATCCTGAGCGTGAGCGAAGAATCTTAAAAAGATAAAAGAGAATATTGAATAAATAATAGTTAACAGATATTTTTAAAATCGTATGGAACGGTCTTGACCGTTCCGTCAGGTCAGAGGCAGCTTTATTGATACCATTCTGAGCCGTCGTAAAAGAGATATGACAGTCAACAACGGCAGAGGCAAGCCTCTGCCCTACATAAAACAATCGAATATACAACCTTGTAAATTTGTTTATTCCAAGCTCCCTTTGAAGGGAGCTGTCACGAAGTGACTGAGGGTTGTTATTTAATGTATAGCATTGTTTTTTCACTGTCACTTTCGCCATAATAACGAAAAAACGGGGTTGAATTTGTGAAAGCAGACAAATATTTTCAAAAATTAAAAGTGAGCAAATGCTATGAAAACACGAGAAAACGTGAGAAAAACGGAGCTTGCGTTTGCTAAATTAAATTTTTTGAAAATAAGCGTTGACAAGGGTTTGCATTTATGATACTATAGTCGGGCGATTGAATTTAAAGAATCTAATATTTTGGAGGTCAAGCTATGTCAACTTATATGCCCAAAGCAGGCGAAATCACACGCAGCTGGTATGTTCTTGACGCCGCAGGCAAACCTCTGGGTAAGGTAGCTGCACAGGCTGCAGTTCTCCTTCGCGGCAAGCACAAGCCCGTGTTTGCTCCCCACGTTGATTGCGGTGATCATGTAATCATCATAAACGCTGAAAAGGCAATTCTTACCGGCAACAAGCTCAATCAGAAAATGTACTACCACCACACAGGTTACATCGGTAACATGAAAGAGGTTAAGTACAGCACACTTATGAAGACAAAGCCCGAGTTTGCTATGCAGCTCGCAGTTAAGGGTATGCTTCCCGATTCAACACTCGGCCGTAATGCTCTTGGTCGCCTTCGTATCTACAAGGGTGCAGAGCACAAGCACGCAGCACAGAAGCCCGAAGAGTGGGCTCTTTAATTGAAGGGAGGCAAATGAATAATGTACGATACTAATCCTTATTTCTACGGTACAGGCCGCAGAAAGAAATCTGTAGCACGTGTCCGCGTTTACGCAGGTACAGGTAAAATCACAATCAACGACCGTTCAATCGACGATTACTTCGGTCTTGATACACTCAAGCTTATTGTTCGCCAGCCCCTCGAGCTCACAGGCACAACTGAGAAGTTCGACATCGTATGCCGTGTTAGCGGTGGCGGTGTAACAGGCCAGGCAGGTGCAATCCGTCACGGTCTTTCCCGTGCTCTCCTTCAGTACGACGAGTCAGTTCGTCCCGTACTCAAGAAGGCAGGCTTCCTCACTCGTGACCCGAGAATGAAGGAAAGAAAGAAGTACGGTCTCAAAGGCGCACGTCGTGCACCCCAGTTCTCAAAGAGATAAATTCTTATTTCGAAGAGTATTCAAAAACCCCGAAACCATTACGGTTTTCGGGGTTTTCTTTATGTATTGTTTTGTGCTTTGGTGCAAATTATAAACAGTATTAAAACAGGCTGACAAATTGGAATTTGTATAAAGCAATATATCTGTTTACATAACAAAAAACAAATACATTCAACCGAAATTATTTGTTGTTGTGATAATTTTAACAGATATAAAGCTAAAATCGGCATTCAAATCGTCAGCTATGTTATTGTTTTGAATACTCGTATATGCTATACTGTTGGGCAGCGACTAAAGGAAGGTCAACATTATGCAAAAGGAATTTAAAAAAGGATTTTCAGACGGTATACCTATCGGGTTAGGATATTTTTCGGTTTCTTTCGGCTTTGGCATTTTAGCTATGAGTTCCCATATCTCTGCTTTTTTTGCCTGGCTTATATCCGCAACTAACCTTACCTCTGCAGGTCAGGTAGCAGGAGTTGAAATAATAGCTGCATCAGGTACGCTGGTAGAAATGATTCTTACACAGCTTGTTATAAATTTAAGATACTCTTTAATGGGTTTTTCTTTAACGCAGAAACTTGACAGCAGCTTCACCACACCTAAAAGGCTTTTGTTAGCCTTTGGTATCACCGACGAAATTTATGCCGTAGCAATATCACAGAAAGGTAAGATTACCGCATCATATATGGCTGGGCTGATAGTAATACCTTTTATCGGCTGGACCACAGGCACGATTGCAGGTGCACTGACAAATCAGCTTCTGCCCGAAATAATAGCAAACAATATGGGGATTCTCCTTTACGGTATGTTTATTGCCATATTCATCCCTGCCGCAAAAAAGAGCAAAGCCGTTCTTGCTGCCGTAATCATTTCTGTAACCGTGAGTGTATTGCTCAAATACTTCTTCCCTTTTATAAGCAGCGGATTTTCGGTAATTATCAGCGCAGTTATTGCAGCTGTCATCTGCGCAGCTTTATTCCCCGTTAAAGAGGAGGAAGAAGAATCGTGAGCATAATAATTTACATAGCCGTAATGGCAGGCGTAACATACCTTATCAGAATGATACCTTTTACGGTATTCCGAAAACAAATCAAGTCCCGCTTTATCAAAAGCGTCCTTTATTATTTGCCTTATGCCGTACTTGCGGCAATGACAGTTCCTGCAATATTTTATTCAACAGGAAATATTAAAAGTGCAGTTGTCGGTACGGTAGTTGCTGTTGTTGCAGCGTTTTTTGAAAAGCCACTGCTGATTGTCGCCTTGGCAGCTGCAGCTTCAGGACTTATCGCGGATTTTTTAATCTGAACAAGCTGAAATACGATATCAAAGGAGTACGAACAAAAATGTCCGTACTCCTTTTAGTTATATCAAGAGTCTTTACCTGATTGATATAAACGGTTGCAACTTGCAGGGGAGTTGTGCTATATTTAAAACAGAGGAAAGCAGGTGAAGCTATGCCGCTGCAGATTATAAGACAAGATATTACAAGAATGAAGGTTGATGCCATTGTTAACACCACCAACGAAGAAATGGTTGGGTACAACGGTGTTGACTATGCTGTGCACAAGGGTGCAGGAGCTGAGCTTGATAAGGAGTGCCGTCAGCTTGCTCCGCTCGGTCTTGGTACAGCTAAAATTACAAAGGGCTATAACCTTGATGCAAAATATATAATTCACACATCAGGTCCGACATGGCAGGGCGGTTTAGCAGGGGAGAGCATAATCCTTAAATCCTGCTACCTTGAGTCATTGAAGCTTGCTGTTGAAAACGGCTGTGAGTCCGTTGCGTTTCCGCTTATCTCGGCAGGTGCTTACGGCTACCCGAAGGACAAGGTGCTGAAGTTTGCGGTTCAGGTTATTACGGAGTTTCTGTTTACTCACGAGCTGACGGTCTATCTCTGCGTATTTGACCGCACATCTTACGAATTCAGCAAAGAGCTTTTTAATGAAATCAGCGAATTCATAGACGATGATTATGGCTTTAAAGAAAAGCACGGATTTGTCAACAGGTTTAGCAGGTTAGCCGCTAATCGCAGGTGTGATGTTTATGAGGACGAAACATTAACGGCGGATTATTCTGAGTTTGATGCTTCGGAAGAATGTGCGCCTGCTCCGAAAATGATGCCGTGCGCTTCGGTTCCGACCGAATACGGTAGCGTAAAGAATAAATCGCTCGAAGAATATATGAAGGCGATGGACAAATCCTTTGCGTATAAGCTGTTTGATTATATCGACAGCAAGGGGATGACTGATGTTGAGTGCTACAAAAAAGCCAATGTTGATAAAAAGACGTTCTCAAAAATCAAGTGCAATCCGCAAACCTACAAGCCGTCCAAACAGACTGCAGTTGCCTTTGCAATAGCGCTTGAACTCAGCCTCGACGAAACGCAGGATCTGTTATCCTCTGCAGGTCTTACGCTTTCACGAAGTTTCGTGTTTGATAAAATCATCCGCTACTTTATACAGAAGGGTAATTACAATATTTTTGAAATCAACGAAGCACTGTTTGAGTTCGATCAGATGTTGCTCGGTTGCTGAATAACTTAATTTACAGGAGTGTCGGTATGATTACATTTGTCTGTTATCCGAAATGCACAACTTGTCAGAAAGCGAAGAAGTGGCTTGATGACAACGGGATAGAATATGAGTTGCGCGATATCAAGCTGAACAACCCTTGCGCTGAAGAATTGTCACAATGGTATAGCACAAGCGGCCTGCCGCTTAAAAAATTTTTTAATACGAGCGGCTTGCTCTATAAATCAATGGAGCTGAAAAACAAATTACCGTCAATGAGCGATGAGGAAATGCTTTCACTGCTGGCAACCGACGGTATGCTTGTAAAAAGACCGTTGCTTATCTGCGATGATAAAGTGCTTATAGGGTTCAAAGAGCAGGAGTGGAAATTTCTGCTCAAATAAGTCGCCCGATGAGCGACCAAATGAATAACACTTATCGATATAATGTGGTTGTAAGGTTGAGAAAGCCTTACAGCCACATTAATTTTTTAGGAGTGTTAAGTTATGAAAGAAAGAATAAGAAACAACGTTACGGAGCTTGTATTTATACTCGACAGAAGCGGCTCTATGTCAGGGCTTGAGGCAGACACAATCGGCGGCTTTAACGCAATGATTGAAAAGCAGAAGAAGCAGAAAGGTGAATGCTACGTTTCAACCGTGCTTTTTGACGGAGTCAGTGAAGTGCTTCACGACAGAGTTCGTTTAAGTGAAATCAAGCCGATGACAGACAAGGATTATACGGTCAGAGGCTGTACTGCGCTGCTTGATGCGCTTGGCGGTGCAATCCACCACATCGGCAACATTCACAAGTACGCACGCCCCGAAGACGTGCCCGAAAATACAATGTTTGTTATCACAACAGACGGTATGGAAAACGCAAGCCGACGCTATTCTGCCGAAAAAGTCAAAGAGATGATTGAGCACGAGAAACAAAAATACGGCTGGGAGTTTCTTTTCATCGGTGCGAATATCGACGCAGTTGAAACCGCCGCAAGATACGGCATCGGTGCCGACAGAGCGGTTAACTACAACGCTGATAAAAAGGGCACAAGTATTGTTTACGATACGGTTGCAACTGCTGTCTGTAACGTAAGGGCAAAAACACCTCTGTGTGCTGACTGGAGCAACGATATCAACGAAGACTACATCCGCAGAGGCAAGAAAAACTAAACACAGCAAACACAAAAGCCGTCCGATTTATTCGGACGGCTTTGCTTATGGATGTGGTTGAGGTTTATTTTATAAAATCGGTTTTGATTTTATTTTCGGGTATATCACGAAGAGTGTATTTCTCGTCTGTATGGCCGAGGATGATTGCGCAGCAGGGAATCATACCTTCGGGGAGATTAAGCTCTTTGAGAAGCTCTTCGTTATCGTTAAGGAATCTTACAGCGCCCCATATATGGCAGGAGCCAATGCCGAGCTCGGTTGCGGCTGTTGCCATATTCTGCACGAGAATTGCGGCGTTTGAGAAGTTGACATTAACGTTCTTGAGGTCGGTTGATGGTATAAGCGACGAAACGAGAATTACTGCAGGTGCACCGTAAAAAGGTCTGTGCTCTGTCTGGCTTTCGCAGTAGTCCTCCCACTTGTTGATATAGTCGCGGTTGGTGATGACGGTGAGGTGGAGCGTATCGAAAAGTGCTCTGCCGACAGGTGCTGCATAAGCCGCTTTGAGAATTTGATTAAGCTCTGCTTCTGTTATGCTTTCGCCGTTGTATGCTCTGATTGATCTTCTGCTGAAAAGATTATCAAATGTATTCATTGTTATTCTCCTTTGTGATGGCTGTAAAACAATTATAATTCTGCCCAAACGCGATGTCAACAACTGTGCATATACGGTATATCGAAATGTGTCCGATTTTTGTTTGTAAGCTGTTCGAAGGCTGTGTGAAAAAATTTTTTCGGCGATTCTTTATATATAAATAAGCGCTTTTTCGGCAAAAATTTTTTTGAAAAAAGTATTGACTTTGCTGAGTTAAAGTGGTAATGTGATGACAACAACTGAATATGTTGTACACTTTAAATGCGTTGAGCAGAAACCAGTAGGTTGGAAAGAACCTGGAGAGAGTTGCCGGTTGGTGCGAGGCAAAGGGGGCGTCCTTCACGAATTCATTCTGTTAGCAGTGCACTGAATAAGATTAGTCTTTAGTAGGATGCAACGGGAGTTCCCGTCACAGAACTAGGGTATGTCAGTACCCGACAAGGTCACTACCGTGAGATGGTGACGAACTGAGGTGGTACCACGGGATTTGTTTTTTCTCGTCCTCTGTATTCTTTGATCGGAATGCGGAGGGCGTTTTTGTTTGCCCTTTCACATTTCCGCAAAACTGACAAATTTACTTCGAAAAAAAGAAAGGGTGGTCGGAATGACAAAAAACTACTATCAGCAGGAAATCGAAACAATGTCCGCAGAAGAAATGAGAAAACTTCAGTCGGAAAAGCTCGTAAAACAGGTTAAACACGTATACGAAAACGTGCCCTATTACCGCAACCTTATGGATGAAAAGGGTGTAACACCCGACGATATCAAGGGTATTGAGGATTTGCACAAGCTTCCTTTCCTCACAAAAGCAGACCTGCGTGACGCTTATCCCTACGGTCTGCTTGCAAAGCCGCTTGAGGAATGTGTCCGTATTCAGTCTACATCGGGTACAACCGGCAGAAGAGTTGTTGCTTTCTACACACAGAACGACGTCAACCTCTGGGAAGACTGCTGTGCACGCGCTATTGTAGCCGCAGGCGGTACAAACAAGGATGTATGTCAGGTTGCATACGGCTACGGTCTTTTCACAGGCGGCCCCGGTCTTAACGGCGGCTCTCACAAGGTAGGTTGTCTTACTCTTCCGATGTCATCGGGTAACACAGAGCGTCAGATTCAGTTCATGACAGACCTGAGTGCAACAATTCTTTGCTGTACACCTTCTTATGCCGCATATATCGGCGAAACTCTTAAAGAGCAGGGCTACAAGCCCGAGGATATTCCGCTTAAGGCAGGTATCTTCGGTGCAGAGCCGTGGACAGAGGAGATGCGCAGAAGCATTGAAGAAACACTCGGTATCAAGGCTTACGATATCTACGGTCTTACCGAAACTTCCGGCCCCGGTGTTGCATTCGAGTGTGAAGAACAGACGGGTATGCACATAAACGAAGACCATTTCTACGCAGAGATTATTGACCCCGAAACAGGCGAAGTTCTTCCCGAAGGAAGCAAAGGCGAGCTTGTTTTCACTTCTCTCGATAAAGAAGCGTTTCCGCTCCTTCGTTACCGTACAAGAGATATATGCGTGCTCTCACGTAAAAAATGCTCCTGCGGCAGAACACTTGTAAAAATGGCAAAGCCGATGGGCAGAACGGACGATATGCTTATTATCCGTGGTGTAAACGTATTCCCCAGCCAGATTGAAACAGTGCTTCTTAAAGAAGGCTATGAGCCGAATTATCAGATTGTTGTTGACCGAGTAAAAAACAACGATACATTTGAAGTGAATGTTGAAATGACAAACGAAAAGTTCACCGATAAACTCAGTGAAATTATCGCTATGGAAAAATCACTTGCAAACGCAATGAAAACAATGCTCGGTATCAATCCTTCCGTTCACCTTCTCGCTCCCAAGAGCATTGCCCGAAGCGAAGGCAAGGCGGTAAGAGTTGTTGATAAACGTAAGTTGGTCTGAAAGGAGAAATAAAAATGGCAATCAAACAGTTAACGGTTTATGTTCAGAATAAAAAAGGTTCTATGGCGGCACTTACAGATGTGCTTGCAAAAAACGGTGTCAATATCCGCGCTCTTTCAATCGCAGAAACTGAGGATTTCGGACTGTTACGCATAATTGTAAACGATGAAACAGCCGCAACAAAAATCCTTGAGGAAAACGGATACCTGATTAAAGTGATTGACGTTGTCGGCGTTAAAATAGGCGATAAGCCCGGTGCACTTACTGCGGCACTTAGTGTGCTTGACAAAGCAGACGTAAATGTCGAATACCTCTATGCTTTTATGGCAAGGACAGAAAAGCACGCATACGTTGTGCTAAGGGTTGAGGATAACGCTAAAGCAGAGGCAGTGCTTGAGGAATCAGGTCTGCATCTGATAACAAGCGCAGATATATGTAAACTGTAATTTTTAAAGGATGTCGACACTGTGATGTCGGCATCCTTTTTACAATTTATTAATTTGAAACAATGTGCTGCTCAGGGCAGATTTCGCTTGTAGTTTCGATTTCAAGTGTTATATTCGCTACGCCAAGCTCAAGCAAGGATTTTCGCACTTCGGATTTGATGAATGCGGAGTTGGTTACGATGTGCATTGTTGCACAGACGGTGTTTTCATCGAGACTCCATACGCGGATATCATGTGCATCGATTACGCCATTTATATTTAATATGCATTGATATATTGTATCGCTACTGATACCATCGGGTGCTTTTTCAAGAAAAATATTAAGTGCGGGAATAAGGTTTTTTACAGCGTGTACAAGGATGAAAACAGATACGCATATTGATAAAATCGGATCGATTAATGAGAAATCCGTGAATTTCATAACAACTGCACCGACTAAAACTGTTAGCCAGCCGAGCACATCTTCAAACATATGCAGGCTGACAGCCTTGTGGTTAAGTGAATCATCCGAGTGGGTAAAAAGGGCTGCGACAAAGTTTACAACCGCACCGATAACAGCAAAAATAATCATTCCCGTATAATTAATTTCGACAGGATTAATTATTCTTTTTACAGCGTTGGATATTACGATTAATGAGCCGAATATCAGAATAAGGGTTGTTATAAAACCGCCCAATACAGAATATCGTGCATAGCCGAAGGTGTAAAACTTATCCGGCTGTTTACGGCTTTTCTTTTCAAGGCAGAAAGACAAACCTATGCTTATTGCGTCACCCATATCGTGCAGTGCATCCGAAATGATACTTACACTGCCTGTAAATATTCCCCCGAAAAATTCAAAGGCTGAAAAAGACAGATTCAGCACAAATGCAATTAAAATTGTTTTAGCGGTTTTCATTATAGCCTCCTGTTGACAGTAGTTGATTTTTGAAGTACAATTTATATAATATCGAACAACGTGTTCAATAATATAATAGGACACTGAAACCTACAAAACAATATTCAGATTTTCGATGTTGTTCGTTAGTGAACAATTCGGGAAAAATGTACGGGGGATATTATATGGACAGACGAACGAGAAAAACGAGGAAAGCTATATTTGATGCCTTTATTGAGCTTTTGTCTGAAAAGGATTTTGTGAACATAACCGTAGGTGAAATAATAGATAAAGCAGATGTGGGCAGGGCTACATTTTACTCGCATTTTGAAACTAAAGATTTTTTACTCAAAGAGCTTTGCGAAGAGCTTTTTTGTCATATCTTCGATGCTGTAAGTGGCGAAAATCCCGGGCATAAACACATTTTTGAGTGTGATTCGTCCGATTCGGTTTTTCTTCACCTGCTTCGTCATCTGCAGAATAATGACAATAATATTCTCAAGCTTTTGTACGGCACAAACAATGAGCTGATTCTGCGTTATTTCAAAACAGAGCTGCAAAAGCTTGTGGCAAGTCAGCAGGATTTATTCGAGCCGAAAAAAAGCGAAAAAATACCTGACAGCTTCCGGATAAACCATATCGCATCCGTGTTTGCAGAAACTGTCAGGTGGTGGGTCGATAACGGGATGAAAGAATCTCCCGAAACTATTGCTGAGTATTTTTATTTGTCTGTATAATTTGGAAATCAGTTTTGTGGTAAGGGTCTGTGCTTGGCGGTAAATTCAATGGTGTCAATCTTAATTATGCTGACTATTGATGCCATCTTGTCTTCAAACTCAAAATCCATACCTGTCTGCGCCTTCATAAGGTGGGAGAGTGCCGCTTTTTTTACTTCTACGTCCTCAACAATTTCTGCAGTGCCTCTGCCCATAATTGAAGAGTAGCTTATACCGTAACGGCAGGCGATGTCACCCTCAAACGGCTGAATACCGCATTCCATTTCAAAGAAAACCTTGTTGTTTGCCCGAAGCACATTAAGCTTTCTGCCACGCTTTGCACAGTGAAGCCATAGTGTGAGTTTACCGTCTTCGAGAGTGTAGCCGTAATTCATCGGTACAACATACGGCTTGTCACCGTCAATCATACCTACGTGTACAACCTTTGAGTTGTCGAGGATTTTTACAATCTCGTCCATATCTGTGACGAGCTTTTCTCTTGCTGTAATTCCGTTCATTTTGACCTCCGTGATTATTGGTTTATTATACATTTTGATTTTACATCAAGAGCTTTTGTTTTTCAAGTGTGAGAAAAATCTATAGTCAATTTTAATATAAAACCTGTCCTTTTTTTGTTGAAACAGCAAAATTTTAAAAAGCTGTAAAAAAGCTATTTAAAATAAATCAAATAAGTGGTAATATATCATAGATAATATATATCCGTAAGGAGGATAAATATGAAAAAAGTAATAGCAATTATTCTTTCACTCGCTATGCTTGTTTCTGTGGCTGTAATTCCCTCATATGCTGATGAGCCCGAGCAGACAACAGTTACAACAGCAGATTCACTCGAAAGTGCTTTCGCAGAGGGCACAAACAGCCTTGTTGTTTTCGTAACAGGTATCGGTCAGAGCTACTCATATCTCTTCGGCCAGAGCTATGTTGACCGGTACGGC
>JBGVKJ010000014.1:0-9653 GCA_045123695.1 Acutalibacteraceae bacterium
AATATTCCCGAAAATACCATTGAACTCAAGGTGGACGAGGCGGTACTCGCCGAGCGTATGAAGAATTTCGTACCCAAGAAAAAAGAGCTTTCGGGATATCTGAAGCGCTATGCTGCACTTGTGTCGGGAGGCGCCTCGGGGGCGATTTTGAACTGATATGAAAGAACTGAAGGATAGAATATTCGCACTGTGTATTTTTCGGGATTTATGGAAAGATACCGTATTTCATTCCTTATTTTCCTACATCAAGCATCCTTCCGCCACTGCTTACGCCGAGTTTGTATCCCTTCTGTACGAGGCAAACGGAGGGGATCTTGGAGAGCATATAAAAGAGCTTTGCATGAACAGCGAGAACGTGTACGTGAAAACGGTAGCATCCGGCAAGCCAATCCCTGCCTATATGCAGGAGGCTCTTGAATACGAGCTGGACACGTTGCAGATGATCTGCTCGCTCGATAAAGATACTCTTGCAGTACTAAGCAAATATAACGGATTTCTCCCCGGTTTTACCACCACGAAAATTCGGTTAAAGGAGATGTACCTCCATCGGGCAGAAAACGTGGGAAAATACGGCTACGGTATTTATGCAAAGCACAGGATGTTCTACGTAGATGAGAACGGTTGTATCGTTCCCGTTCTCCATCCGGACAAGACCGAGCTTTCGGATCTCGTTGATTATGAGCGCGAACGTCAGATCGTGATTGATAATACCAAGGCATTGCTTGCGGGCAAGCCTGCGGCAAATATTTTGCTGGCGGGGGATGCCGGCACGGGTAAGTCCTCCACCGTAAAGGCAGTAGCCAATGCACTGTGGGGCGAGGGACTTCGTATCATTGAAATGCGGAAGGATCAGCTTCGCAGTATCCCCAAGGTTCTCGACGAGCTTTCAAGCAATCCTCTGAAATTCGTCATGTTCATTGATGACCTTTCATTCCTAAAGGACGATGATAATTTCAATGCGCTCAAAGCGGTACTTGAAGGCTCGGTTACGGCGAAGTCAAACAACGTGGTCATCTATGCCACAAGCAACCGCCGCCATATCATCAAGGAAACCTTCTCAGATCGTGAGGGCGATGACGTTCACCGTAACGATACTATGCAAGAGCTTGTGTCGCTTTCGGAGCGCTTCGGTATCCATATCACGTTCTCTAAGCCGAGTAAACAGACCTTTTTGCATATCGTACATCATTTGGCGGAAGAAAACAATATCCAAATGCCCACCGACGAGCTTGATCTGCTTGCAGAACGCTTTGCTTTAGAGCGTGGCGGCAGAAGCGCAAGACTTGCAAAACAGTTTATTGACGGAATACTCGCGAGGTGAAGGAAGATGTATTTTGATGAGCTGAAAATCGGTATGGCAGTGGATACAGCGCCTGCCGTAATTGAGAAAGAAAAGATGATGGCTTTTGCTCGCGATTACGACAATATTCCGCTTCATACCGACGAGGAATATGCAAAAACCACGCCATTTGGCAAGCTGATTGCTCCCGGAGTCATGTCTTTTATGTCGGTATGGGCAAAGTATCTTGAGGTGGATTTTTTCGGAGAAGAGCTCCTTGCAGGGAAATCTACCAAGATCGAATGGTTAAAGCCTGTGTTTGCCAATGACGTTCTCGTTGGCAAAGCAACGATCACCAATCTCGTTAAGAGAAATGCCAAGAACGGACTCGTAGAGATCACAATCGAGGCTTATAATCAAGACGGCATCCTCGTCTTTACTGACGTTACCGAGGCGGTTGTGAAATGCAAGCCGATCATATAATTTCAATAGCGATCAAATCGCTCTCGTATCTTTTATGCGAGAGCGGTTTATATGTTTTATAAGCAACTTGAGCATCGAAAAAATAGATAGTAATCATCAAAACCATTCGCTTGACTAATGGGCTGAAATGATGTATAATGTTACACGTAATCCCCGCGAGAAATACAGAAAGGAGCGACAGTCATGAAGAATAACAAATTCTTTTATTATTTTTATTACTTTAAAACGGACTGCCCGCGTTTGTGTATTTCAAGGTGTATGAAATAGCCTTGGGAACAATACGGACAGTCCGCATCTGCTATGCTTTAGGAGCATAAGCGATATGCGGGCTTTTTATTTTAGCAAAATATATCTGAAAAGAGGTTCAGAACAATGCAAATGAATTTCCACAGAAAGCTTCCCATTCCCCAAGATGTAAAGAAAGAATATCCCTTGACAGAGCGAATGGAAGCGGTCAAAGCTGCTCGCGATGCAGAAATCCGCTCCGTATTTGACGGTAGCTCGGATAAATTCATTCTTGTAATCGGCCCGTGCTCTGCCGACCACAGTGAACCCGTGCTTGAATATATTTCAAGACTTCGCAAGATCGAAGAACAAGTGAAGGATAAGATCATCATTATCCCTCGTATCTACACGAACAAGCCGAGAACCACGGGTCAGGGCTATAAGGGAATGCTCCATCAGCCCGATCCCGAAGCAAAGCCCGATATGTACAAGGGTATTGTAGCCATTCGTGAGCTTCACTTGGCGGCGCTCCGCGATTATGATTTCTCATGTGCCGATGAAATGCTGTACCCCGAAAATCACCGTTACCTCTCAGATCTGCTTTCTTATGTTGCTGTCGGCGCACGTTCCGTTGAAAATCAGCAGCACAGACTGACTGCAAGCGGTGTTGACGTTCCCGTTGGTATGAAAAATCCAACAGGCGGCGACTTGAGTGTTATGATGAATTCTATCGTGGCGGCACAGTCAAGCCACACCTTTATCTATCGTGGTTGGGAAGTCACCAGCGAAGGAAATCCCTATGCGCACGCGATCTTGCGCGGATATATCGACTACGCCGGCAGAAGCACCTCCAACTATCACTACGAGGATCTGCTTCGCGTAGAGGAGCTTTACGAGAAATCTAACCTCACCAATCCCTCCATCATTGTAGATACCAACCACAACAACTCCGGCAAGAAGTGGCTTGAGCAGATTCGTATCTCCAAGGATATTGTTCACAGCCGCAATCAAAATGCAGATATCAAGCATCTGGTTAAGGGGCTCATGATTGAGAGTTACCTTGAGGACGGCGCTTGTAAGCCCGAGGAACATATTTTTGGTAAATCTATTACTGACCCTTGCCTCGGATGGGAAAAGACCGAAAGGTTGGTTCTCGATCTTGCGGATACGCTTTAATAGAGGGATGGTATCATGATCGTTGACGTAAGTAAAAAAATATTGATTGTTGGTCTCGGCCTTCTTGGAGGAAGCTATGCCAAGGTATTGAAACGCTTTGGTTTCCACATCAGCGCTATCACATTGGAACAAAGCTCAATAGACTATGCAATCCATGAAAAAATTATAGATGAAGGCTCAACCGGGCTTGACGAATGCATGATAGGAGAAGCCGACCTTGTAATTTTTGCGCTATATCCTCACGTGTTTGTCGAGTGGATTGAGAAAAATCAAGGGCTTTTGAAAAGCGGCGCGCTCATCACCGACGTAACGGGTGTAAAGCGGAGCATTGTATATCAGATTCAGGATATGCTACGTCCCGATGTGGAATTTGTAGCGGCTCACCCGATGGCGGGTAGAGAGGTATCGGGTGTGGAAAACAGCACCGACAGAATGTTTGTTGGCGCAAACTACATTGTGACCCCCACCGAAAAAAACACGCCCGAAGCAGTACAGACCTGTATCGAGCTTGGCAGACTTCTCGGATTTTCTAACGTAACTACGCTGTCACCTGAAGAACACGATGAAATGATCGGCTTCCTCTCCCAGCTTACACACTGTATTGCCATCACGCTGATGACCTGCAACAATAAGGAGAATATGGAGAAATTTACGGGTGACTCCTTCCGTGACCTTACACGCATTGCAAGAATCAACGACCTTATGTGGAGCGAGCTATTTATTGCAAATAAGGACGTGCTTCTGGATCAAATGAATTTATTCATAAACAAATTCAACACGCTAAAAACAATGCTTGAAACAGACGATATTGACGGACTGCGAGCTATGATGCGCCATTCCACCGAGAGAAGAGCGTTGTTTGATAAGAAATAATGTATGAGTGCCTCGTAATAGACCATTGGTATTTTCGATGGTTATCATTAAAACCATTCGCTTGACTAATGGTGAAATGCGTAGTATAATACACACAAGGAAAAATCAAACGGATATTCCGAGGGTGTTAAAGCATCGAATGCTTTGAAACCTTTAATTTAAAATCAAGGAGATTTATCATGAAAAAGACAGTATCACTTTTGTTAGCCCTTATCCTCTGCTTGGGTAGTTGCATCGCCCTTTCCTCTTGTAACGACAGTAAATCCGATGGAAAATATAAAGTAGGCATCGTTCAGCTCGTAGAGCATCCCGCGCTTGATGCGGCAACCGAAGGCTTTAAGCAGGCGATTATTGACGAGCTTGGCGCAGATGCGGTAGAGTTCGATTATCAGAATGCACAGAACGACGCCAATACCTGTTCCACCATTGTCAATCAGTTCGTATCCAACAAGGTCGATCTGATCATGGCAAACGCAACTCCCGCGCTTCAGGCTGCAGCGGCTGCAACGGCTGAAATCCCGATTCTCGGCACATCCGTAACCGAATACGGTGTGGCTCTTGAACTCAAGAACTTTAACGGTACGGTTGGTGGCAACATCTCCGGCACCTCCGACCTTGCTCCTCTTGATAAGCAGGCGGCTATGATCACCGAATGGTTTCCGAACGCCAAGACCGTTGGCCTTCTCTACTGCTCCAAGGAAGCAAACAGCCAGTATCAGGTAGACGTGGTTAAGGCTGAGCTTGAAAAGAAGGGGCTTACCGCTACTCTTTACCCCTTCACCGATTCCAATGACTTGGCTCAGATCTGCATGACCGCAGCTGATAATTGTGATGTTATCTACGTTCCTACCGACAACACCGTAGCAGAAAACACCGGCATTATTGATAACGTTTGCGCTCCCAAGAAGCTTCCTGTCATTGCCGGCGAGGAAGGTATCTGTAAGGGTTGCGGCGTTGCAACGCTTTCCATCAGCTACTATGATCTCGGTTACGCAACTGGCAAAATGGCTGTTAAGGTACTGAAGGGCGAAGCTGATATTTCCACCTTGGCTATTGGATATGCAGAAACTCAGACTCCCAAGTACAACAAGGCAATTTGCGATGCCCTCGGCATTACACCTCTTGAAGGATACGTAGCAATCGAAGATAACTAAATACAAGCACTTAGCCGGAGTGAAATAGAATTCTCTCCGGCTATCTGCCTATTCTGAATAAAGATACAGGTGAAATATAATGCAAATTTTTGAACAGTTATTAAGCGCCCTTCCGGGTTCAGTATCACAAGGACTTATATGGGGCATTATGGCGATCGGTGTCTATATCACCTATCGCATTCTCGATGTTGCCGATCTTACTGTGGATGGCTCGTTTGCAACGGGTGGTGCAGTCGCGGTAATTCTTATTCTGAACGGATGCAATTTGTGGCTTGCCATGCTTGCGGCGTTTATCGCAGGACTTGTTGCAGGTGCAATTACCGGTTTGTTACACACGTTTATGGGAATACCACCCATTCTCGCAGGAATTCTGACACAGCTTTCGCTTTACTCCATTAATCTTAAAATTATGGGTAAAGCCAATCAATCGATCAATGTAAACAACACGGAGCTCCTCGTTTCTCTGCGTTGGGTAAAAGAATTTGCTTTCCATAATCCGATTATAACGGTGGGCATTGTTCTAATCGTGCTGATTGCTATTCTGTATTGGTTCTTCGGTACGGAAATGGGTTGCTCGATCCGAGCAACCGGTATTAACCAAAGCATGAGCCGTGCACAAGGCATCAATACAAGCTTCAATAAGGTTTTCGGCATTATGCTCTCGAACGGTCTTGTTGCATTCTCCGGTGCTTTTCTTGCACAGTATCAGGGCTTTGCCGATGTTAAGATGGGACAAGGCTCCATCGTCATCGGTCTTGCCGCTGTGATCATTGGTGAGGCTTTGTTCGGAAAGATCTTTAAGAACTTTGCACTTCGTCTTCTGTCCGTTGCATTCGGATCGATCATTTACTATATCGTGATTCAAGCGGTTATTACCTTGGGCTTCGACGCAAACCTTTTGAAGCTTCTTTCTGCAGTAATCGTTGCCATATTCCTCGCAATCCCATACTGGAAAAGACAGTACGCGCAAAAGCATATGAGAAAACCGAAAGGGGGAAAAACAAATGCTTGACATTATTGGCGTAGAAAAAACATTTAACCCCGGAACAGTGAATGAAAAAAAGGCTCTTCGTGGTATTGACCTTCACCTCGACGAGGGGGATTTTGTAACCGTTATCGGTGGCAACGGTGCGGGCAAATCCACGATGCTCAATATGATTGCGGGTGTGTATCCCGTGGATTGCGGTAGCATCATCGTTGACGGCGTTGACGTGACCAAACTGCCGGAGCATAAACGTGCTAAATACTTGGGACGTGTTTTCCAAGACCCCATGACGGGTACGGCGGCAGATATGCAGATTGAGGAAAACCTCGCTCTTGCCGCCCGTAGAGGTGCATTCAGAGGTCTTCGCGCAGGAATTACCTCAAAGGAGAGAAAAGAATACAAGGAGCTTTTGAAGATTCTCGATCTCGGGCTTGAGGAAAGACTCACCGCCAAAGTAGGACTTCTCTCGGGCGGTCAGCGTCAGGCACTTACGTTGCTTATGGCAACGCTGAAGAAGCCGAAGCTCTTGCTCCTTGACGAGCATACGGCGGCACTCGACCCCAAGACCGCCAAGAAGGTTCTTGATATCACCGAGGAGATCGTTGCCAAGGACAACCTGATGACCATTATGATCACGCACAATATGGCGGATGCCATTCGCGTGGGCAATCGCCTCATCATGATGCACGAGGGACGAATCGTGGTTGACGTTAAGGGTGAAGAAAAGAAGAAGCTTACGATTGAACAGCTCCTTCAGATGTTTGAAGCATCCAGCGGCACGCAAATGACAAGTGATAAGGTTATGCTGTCAAAATAAATTCGAAAATTTCAAGTCAGGAAACATCGGCTATGGTAGCAGTATTGGTAAACGTAGCAACAGTTCTTCTCGGAAGTATGGTTGGATTGATATTCAGAAATAAGATCAACGAGAAATTCACCAAAGCGGTCATATCGGCACTGGCTCTCGTAACCATTCTGATTGGCCTTAGCAGTGCGCTGGGTACAGCAGATATCTTGTGTGTCATCATTTGCATGGCGCTGGGAACGATCATTGGTGAATTGATTCGTATTGACGACGGCATTGAAGGCGCAGGAGATTTTAGCAAAAGTAATTTATTGCAACACTCAGCGTATTTCTTGTGGTCTTTGCAACCATGATCTATGCAATGCATAAGATCAAAAAAGAAAATCCCATTGATGCGCTGAAAAATGAAAACATTTAACAACAAGGGTGTCGCACTCACGCGACACCCTTCCTTTTTGCCTTTATTATAATTTTAGTTTTTTTCTTAAATTTCGTCTTACTCTGTTGATATGTCGTTCGAAGTCTCCGTTTTGGATAAGCCTTGCGATGACATACTGTTCAAAAGTTGGAACGGTACACGAATAGAATCCAAGGCGTTCATCAAAGACTGATACAAGTTTTTTTGGAAGAACCATATATCCGATTCGCAAAGAGGGGGAGATTGTTTTGGAGAAGGTATTCAGATAGATTACGTTATCATCCTCTGAAAGTGAGAATAGAGTATCCTCCGGCTTTGTGGAAACCGAAAATTCGGACTCAAAGTCATCCTCAATGATGAATCTCTTATCAATACTTGCCCAACGGATATATTCGTGTCTCTTGCTTGCGGATGCAGTTACGCCTGTAGGATAGCTCCTGTAAGGGGTTGTATGAAGTACATTCGCATCAGTTTTCGATAATACAGCGCTATCAATGCCGTCATTAGATAAACGCAAAGCCTCGTAAGAAACCTCAGAAGCTTTGTATACTTGTTCAATCTTCTTGTAGGACGGATCTTCGATCCCATAGACTCTATTGTGTCCAAGCATTTCTATGATAAGCCCGTAAAGGTATTCCGCGCCGGAGCCGATGATGATCTGCTCCGTATCAACAGAAATGCCGCGATTTTTGGCAAGATAATGTTTAATAGCAAAGCGTAGTTGAGTACAGCCTTTGTTCTCTGACTTTTCAAGAATGTCTTCTCCCAAATCGCTGATTACCGCTCGCATTGTTTTGGCAAGTACAGAGAATGGAAATTCGGGATTAATGTGGTGCTGACGATTATTTTCGGTATTGCGGAAGTCATTTTCTGTGGATAATGAAAATCCGTCTGTCTTTCGGAATATGACGAAAAAACCGCTTCGTTCACGGGACTCGACATATCCTTCATCACAAAGGAGAGCATAAGCGTGTTCTATGGTGACCGTGCTTGTATCCGTTTCATCAGCAAGCAATCTTTTGGAGGGAAGTTTGGTGTTGTATGGATAGTAACCGTTAATAATATCTTCCTTTATTTGCTTGTATATCTGCAAATAAACAGGATGGGTGTTTTTGTTAACCTTGTATTTCATCTGGTGATATAATATTCTCCTTTTCTGACTATTTTTATATCGTCAGGATTATTATATAATATTTCCAACGAAATTGCAAGGAGAATATGGATATGCAAGCAAAAAATCATGCAAAAAGAACAACGGTATGGCTATGTACCACGGCAATGCTTATGGCGCTCAACATAGCAATGAGCTCCTTTGGTGTCCCCGTTCCCGGCGGACATCTCTATATGAACGACATAGTGATCTGTCTCGCGGCGATCATGCTTGATCCGCTTGCGGCGTTTATGGTGGGCGGTGTAGGCGCGTTTCTCGGTGATCTGTTCTTCTATCCGCTTCCAATGTTCGTCTCTCTCGTAACACACGGCTTGCAGGCAGTGGTAATATCAGTTTTTTCACACTATGTTATGAAGAAACATCCCATCATCTCTTCGGGAATCGGCGTGACGATCGGCGCGGTTATTATGGTGGTTGGTTACTCTCTCGGCAGAGCTTTTATTTACAGCACGCCTGAATATGCGATCTTAAAAATGCCGTATCAGATCTTGCAGGCAGTCGTCGGTGCGGTCCTCGGTATGGTACTGTGCTGGAGATGCGGAATATATAAGCTTTACAATAAGATGATGTCGAAGCACTGATATAGTGATACAATATCCGGTCTGCAAAGGATAGCATATAAAATCAGCCCTCGTTCCGCTTGGAGCGAGGGCTAATCGTTATTTTATTACGAGCGTGGAGTTATCATAATCAATTTCCAAGGTTGTATCAGGCTCAATATCACCGCCAATAATCTCACGCGCAAGAAGCGTTTCGATCTTGGATTGAATGAATCTCTTCAGCGGTCTTGCACCGTAAATCGGGTTGTAAGCAGACTCAATGATATGATCCTTTGCTGCGTCGGTGATCTCAACCTTCAATTGCTTATCCTTGAGGCGCTTATTCAGGTCGGCGATCAGGAGATCCACGATGCCGCGAACGTTTTCCTTCGTGAGGGGCTTGTAGAACACGATCTCGTCAAGACGGTTCAGAAACTCAGGGCGGAAGCTGCGCTTGAGCAGCTCGGATACCGTTTGCCTTGCTTCCTCGCTGATCTCTCCGTTCTGTGTGATGCCGTCGAGTATTGCGCTTGAGCCGAGGTTAG
>JBGVKJ010000015.1:0-1924 GCA_045123695.1 Acutalibacteraceae bacterium
TAGCAATGGAGCATATTTCATAACAATATGTTCCTACAAAAAACTGCATATTTTCGGTTCAATAGAAAACGGTGTCATGACATACAGCAAATACGGTGAAATTGCTTGTGAAGAAATCAATAAAACAAATTTATTGCGAAATGAGAACGGCATAAAAATAACAAATTGGGTTGTTATGCCTAATCACATACATCTGCTAATCGAAATATCTCACGATTTTTTATTTGACACTAACCCTCAATTCGAAAAATTTTCAAAACCCACAAAACAATCAATAGCAACTATTGTTCGTGCATATAAATCATCTGTAACAAAAGAAATTCACAAATCGCTCGATGATAGCAACGGACACGGCTCGCCGTGTCCCTACGTTATATGGCAAAACGGATATTATGATAACATAATAAAAAACGATAAAATGTATGAAAAAGTATCCCAGTACATAGATTCAAACCCTGCTTTATGGCAGGATGATTGTTATAACGAACTATAATAAACTGCATGGAGGAAACAACTATGCCCTTATGGACAGGACGATTCAAAAAATCACTCGATAAAAAAACAAACGATTTCAATTCATCAATCCCCTTTGACTGCCGTATGGCCGAACAGGATATCAGAGGCTCAGTTGCCCACGCAACAATGCTCGGCAAGCAGGGTATCATTGATAAAAGTGAAAGTGAAAAAATCGTTGCTTCACTCAAGGAAATTGCCGCAGACCTTGAAAGCGGCGCACTTCAGATTGATATGACAGCCGAGGACATACATACCTTCGTTGAGGGTGAGCTGACAAGCCGTATCGGTGACAGCGGAAAAAGACTTCACACCGCAAGAAGCCGTAATGACCAGGTTGCACTTGATTTCAGACTTTATCTGCTTGACCAGTGTGACATTCTTGAGCAGTCAATCAAGGCGCTCATTGAGGTTATTGTCAACAAGGCAGAGGAAAACTATGATGCGGTTATGCCCGGCTACACTCACCTTCAGCGTGCACAGCCCGTAACCTTCGGACATCATCTTCTCGCTTATGCGCAGATGCTTCTTCGTGACCTTGACCGCCTTTATGACTGCAAAAAGAGAATGGCTGTTTCCCCTCTCGGCTCGGGCGCACTTGCAGGCACAACATACCCTCTCGACAGAGAATATGTTGCAGAACTTCTCGGTCTTTCAGGTGTTACTGCCAACAGCCTTGACGGTGTTTCCGACAGAGACTATGCACTCGAATTACTCTCGGTGCTTTCAATTATTATGGTGCATCTCTCACGCTTCTCCGAGGAAATCATTGCCTGGTGCTCCTGGGAATTCAAATTCATTGAGCTTGACGATGCATTTTCAACAGGCTCATCCATTATGCCCCAGAAGAAGAATCCCGACATTGCAGAGCTTGTACGAGGCAAGTCAGGCAGAGTATTCGGTGATTTGCAGACACTTCTTACAGTAATGAAGGGTATTCCCCTTGCATACAACAAGGATATGCAGGAGGACAAGGAAGCAGTTTTCGATGCTCTCGACACTGTTATTATGTGCCTTGACACCTTTGCTCCCATGCTTGACACCGCAACGGTGCTTCGTGACAATATGAGAAACGCTGCCGCAAGGGGCTTCATCAACGCTACCGATGCAGCAGACTACCTTGTTTACAAGGGACTTCCCTTCCGTGATGCCTACAAGGCAACAGGTATGCTCGTTGCCACCTGCATTGACAAGGGACTCACCCTCGAAACTCTCCCCATTGAGGAATACAAGGCAGTATGTGACCTTTTCGACGAGGATGTTTACACCGCTATCGACCTTGACGAATGTGTAAGCAAGCGTACCGTTAAGGGCGGACCCTCACCCGAGTGCGTTATGGCAGAGGTTGAGGCACTTAAGAAGGTAATTGCCGAGTGGGAGTAAGATATAGGTGATTTTATGAAAGGCTTAG
>JBGVKJ010000016.1:0-2313 GCA_045123695.1 Acutalibacteraceae bacterium
AACGGCACTATCCAAAATATGAAGGTCGGCAGATCGTACCGTGTTCCGAAGGTACATCTGCTTTCTTTTTTGAAAATCAATATGGCAAAGGCATAAAATAAAAATTTGCACATTGGACATTTGCAGCGCACCGTGATATAATGAGGGTGGTCAACGGCAAGTGTCCAATTCGTGCTACTACATTAAGGAGGTAATTATTATGGTAGCAGGACATCTGCAAGAGAAAAAAGGTTATTTTTATATGGTATTGAACTACACCGTGGGCGGTAAGCGCAAAACCAAGTGGATACCCACGGGATTGGTGGTGAAAGGCAACAAGAAAAAGGCTGAAGCATTGCTTTTGAAAACCCGACAGACCTATGTACCCGAGGTTGAGGAAGAAGCGGTGGAGCTTTCCGGCGAGATTATGTTCGTGGACTTTCTCGCAATGTGGCTTGAAATAGCCAAGAGCACAATCAAACTCACTACATACGCTTCTTATGCGGAAATGACGAATAAAATCATCATTCCTTATTTCAAGCCGTTGAAGCGTAGGCTCACCGAGGTAACGGCTGCTGATATTCAAAAATTCTACCTCGTTCAGCTTGAAAGAGTATCGGCTAACTCGGTCATCCACTATCACGCAATCATTCACAGAGCTATGAAATATGCGGTCAAAACAGACTTGATTATTTTCAACCCCGTGGATAAGGTGGACAGACCGAAGAAGAACGAATTTCAAGGCAGCTTCTACACCGAGGACGAGATACAAGACTTGTTTGAGGTGGCGAGAGGAACGAAGCTTGAATTGCCAATCGTATTGGCGGCGTTCTACGGACTTCGCCGTAGTGAGGTTCTCGGACTCAAATGGGATGCTATCGACTTTCAGCAGAATACCATCACCATCAAGCACACACTTACATCTTGCAAAATCGACGGCAAGAAGGTAGAAGTGGCGACCGACACGACGAAAACCAAGTCGAGCCGCAGAACACTCCCTTTGATACCTCAATTCAGAGCGTTGCTTTTGCAAAGATGGGAGATGCAGGAAGAATACAAGAGAGTATGTGGTAGCTGCTACAATACGAAATATCTTGAATATATCTGCGTCGATGAAATGGGCAATATCATTCCACCGAACTATTTGAGCGAAGCCTTCCCGAAGCTCCTTGCACGTCACGGTATGCGGCACATCAGATTTCACGATCTCCGTCACACCTGCGCGTCAATGCTTCTGAAGAACGGTGTACCGATGAAGCAAATTCAAGAATGGCTTGGACACTCTGATTTCAGCACAACAGCAAACATCTATGCACACTTAGACTACAACTCCAAACTCAACTCCGCCGAAGCTATGGTGACGGGAATGAGGGCGGCTCTGACCACGGTTTCATAAGTCGAAAAAAGGCGAAAAAAATGAGCCTGCAAATTGACTTTGCAGGCTCGGTGTGGCGGAGAGAGAGGGATTCGAACCCTCGTGAGATTGCTCTCAAACGCATTTCGAGTGCGCCCCGTTATGACCACTTCGATATCTCTCCGTGTATTTTTAGCTCTCTACTGTTCTTACTCAACCTTGGAAATTGGAGAGAACAGTAGGAGAGAACTAACGTATTAAGTTTTATTTGAACTGCGGAAAACCCTTATAAATCAAGGGATTTAAGGTGGGAGGTTCCAAAGTGACTACAAAATTTCGAGTCACGCCTCTTCGACCACTTGAGTACTTCTCCGTATTAAATTGCTCCAATAGTATATCATAAAATATTTTTATTTGCAATAGTTTTTTAAAATCAGCATCAAAAAAGCAAAATCACCGACACAGTGTCGGTGATTTTATTTATTAAAGTTACTTGATTGGCTTGATGTACAAATATTTGCCCCGTTTTTGCGATAAGATAAAGCCGTTTTTTTCGTAGCAGTGCTGAGCCTGCAAATTTTCTTTATCTGTTTTTATTGCAAGATGGGAAAATCCTCTTTCAAACACATATTGCTGAGCAAAATCCAAGGCGAAGGAACCGATACCCTGTCTTTGATATTTGCAGTGAACAAAAAGCATAGAAACGTATGCAGTATCCTTATTTTCCAAGCCGTTTATCTTGATATACGCAACAGGCATAGATTCCTTGCAAATCAAAAAATGCTTTTCATAAGGATCGGGATTGCCTAAAATTTCTTGCCACTCTGAAAGGCTGATGAATTCTGCATTAAGCTTTTTTTGATTAAGCTCAAACATTGTTTTAACAAATTCAGCTTCATTTTGTGTGGCTGGACTTACAGTGAGATTGCCTTTAACATTCATCATAATTTTATACCTCTTTCTAAATAAAAATTGCTCCT